>CAYGVJ010000039.1:0-40080 GCA_964353255.1 uncultured Solibacteraceae bacterium | reverse complement strand
CGCATCGGCCTGACGCTCTACCAGTTGGATATGATCATGGATGGCCGCCTGGACCAGGTGATCGATGCGCTGACCACGTACTACCAGGCGGAGAAACTCAAGCAGCAGACCGAGGTCGCAGGCCCCGCCCGTGACCATCCAGACAGCACTCCGGCAAGGCTCGAAGCTTCTTGAAGAGGGCGCGGTGGCCGCGCCGCGCTTGACCGCCGAGGTGCTGTTGTGCCACGTCCTGAACTGCCCGCGCGCCTACCTTTACAGCCACCCCGAAGAGGAGCTGCGCCCGCCCGCCTATGACGCTTACCAGGGCGGCCTCCGTGAACGGCTCGCCGGCAAGCCCACGCAGTACATCACCCGGCGGCAGGAGTTCTATGGCCGCGAGTTTCTGGTGACTCCGGATGTGCTGATCCCGCGTCCGGAGACCGAGCACGTGATCGAGACAGCGCTGGAGCTGGCGCCGCAGGCGCGCCGGATCCTGGATGTGGGCTGCGGCTCGGGCGCTATCGCGATCACGTTGAGCCTGGAGCTTGCCCGACCGGTCTGGGCGAGCGATATCTCGATGGCGGCGCTGGCGGTGGCTGCGGAAAACGCGCGCCGGTTGCGGGCGGACATCCGCTTGCTGGCCTGCGACGTAACGGAGGCTGTGGCGGCGGGCAGCCTCGACCTGGTGGTCTCCAATCCCCCCTATGTTCCGCAAGGGGAAGAGGCGGGCCTCCAGCGGGAAATCAGAGACTGGGAGCCGCGCGTGGCGCTGTTCAGCGGGCCGGCGGGATTGGACATGTACCGGCGGCTGGTGGCCGATGCCGCGCGGGTGCTCAAGCCCGGCGGCTGGCTGGTGGTCGAGCTGGGATTCAAGACCGCCGGGCCGGTGCGGGAGATGCTGGGACCGCCTTGGCGTGACGTGCGCACCGTGCCTGACCTGGCGGGATTCGAGCGGGTACTGGCTGCAAGGTTCCTCCGGTGAAGACGATCTTCCACGTGGACATGGACGCCTTCTTCGTCTCGGTCGAGGAGTTGTTCGACCCGTCGCTCAAGGGCAAGCCGGTGGTGGTAGGCGGGCAGCCCAACCAGCGGGGCGTGGTGTCGGCGGCTTCCTACGAGGCGCGCAAGTATGGGGTCCACTCGGCCCTCCCGTTGCGCACCGCCTACCAACGCTGCCCGCAGGCGATCTTCCTGGACGGTCACCCGCACCGCTACCGCGAGTATTCGGAGAAGGTTTTTGAGATCCTGGGCGAGTTCTCGCCGCAAGTGGAGATGGCCTCGATCGACGAAGCCTACCTGGACATGACCGGCGCCGAGCGGCTGCTCGGGGCCCCGCTCAAGGCGGCGCACGCGCTCCACGAGGCGATCAAGAGCCGAACCCGGCTGAACTGCTCAGTCGGGATCGCCGCTTCTCGCATGGTGGCCAAGGTGGCCTCCGATCAGGCCAAACCCAACGGCGTCCTGTGGGTGCTGCCTGGGATGGAGCCAGCGTTCCTGGCGCCGCTCGAGGTGCGCAAGATACCGGGCGTGGGCAAGGTCACCGAGCGGCAGTTGCAGGCGCTTGGCATCCGCCGCGTTGGCGACCTGGCGCGTCTGGACGAGGCGGTTCTGGAGGAACGTTTCGGCAAATGGGGCCTGGCGCTGGCGGGCAAGGCGCGCGGGCTGGACGCGGGCGCCTGGTTCGACGGCGAGATCGGCGCCGAGGAGGCGCCCAAGTCGATCAGCCACGAGCACACGTTCGACCTCGATACTTCCGATGCGGAGCTGCTGGACGCCACGCTGGCCCGGCTCGCCGAGATGGTCGCCCGCCGCTTGCGCGAGCACGGCCTGTTCACCCGCACCGTGCAGCTCAAGCTGCGCTACAAGGATTTCTCCACCATCACCCGGGCGCACACGCTGGATCATGCCACGCAGCTCGACACCGAACTGCTCGGCGAGGCCCGGCGCTTGTTCCGCGACAACTGGAAACGGGGTCGCCCGGTGCGCCTGCTGGGGGTGCAGGCGTCGTCGCTGGAGGCGCTTCCCGGGCAGATGAGCCTGCTGGAGGAGCCGGCGAGCGAGCGCTGGACCCGTGCCCTGGCCGCCGCCGACCGCCTGCGCGACCGCTTCGGGGAGGCCGCGGTGTCGCTCGGCAGCGCCGTCAAAGGGACCTACCAGGAGCGCACCCACGAGAACCCGGCGGGCCTGCCGGGGAAGCGGAGGAGACACTGACGTGGCCACCCGCCAGTAGTCCTACCTGGAGTTTGCGGTCTCCAGGGGCCTGATCCGGATGTATTCGCCGCGGCGTGCTTCGAACGTGTCCCAAATGTCCACAGCTTCCTGGAGACGCAACCAGAATGCAGGGGTGGTGTTGAAGACTCGCGCGAGCCGGTGAGCCATATCCGGGGTAACCGGGCGATGCTCGTGCAGGATTTCGCTGACTGTCCGGCGCGAGACTCCCAGCATTTCTGCGAGCTGCGCTTGCGTGATTCCCGTTTCCGGAAGGACGTCTTCTCTCAGGATCGCTCCCGGATGCGTTGGGCGTCTTTTTCTGTGGTTCACCGTCCTGCTCTCCTTAGTGGTAGTCCTCAAGATGAACGTCGAACGCGTCGCCTTCCCTGAAGCTGAAAGTGATCCTGTAGTTCCCGCTGACTCTTAGGCTCCAGGTTCCTTTCCGATCACCTTTCAGCTCGTGGAGGCCGAAGCCGGGGAGGTTCAGGTCGGTGGGAACTGTTGCAGCGTTGATCGCGTCCAGCCGCCGGACGATGCGTTCAGCCATATCGGCAGGAACGCCCCTGTGCTCCCCGCTCTCAAAAAGCAGCTTGAGGCCTTTGTGGCGAAAGCTCTTGATCATTCACCCTGCTCCTACCACTGTAACGCATAGCGTTACAGCACGGCAACGGCGAAAAAGGGAACCTACCAGGAGCGCACCCACGAGAACCCGGCGGGCCTGCCGGGGAAGAGGCGCCGCAACAAGCTGTGAGAAGCCGCTCCCGGCCTGAGTTGGTGTATGCTTAACCGTACCCGGCAGGCCAAGACGACCATGCCCGGTTCGATTGCGTCGGTTCAGTCCTGGTCCTGACGCCGGAGACGCTCTCACTAGTGGACAGGCGGGTGCCTATGCGAAAGAAGATAGTAAACAACAAAGACATCGTTGAACTCGTAGTGGAGGAAGTCGCCAGATCAGCACCTTCGAGCATGTCCCTGAGGGAGCATGCCCACTTCGAGTGGCAGCTGCACGAACTGTTGCGGATGTGGCTGGGCCCAGAGGCGCTGGACGACTTGATCGACGCTCTGAAGGAGCCCGATCCCCATGTACGATGGTGCGTGGTCAAGGCCCTCGGGTTCGTTGGACCGGGTCGGGCCGTGCCGGCTCTGATAACTGCTCTGAGGGATTCTTATGATAACGTTCGGAAAACCGCCCGATTGAGCCTCCGAAATGTTTGCAGGGGAGAGCCGTCTGAGGAAGCGCTTGGGGCGCTCCAATCGGCGGCCAAGCACGCGGATTCATTCATCAGGGAGAGCGTGATTGAAGCGCTGGGCGGCCTGAAATCTGCGAAGGCGATGGAGATGGTCCCGGAACTCATCCGGGCTCTGCGCGACCCCGAAAAGGGTGTCCGTAAGGCAGCCGCCTCGTCGCTAAGGCGCCTCACTGGCAAGAGCTTTTTCTTCGGTGGCAGTGACCCTGAGAAGTGGGACAAGTGGTGGAACGAGAACAGGGAGAGACTGGTCGAGAAGTCCTGACGAGCTCGAATTCCGGCCGGCGACCGCTTCGGCGAATCCGCCGTCTCCCTGGGCAGCGCCGTCAAGGGGACCTACCTGGAGCGCACCCGCGAGAACCCCGCCGGCCTGCCGGGGAAGCGGCCCAAATCCGAGCCGCGACCGTGAGGGAGCGGTCCGATGGTATCATAGAATTGTCTGCTTAAAGCATGCCGAAAGGCGCCCGTCATGATCGATCTCAGAGAAATCCGCTCCGTCACCGAGTTTCAGCGGAACATAAAGCGCTACGCGAGCCGGCTCAAGCGGAAAAGAACCCCGCTGGTGCTCACCGTCAACGGCCGCGCCGAGCTCGTAGTCCAGGACGCCAGAAGCTATCAGGCGCTTCTGGACAGGCTCGACAGGGTCGAAGCCGTCGCCGCCATCAAGGAAGCTGTCGGCCAGTTTGAACGTGGTCAAGGCCGGCCGGCACGCGAAGCGCTCGAAGAACTGCGGAAGCGGCATGGCGTTTCACGTTGAGGTCGCGCCACGGGCGTTGGCTGACATCGAAGCGGCTTTCCGCGACCCAAAGGGTACCCCGTCGTGGCTCGGCTGCATTTCCCTCATGTGCGCAGCCACTTGCCGAGCCGCGACCGTGAGGGAGCGGTGCATGTGCCATAATGGTTGCAGTATGGCCGCCATAAAGATGACCTTCTCTCTGCCGTCTGGCTTGGCGGAACGCCTCCTCCGCCAAGTCCCCTCGCGGGAACGCTCCAGGTACGTCGCCGCCGCCCTGGAAGCGAGCCTGCGCCGGCGGGACGCGGAGTTGATACGCGCCTGCCAGCTCGCTAACGCAGACCCGGAAGCAGCCGCGATTGAGCAAGAGATGGATGCCCTCAACGACGCCGTCGAGGAGCCCTGGGATGACTCCCCGGCGCGGTGAGATCTGGTTGGCGGCGCTTGGCCCGACACTCGGCTCGGAGATCTCAAGGACGCGCCCCTGCCTGGTGCTTTCAGCCGACGTAGTCAACGCGCATCGCCGGACTGTGGTAGTCGTGCCGCTGTCTTCTTCGCCAGAAGCATACCCGCCCATCCGCGTCGCCGTCCGGTGTGGCGATCGGCCGGCCGTGGCCGTTGTGGACCAGATCCGCGCGGTGTCGAAACACCGGCTGCGCTCCTGCGTCAGCCGCGCCAGCGGAGCCGAACTGGCCGCCGTCGAAGCGGCGGTAAAGCGGATCGTTGAGCTGCCGTGAGACCCTCGGTGCTACGCTGATGGGATTGACCCGCGCCCCCCGCATCATCCCGCACCTGCGCTGGTGGATTGGCGGGCTGCTGTTCGCCTCCACGGTCATCAACTACATCGACCGGCAGACGCTCAGTGTGCTGGCGCCGCGGCTGAAAGAAGAGTTCCACTGGAACAACTCGGACTTCGCGCTGATCGTGATCGGTTTTCGCGTGGCGTACGCCCTGATGCAGACGGTGGCGGGGCGGGTCCTGGACCGGGTGGGCACGCGCCGGGGGCTACTGCTGACGGTGAGCTGGTACTCGGTGGCCGCCATGCTGACCTCGGCCGCGCGGGGACTCAAGAGCTTCGTGGTGTTCCGGTTCCTTTTGGGAACGGGCGAAGCGGCCAACTGGCCCGGGGCGACCAAAACCGTCGCGGAATGGTTCCCGAAAGCCGAGCGCGGCTGGGCCGTGGCGCTGTTCGACAGCGGCTCGGCGGTGGGAGGCGCCGTGGCTCCGTTTCTGGTGCTGGGCCTGTATCACGGGTTTGGAAGCTGGCGCCCGGCGTTTCTGATTACGGGGCTGCTGGGGTTCTCTTGGGTGCTGGCCTGGAGGCGCTTCTATCACCCGGTCGAGGTGCACCCCAACATTGATCCCCGCGAGCGCGAGTGGATCCTGAGAGCCCGCCGGGAGGAACAGGAGACGGAGGCACGCGCCCTCGCCGGGGGCGAGCATGACCGGCCGGCCTCCTGGAGCCGCTTGCTCGGTCTCAAGCACACCTGGGGCATCATTCTGGGCCGCTCGCTGACCGACCCGGTCTGGTTCTTCATCACCGACTGGTTCGCGATCTACCTGGTGTCGAAGGGTTTCGTGCTTGAGAAGACGCTGGTTGGTTTCTGGGCGCCGTTTCTGGCCGCGGACCTGGGCAACTTCTTCGGCGGCGGGTTGTCCAGCCACCTGATCCGCCGCGGCTGGCCGGTGCTGAAGGCCCGCAAGTTCGTGATCCTGATCTGCGGGCTGGGGATGACGCTGTTGATCCCGACCGTATTCGTTTCCAGCCTCGCAGTGCTGGTGGCCCTGTTCGCGGTCTCGACGTTCGCCTACGCGGCCTGGTCCACCATGGCCCTGTCGCTGCCCTGCGACCTGTACCCCAGCGGAACCGTAGCCTCGGTGAGCGGGATGAGCGGCACGGGCGCAGGCATTGGCACGATCATCTCGACCTACCTGATCGGCCGGATCTCGGACCGCTACTCCTTCGGACCCATCTTGCTGGGCGCGAGCCTGGTGCCGCTGGTGGCCACGGCGCTGGTGTTCTGGCTGGTGAGGGATCAGAAAAAAGGGTGATGCCGCCGCGCCTATCGCGGCCGCGACTTCAGGATGCGCCACATGGTGCCGACGAAGATGTTGGCCTGCGCCTCGGGCGCCACCCCGCAGGCGTCCAGCATCTTGCGGTAGCGGTCCAGGGTGCGATCAAACTCCTCCAACTCCCCGTTGAAGACGTCTGAGCCGAAGACCACTTTCTCGAAGGCGCTGGCCTTGGACTTTGGCGTGTGCGGGCTGACCACGCTCGACCACCAGAACAGCGACTTGAAGAAGGTGTAGTCCCCCTGCTTCTTGATGAGCGTCGAACCGGAGAGATCGAAGTACAGATTGGGGTTCCAGCGCGCGATCTCGGCGGCGTAGGCGTAATCGGGGTTGCCCAGGTGCGCGCCGATGATGGTCACCCCGGGAAAGCGCCGGGCGATGGCATCCAGGGTGGCGGGCCGCATACGGTCGATGCTCACGTCCTCGGGAACCTCCGGCGTGGGGCGGTTCACGATGCCGGTGTGAAACAGCAGGATCATGCGGTAGTTCTCGGCCCGGGCGTAAATGGGCCAGTAGCTGCGGTCGTCGTAGTTCTTGAGGGGCCGAGTCAGTTCTCCCAAGCCGGGGAAGCCCGCGGCGTGGAAGCGGTCCACCATCTCCACGGCGTTGGGGTCGTCGAGCTTGATCTCGCCCAGGCCGGCCAACCGGGTGGGGTAGCGGCGGACGAAAGACGCGACGCTGTCGAGGTCCTTGGGGGCGGTGATCAACAGGGCCATGGCGTCGGCGGCGCGCAGTCTGGTCACCAGCCGGCGCAGGAAGGTGATCTCCCCGTTATGGTGCACATGGGCGTCGATGATCTTCGGCTGCCACGCCTGAGCGGAGGCCAGGGCGGGCAGTAGCAGGAGAAGCCAGGCGGGCGGTCTGGGCATGGTGAGTCTCAGTAGATGGATTATCTCACCACCGGGCGACAAACGGGCGGCGTCAGAAGTTCACGATCGAAGCGAACCCTGTCGGGTCCAGACTGGCGCCTCCCACCAGGGCGCCATCGATCTCGGGCTGGGCCATCAGGCCCTTGATGTTGTCCGGCTTGACGCTGCCGCCGTAGAGGATGCGCGCGGCGGAGGCGGCGTCCTTGCCATAGCGAGCCCCGATTTGCGCGCGGATGAAGCGGTGCGCGTCAGCCGCCATCTCCGGCGTCGCGGTTCTCCCGGTGCCGATGGCCCAGACCGGCTCGTAGGCGACGACGATGCGGGCGAACAGCTCCGGCGCCAGCGGCGCGATGCCCTCCTGAAACTGCTTGAGCAGGACGGCTTCGGTCTGGCCGGCTTCGCGCTCGGCGAGCCTCTCGCCGACACAGACAATGGGCCGCAGGCCGGCCTCTAGCGCGGCTACGGTCTTCTTCAGCACGCTTTCGTCGGTCTCGCCGAAGTACTGCCGGCGCTCGCTGTGGCCGACGATGACCCAGCTTGCGCCCACCGCCGCCAGCATCGGCCCCGAGACCTCGCCGGTGTAGGCGCCTTCCTTGGCCCAGTAGAGATTCTGGCCGCCGATCTCGACGCGCGTCTCGCGCGCCGCTTCCACCGCCGCCGGCAGGTTGGTAAAGGGAGGGCAGATCACGATATCGCAGTGCCCGGAGGTCTCCACCAGCGGGCGGAACTTCTCGAAGAAGGCGGCGGTCTCCGCCGCGGTCTTATACATCTTCCAGTTGCCTGCCATCAAGGGTCTTCTCATAGGATCGCCTCCAGGAAACTCGTTCCTTTCTCAAGCTCGATTCCGAAACTCGCCGCCACACTCTGTCCTATATCGGCCAGTGTGGGCCGGGTCCCCAGGTTGACTCCCCGCCGGGCGCCTGGGCCATAGACCAGCAGCGGGACGTATTCCCGGCTGTGGTCGGTCGAGGGCGTGGTGGGGTCGTTGCCGTGGTCTGCGGTCAGGATCAGCAGGTCGTCCCGTCGGAGCCGCCCGAGCAGTTCCGGCAGCCAGGCGTCCACGGCTTCCAGCGCCGCGGCGTAGCCTTCGACGTTGTTGCGGTGACCATACAGCGAGTCGAAATCCACCAGGTTGGTGAAAACCAGCCCTTCGGGGACCTGCTCAAGCGCCTCAAGCGTCTTCGCCATGCCCTCGGCGTTGCCGGCGGTCTTAGCGTGCCCGCGGATGCCTCGCCCCAGGAAGATCTCGAAGATCTTGCCGACCGCATGCACACAGACTCCGGCCTCGGCCAGCCGGTCAAGCAACATGCCCGGAGGAGGCGGCACGGCGTAATCGTGCCGATTGGCGCTGTCGCGGACGAAGGCGCCCGGGCGGCCCAGGAAAGGCCGGGCGATGACACGGCCCACTTCGTGCGGTCCGCGCAGAATCTCCCGCGCGCGCTCGCACATCCGGTAGAGTTCCGCGAGCGGGATGACTTCCTCGTGCGCAGCCACCTGAAAGACGCTGTCGGCCGAGGTGTAGACGATGGGCCGGGCAGTTAAAAGGTGTTCGACGCCCAGCCGCTCGATAATCTCGGTGCCGGAGGCGGGATAGTTGCCCAGGGTCTGGCGACCGATGCGCTGCTCGAAGGCGCTGATGATCTCCGGCGGGAAGCCGTCCGGGTAAGTGGGAAAGGGCCGCGCGAGCTGCACCCCAGCCAACTCCCAGTGCCCCGTGGTGGTGTCCTTGCCAGGCGAGGAGGTGGCGGCGCGGCCGTAGGCGCCCAGCGGCTCCGCGGCGGGATTCAGCCCGGCGAAGGGCCGGAGGTTGGCGATGCCCAGGGCGACAAGGTTAGGGATGCGGAGCGGCAGCCGCCGGGCAATGTTGCCCAGCGTATCGCTGCCCGCGTCGCCGTATTGCGCCGCGTCGGGCAACTCGCCCACGCCCAGGCTGTCCAGCACGATCAGAGCGACGCGGTGAAACACCATAGAGACCGCTCCCTCACGGTCGCGGCTCGGAAGCCTTGAGCGCTTCCCGGATCCGCTCGCTGAGCATGTCTACGAACCGCTCGGGGATAAACCCGGCCATGCGGCTGACGACTTCCCCTTGCCTGCCCACCAGGATGGTAGTGGGAATCGAGTCAACGCGCAGCAGGCTGGCCAGGCCGTCGTCGAAGTAGACTTTCTTGCTCCAGTTGTGCTGTTCGAGGAACTCCGGCACCGCCTGGCGGTCCTCGTCGGTGTTGACCGAGAGAAAAACCAGGTCCTGCCGGTCTTTGAATCGCTCCTTGAGCTGCTCGTAGAGGGGATGCTGGACGCGGCAAGGCCCGCACCAGGTGGCCCAGAAGTCCAGCACCAGCACCTTGCCGCGCAGGGAGGCCAGCGCGAGCTTCTCGCCGTCCAGTCCGGAGAGCGTGAACTCCGCGGGGTTGGTGAGTTGGGTGTTGGGGTCCACCTGGCGCAGCTTGAGGCGGCGCTCGGCGGCGAGCGCCGCGGTGCGATCGTAGGCTTCCAGGATCAAGTCGCCGAGCCCGGCTTCGGAGCCTTTCATCTTGCGGTAGAGTTCCCCCAGGCGCGCGCGGACCGCGGCCCGGTCGGCATCGCTGGCGCGGGGGTCTGAAATAGTGAAGGCATCGGCGTAATGGCGCAGAGCTTCCTCGGGCTTGCCGGCGTTGACCAGCCAGCGCGCGATCTCCTGCGCCGCTTCAGCGTTGGGAAAGGTCTCGTAGGCCTTCCGTGCCAGAGCCACGGCCTCCTCGAGCCGGCCGAGGTTCCCGTCGGCCTGGGCCTGATAGAGAAGCGCGCGGGCCAGGTTGCGGTCCAGGCCCTCGCGCCACCCAGCCGCGCTGGCGCGCCCGGAAGGTTTCTCCCGGGCCAGTTCCCGAAGGCGCATCTCGAGGCGCCGGGCATAGTCCAGGGCGCGCTGGCAGCGCTCTTTGTCCGGGGCTTCCTCGGCCAGAAGAGCAGCCGCCACACGGTCCAGGAGCTGTAGGTCGTCGGGCTCGCGGGCCAGGACGCGCTCGCCGTAAAGGACCATGCGCCGGTTGTCCCGGGTCTCAAGGGCCGCGCGGGCCAGCAAGCGTTCCAGGTTAGCGCGGCGCTCCGTTTTCGGGAACTTGGCCAAGTGGTTCTCGACAGCCCGGAGGATGTCCACGGCGCTGGAGCCGGCCTCGGCCAGCGCCTCGCCGAGGGCCCGCTCCTCGTCCGGAGGCTGGGCCAGGAGGCCCGCCGCAGAGGCGGACAGAAAGCAGAGCAGAAGCAGGGCGCGGGTCATTGCTGCTGGTTGCCGGCGGCGGCCGCGCGGAAGGATTCGGCCAGCTTGGCCGCGCGCTCGCGGGCCATGTGCAGGTACGACTCGTTGTTGGCAATGCGGTCCAGCAGCTTGAGGAACTGCTCCGTAGCCACCAGGCGGTTGCGGTCGCGGGAGGTCTCCAGGCGCAGCAGGGCTTGGTTGACGCCCAGCCGGTCATAGCGCGCCGCGCGCCCCAGGGCGATGAAGTGCTGCTCGGTTTCGGCGACGCGCTCGAACCAGTCCCAGAGCAGGCGGGCGTCGGGGTCCAGCGAGTAGTTGAACTTGACCGCGTGGTCTTCCGCGTCGCTTTGATAGCGGAACGTTTTAATGCCCGTGTTGGCCACCTTCAGATTGGATTCGAGCGGCCGGGTGAAGCGAGCGAGCTTCTCGACCAGGGCGAAGATCTCCTCGGTCTCCTTGCCGGCGAGCCGGAAGGTCACGGGACTAGCGTCATCCGGCGCTTCCCTGTATTCGCCGCGCCCGTCCCGGTCCACGGTGATGGCCACGTAAGCGGGCACGCTGCCGGGGAACGACTTCGAGTAAGAGATCCTGGGGGCTTCTGCGGCGGCCAGACCAATGGGGGCCAGGAGCAGCCAAAGCCAGCTCATCGGGCGGACCCCGGGGGGAGACGGCGCGTGGCGTGACAGATGGCGACCGCCAAGGCGTCGGCAGCGTCCTCGGACTCCACCTCGCGCGTTAGGCCGAGCAACGAGCGCACCATCATTTGCACCTGAGATTTCTCCGCCCGGCCGTAGCCCACCACGCTGGTTTTGACCTCCGAAGGCGAATACTCGCCGCATTCCAACCCCGCTTCCGCCACCGTCAACATCGCCGCCCCGCGCACGTGGGCCAGGCGCAGGGTGGTCTTGACGTTAGCCCCGTGAAAAACCTCCTCGATGGCCGCCGCCTCGGGTCCCCACTGGCCGATGACCTCGCGCAACCCCCGGGCGATCTCCGCCAGGCGCCGCTCGGGCGGGCGATTGGGCCGGGCGCGAATCACACCCAGGGTCACCAGGCGATGCTCGCGGCCGTCGCTGTCAATGATTCCGTAACCTGTACGTTCGGCGCCGCAGTCAATCCCCAGGATGCGCATCAACCGCTCGGGCCCTTACTCCGCCAGGGCCTCCATGACGTTCTCGTCGATGTCGAAGTTGGAGTAGACGCCCTGCACGTCGTCGTGGTCTTCGAGCGCCTCGGAGAGCCTTAGCATCTGCTGGGCTTCCTTACCCTCCAACCTGACCGAGGTCGTGGGGATCATGGCGACGGCCGCGGAGACGGTTTCGATTCCGCCCCTCTGAATGGCGGCGGTGACGGCCTCGTGGGCCTCCGGGGCTGAGACTATTTCCCAGTTGGTCCCATCACTGCGGATGTCCTCGGCGCCGGCCTCCAGCACCGTCTCCATGAGTTGATCCTCGGTGGCCCGCTCCTGAGCGATCAGGATCTGGCTCTTGCGCTCGAAGAGGCGCGAGACGCTGCCCTGCTCGCCCAGCTTGCCGCCGTGCTTGGTCAAGATGTGCCGGATTTCGGCCACGGTGCGGTTGCGGTTGTCGGTGGCGACCTCGACCAGGATGGCCGTCCCGCCCGGGCCGTAACCCTCGAAGATCACCTCTTCGATCTGCCCGCCCCCCAGTTCGCCGGTGCCGCGCTGGATGGCCCGCTTGATGTTGTCCGCCGGCATGCTGGCCGCCTTGGCGGCCACAACGGCGGTGCGGAGCCGGGGGTTGGCGTCCGGGTCGCCGCCGCTGCGGGCGGCCAGGGTGATTTCCTTGATCACGTGCGTAAAGACACGCCCGCGCTTGGCGTCAGCGGCGGCCTTCTTGTGTTTGATGGTCGCCCACTTGGAATGACCCGACATGGCAAACCTCTCTGGACAGGCAGAATCAGGATGAACCCACCAGAGAGCATAGCAGAATCAGGGATGCTCCTCAACCGAGAGGCGGCGACTGTCAAGCGGCAGGCGAGCGTCCTGGGCCGTTCGTGGGTGCTGCCAGGTAATCTTTTGTTAACCTAGAGGGGCTAACCGGGGTTGGGGGCGGTGGGAATGGGGGCATGCCAGAGGGTTTAGTGGTTCCTTTTCAACTGGTTGTTGACTTCCGCCCTAGGCATGGTATAGTAGATTCAGGTAGGGCTCTACCACTATGTTTCGGCGCGTCGAAATACCGTCTGTTCGCGGGCCGTCCAGGTTTGGAGCGGCCGGCGATTTGTTTTGGTGGTGTCTGGCCGCCTTTCTGGGCTACCTGGCGGCCTCGCTTCCTCAGCGGGTCCTGCCACCGCAAACCGACGCTGTGACTCGGGCGGTCTTCATGAACGGCGGGTTTTTGATCGCCGGAATTCTGCTGGGCGCGATGAAGCCCCAACGGGCCTGGCGCTGGGGGCTGGCTAGCATTCTGGCGCTGCCCTTGGCGGATGCCATCCGGCTGGGAGGCGACCCGAACGTGGCTGCTCTCTCGGCCGACGAAATGATGACCGCACTGTTCCGGACGCTGCCCTCGCACGTCACCCACTTCGTGCCCGCCGGCGTGGGCGCCTACCTGGGCGCCTACTTGCTGGGCCGCAGGATATAGCGCCGCCAGCTTTCTTCTCGGTTCGCTCACAGCGGCGGAGCCATAGGCATAGCCAGCGGGGGTTCCAGCAGGAAACTCAGAGGCGACATCTCCTGCAAAGCTTCCCGAACGGCCTGCTCGGAGGCCGGTTCGATGGTGATGACGAAGGGCAGGTCGTGCTTGGTCTCGCAAGGAAGCTGCAAGACGGCTTCGAGGCTGATGTGCTTGCGCGCCAGGATGCCCGCCAGGGCGGCAATAATGCCGGGCCGATCTGCGACGCGGAAGCGCAAGTAGTAGGCCTGCTTTTGCTCGGTCACGGGCAGGGGCCGGTACTCCCCCAGCCGCTCGTGGGCGAAGGGCGAAACCCGCTCGGGGCTGCCCCGCAGGATCTCTCGCGCCACCCGCATCAGGTCGCTCACCACCGCCACGCCGGTAGGCCGGGAACCGGCCCCGCGGCCGTAGTAGAAGGTGTCCTCGCCGTAAAAACCCTTCACCCAGATGGCGTTGTAGGCGCCGCGCACCCCGGCGAGGATGGTGGCGTTGGGGATGAGCGCCGGCCGCACCGACAGCAGCAGCCCCTCGGCGGTCTGGCGCGCCGCCGCGATCAGCCGGATGGTGTGGGCCAGCCGGCAGGCGTACTGGAAGTCCACTGGGGAGATGCGCCGGATCCCCTCGGTGAAAATGTCCGAGGGGGTGATGTGTTCGCCGAAAGCCAGGGCCGCCAGGATGGCCAGCTTCGAGCGGGCATCCAGACCGTCCACGTCGGCGGAGGGGTCGGCCTCGGCATAGCCCAGGCGCTGGGCATCCGCCAGCACCGCCTCCAGCGTGGCGCCGCGCCTCTCCATCTCGGTGAGGATGTAGTTGCTGGTGCCGTTCAAGATGCCGTAGAGCGCCACCACGCGGTCGCCGGAGATGCCTTCCCTGAGCACCGCGTGAATGGGAATCCCGCCCGCCACGCTGGCCTCCATGGCCAGGTTGGCGCCGGAGGCGATGGCCAGCCCCCACAGCTCGGCGCCGCGCACAGCCATGAGTTCCTTGTTGGCCGTCACTACCGACTTCTTGAGCGACAGGGCCGTGGTAATGATCTCGGCCGCCACGGTGGTTCCGCCGACCAACTCGACCACAATGTCCACTTCCGGATGAGTGGCCACCTGGCGCCAGTCCAGGGTCTTGAAGACCGGTCCGAGGGACTCCGGGATGGGGACCCGGTCCGCATCCAGGCTGCAAACCGCCTTCACCACCAGAGGGAATCCCAGCTTGAGCGCGATCTGCCCCGCGTTTTCGGCCAGGATGGCGACGGTGCCGGAGCCCACGTTGCCGAGGCCCACAATGCCGACATTGACCTGCTGCATATCTGCTCATGATAGCGCCGCGAGCGGGGCGGGCCGCTACGTGGTATAAAGGTTCTGCCATGAATCGACGACACTTTCTCAGCGCCGCGCCGGCGCTGGCAGTGGGAGCCGCGGCCGTGCCGCCAGCCGCGGCCGCCGCCGAGGACCTCAAGCTGGGCCTGGCCACGTACTCGTTGCGCCAGTTTCAGCGACCCCTGGCCATCAAAATGATCCGGCAGTTGAACGTGCCGTACGCCAGCGTCAAGGAATTCCACCTGCCTTACCGCAGCACACCGGAGGAGTTGGCGCGGGGCGCTCGGGAATTCGAGAAGGCCGGCGTGAAGGTCGTGAGCGGCGGGGTCATCTACATCCAGAAGGATGACGACGAGGACATCCGCCGCTACTTTGACTACGCCAAAGCCTGCGGCATGCCTCTGATGGCGATCGGTCCCACCCGCGAGACGCTGCCCAAGATCGAGAAGCTGGTCAAGCAGTACGACATCGCGGTGGCGGTCCACAATCACGGCCCGGAGGACAAGCACTTCCCCACGCCGGAGTCCGCGCTGAAGGCCATTCAGGGAATGGACCCGCGAGTGGGCGTGTGCATCGACGTGGGACACACCACGCGCGCGGGAATCGACGTCCTGGAGTCAATTCAGGGCGCCGGCAGCCGCCTGCTGGACTTCCACATCAAGGACCTCCGCGATCTCAAGGATGGTAAGACGCAGGTGCCGGTGGGCGACGGCGCCATGCCCCTGGCGCAGATGTTCAGGCTGCTCAAGAAGATGAACTACCAGGGCTACGTGAACCTGGAGTACGAGATCGACGCGGACGACCCGCTGCCGGGCCTGGCCAAATCGTTCGCCTACATGCGGGGCGTGCTGGCTGGGCTGCGTGGGGCGGGTTCTTAACCCGCGGCGGGCTCTCAGCCCGCCTATGGAGGCGGGGCTTAAGCCCCGCGCGGCCTGAGAGGCCGCCCCACGAAAGGCTCAGCTCTTGCCCTTGTGCAGCTTGTCACGCTGCTCGCGCAGGATGGCTTTGCGGCTGAGCCGGATCTTGTTGCCCTCGATGGCCAGCACCTTCACCAGGATCTGGTCGCCCTCGTGCAGCTCGTCGCGCACGTTGCGAATGCGGCTTTCCGAGACCTCGCTGATGTGGAGCAGGCCGTCGGTGCCCGGGAACAGCTCGACGAAGGCGCCAAACTCCACCAGGCGGACCACCTTGCCGAGATAGGTCTTGCCCACCTCGGCTACCGCGGCGATGTCGGCGACCATCTGGCGGGCCTTCTCGGCCGCCGCCTCGTCGGCGGAGTAGATCCTCACCGTGCCGTCGTCCTCGACGTCGATCTTGACGCCGGTCTGATCGGTGATGCCGCGAATGACCTTGCCGCCGGGCCCGATCAGCTCGCGGATCTTATCCGGCGGGATGGTCATGATAAAGATGCGCGGCGCGTAGGGGGACAGCGCGGTGCGCGGCGCGGCCAGCACCTCCTCCATCCTGGTGAGGACGAACAGGCGCGCCTGGCGCGCCTGTTCGAGGGCCTGCCGCATCACCTCGGCGCTGACGTTGGGCGCCTTGATGTCCATCTGGAGCGCGGTGATGCCCTCGCGGGTGCCGGCCACCTTGAAGTCCATGTCGCCGTAGTGATCCTCGGCGCCGGCGATGTCGGTAAGGACGGCGTAGCGCTCGCCCTCTATCACCAGCCCCATGGCGATGCCGGCCACCGGGGCGCCGACGGGCACCCCGGCGTCCATCAGCGAGAGCGCGGCGCCGCAGACGGTGGCCATGGAGCTGGAGCCGTTGGACTCCAGGATGTCGCTGACCACGCGCAGGGTGTAAGGGAAGGCGGTTTCGTCGGGGATTACCGGGCTGAGGGCGCGCTCGGCCAGCGCCCCGTGGCCGATCTCGCGGCGGCCCGGAGCCCGGAGGAAGGCCGTTTCGCCGACACTGAACGGCGGGAAGTTGTAGTGGAGCATGAAGCGCTTGGAGGTTTCCGAGGAATCCAGCAACTCGATCCGCTGCTCGTCCTCCTTGGTGCCCAGGGTGACGGTGACCAGCGCCTGCGTCTCGCCGCGGGTGAACAGCGCCGAGCCGTGCGTGCGGGGCAGCACGCCCACCTCGATCGAGATGGGACGGATCTGGTCGAAGGCCCTGCCGTCGGGGCGGCGACGCTCCACGAGGACCTGGTCGCGGAAGATGCGCTCCCTGAGCCCCTCGAACAGCCTGCCGGTTTCCTCCCGGAGTTCCTCGGCCGCGGCCTCGAGGGCCTTCTTCTCGAGGGCCTCGATGCGGGCGTAGCTCTCCAGCTTGCCGTATTTCTGGGCGTCGAGGGCGTCGGTGAGTTCCTCGCGGTAGGCGGCGGCGAACTGCTCGTACCGCTCCTGGTTGAAGCGGGGCGGCGTGAACGCGCGCTTGGGCTTGCCGGCCGCGGCCACCAGTTCGCGGATCCCGGCGATCACCTTGCGGCAGCAGTCGTGGCCGAACTGAATGGCCGCCAACACCTCGTCTTCGGAAACCGCGGCGGCGCCGGCTTCGACCATCACGATGCCGCCCTCGGTGGCGGCCACCACGATTCTCAGCCTGGCCAGGCGGGACTGCTCGTAAGTGGGATTGACCACCAGCTTCCCGTCCACCAGGCCCACCCGGACCGCTCCCAGGATTTCCGGGAAAGGAATGTCGGAGACGGCCAGCGCCGCGCAGGCGCCGGCCATGCCCGGCGTGTCCGGATCCCGCAGCGGGTCGGCCGACAGCACCATCGCGATGACCTGCGTCTCGCAGGTGAAACCCTCCGGAAACAGCGGCCGGATGGGGCGGTCGATCAGCCGGCTGGTGATGATCTCCTTCTCCGAGGGGCGGCCTTCGCGCTTGAAGAATCCGCCGGGGAACTTTCCGGCGGCGTAGGTGTACTCCCGGTAATCCACCGTCAGGGGGAAGAAGCTGGCGCCCAGCTTGGGCTCCGCAGAGGCGCAGGCGCTGGCCAGCACCACCGAATCTCCGCAGCGCACCAGCACCGCGCCGCTGGCCTGCTTGGCTACTCGGCCCGTCTCCAAAGCCAGCACACAACTACCCAAATCGATTTCGCAAGTATGAACCATAATCAACCCTCCAAACCCGGCCGGGGTAACCGCGCCGGTTCAGTTTGGGGCCCGGAGGCCCAAGAGGAAGATTGGAGTCGGCCTGGAATCGAGGCCCCCGCGGGTCCCCCTTAGGGCGGTATCCCGCCTGGCCTGCCCGTACCTTCTAGCGGCGGAGGCCCAGTTCCTGGATGAGGCTCTGATACCGTGCCGGACTGCTGCGTTTGAGGTAATTCAGCAGCCGCCGGCGCTGGGCCACCATGCCCAGCAGCCCCCTCCGGGAGGAGTGGTCCTTTCGATGCAGTTTGAAATGCCCGGTGAGCTGCACTATCCGCCGGCTCAACAGCGCCACTTGCACTTCCGGCGAACCGGTATCGGTCTTGTGCTGTCGAAACTTGGTCACCACGCGCTTCTTGAGATCTGCTGCCGGCACCATCCTAGAGTAGGTACTCCTTCGTCTTTTCCTTAATCTCCGTCTTCTTTCTCTTGTAGGATAGCACAGAAGGGCCGCCCACAGACGCGACATCGGCCCCTGCGCCGCATCAGAAGCTCAGCCGGAGGGCGAACTGGAGGACGCGCCAGCTCTCGCCGTTCTGGTTGGTGGTCGCCGAGCTGGCCGTGGACAAGGTCACGCAGCAGGCCTGGGCGAACAGCCCTGAATTGATCGCCGCAGTGCCCACGCTGGCGTCGCGGGGGTTGCGGAAGTTGGGGTGGTTCAGGGCGTTGAAGAACTCGCCACGCAGCACCATGCGGACGCGCTCGGAGATCTGGAAGCCTTTAGAGACGCCCGCGTCCAGGTTCCAGTAGCTGGGTCCCTGGAAGATGTTCCTGCCCAGGCCCAGCTCGCCGGGCTCCGGGAACGTGAAGGCATCGGCGTTGGGGAAGAACACCGGTCCGATCACGCCGGCCTTCTCCTGCAACTGCGCCTTGGGCAGAGTGGCCCCGGACTTCAAGGCGGCGCGGGACTGGGCGGTGGAGTTCGCCGTGAACACGCCAGAACGCACCGAGAACGGCTCGCCGGATTGATAAGTGTAGATGCCGTTGAGGCTCCAGCCGCCGGCCAGCAGATCCAGGACCCGGTGGGGGCTGCCCAGGAACTTCTTGCCCTTGCCGAAGGGCAGCTCATAGATGCCGGTGAGGTTGACCACGTGGCGCTGGTCGTAGTCGGAGCGGGCCCGCTCGTTGCGATAGTTACGGGCATCGGCGGCGGTGCGGGCGCCGGTGGTGGTCAGGCCCCCACCCACGGTGGAAGCCACCGGGTCGAGCGACAGCGTGTCGATGGACTTGCCAAGGGTGTACGAGCCGCTGAGCAGCAATCCCGCTTGGCTGAAGCGCTTGCGGACCAGGACCTGCCCGGCGTGATAGTAGGAGTCGCCGCCGTTGTCGATCATCATGATCTGGGCGAACTGCGGGTTCGGGCGAAGGCCCGCGGCAAGAGTCGCCTGTTCGAGGCGGCCTCCGAAGTTGCCGGCCGAGTTCTGGGCCAAATCGGTCTGGGTGGTGGCGGTGTTAGCAAAGGCCGCAGTGATGATGCCTTGCTGGATCAACGGCACCGGGACCGCCCCGGGGCACGGCGAGCCGTTGGCCAGCGTGCCATCCGGGCGGCAGCCGCCGCTCAAGGCCATGTTCTTCTGCATCGCCAGGAAGGAGGGCAGGAGCGGTTTCACGTCGATCTGGTTGGCGTCCCAGGCACGGTAGAGCCGAGTGCCGCGCCTTCCGACGTAGCCCAGGGTCACCACGTATCCGCCGGGCAACTCCCGCTGCACAGTGAGGTTCCACATGTGAACCGTCGGCAGCTTCAGGCCCGGGTCAAACACGCGCGCCGGGGGCGCGTTGCTCTGGACCTGGGCGGGCGGGGTAAGGAAACTGGAGGGCTTCGCCGTCGGCGGCGTCATCTCGCTGGGGAAGCCCGCTCCGAGACGGACGTCGGAGACAGCCTGGCAGCCGGGGGTGGTCACCAGCGCGCCGCCCGAACCCGAGAACTGGGAACTGCAACGGAAGGTCTGGCCGGGCACCGCCGTCGCCACTGATGTCACCTGGAAGGTGTTGAGCGGATCGAAGGCTATGCCATAGCCGGAGCGGATCACCATTTTCGAAGAGCCTCCCGGAGACCAGGTGATGCCCAGCCGTGGCGCCAGCGCGCCCCAGTTGAAGCTCTTGAACCACCGGCTGGCCAGGACGAAGGTCACCGGCCCTTCACGGCCATCGATCGGCTTGTTGGGCACGTAGACGCGCCCGCCGGCCTCGCTCGGCGGAGGGTTCAGCTCCCAGCGCACGCCGAAGCTGACGGTAACGTTCCGGCGCAGCTTCCACTCGTCCTGCGCGAAGAAGTTGTACTGCTTGGCCCGCTGCCCCTGCACCCACAGGGTGACGGCCTTTTCACCGGAGCGGAAAGGCAAGAAGGTGTCGTTCTTGAGATCCCCCATGAACACCTGGGTCAGGCCGGCGGGGATGCCCAGCAGGTCGTTCACCATCCCCTGCAAGCGGTTCAAGTCGGTGGGAGCGATGCCCGCGGTGGTCGCCGACGCCACCGCCGGGAAGCTGATGCCGGCCGGGGTGCGGGTGCTGCGGGACAGCGAGATGGCCGGCGTCAGGCTGGTGCCGCCCACGTCGCCGCGCTTGTCGTTGTGCTGGTAGAAGCGGAAGTTGGCGCCGAACCGCATGACGTGCCTGCCGGTCAGGTAGCTGACGTTCTCGACGAGCTGCGGCGTGTTGACTGCCCGGTAAGTGCGCGGGTTGGCCGTGTAATCGACGTCGGAGTTGTTGAAGGTGAAGCGCGGCGCGTTGGGGAACTTCGGGTTGGCTTCACCCTGGGTGAACAGGAACTGCCAGCGGGAGAAGCCGAGGGTGAGCTCGTTGACCAGGCGCGGCGAGAGCACGCTGCGGAGTCCGATGGCGATGTTGGTGGCCGGCCGGAAGACCTCGCCGCGGGGCGGGTAGCCCGGCAAGATCACGGGACGGCTGTTGAGCGGGTCGCCGTTGAGGGTTTGCTGTTCGGCGCCCAGCCAGCGGCCGAACACGCTGTGCTTGTCGTTGAGGATGTGATCGGCCCGCAGCATGTATTGCGGACCGCGGATCTGGAAGGGCGTATTCCACTGATAGATGCCGGTGTTGAGCCCGTCGCCCGCGTTGTAGGAGTTGGGAGCGGGATATCCGCCCAGCACGGACTTGACCGCGGAATCCAGGCCGCGGCGCAGAGGATCGGCGGCAAAGACGTTGAAGGAGGCAATGCAGTTGACGTCGCCGGCCGCGGTGCACTCGCGGACCCCCGGCGCGTACTGGCCCGTGCGGGGATCGACCAGCAGCGGGCTGTTCTGAGTGATGCGCTGCCCGCCGATGACCAACGGATTCCGCGGGTCGGCGACCCAGTAGCGAAACACGCCCGAAAAAGCCGCCGGCGTGTACAGATCCACCGACTCGCCGAAGGCTTTGTCGATCGGGTCGGCGAAGTTCACCTTCTGGCCCTGCCAACTGCCGAAGAAAAAGGTCTTGTTCTTCCGCACCGGCCCACCGATCTCGAAGCCGTATTGGTTCAACTGGATCACCGGCTTCTTCCCGCCTTGCGCGGAAGCGTAGAACTCCATCGCGTTCAGCGCGGTGTTGCGGAAGAACTCGAAGACCGTGCCGTGGAACTCGTTTGTCCCCGACCGCGTGGCGATCGAGACGTTCGCGCCCGAGTTGCGCCCCTCCTCCGCCGAGGGATTCAAGGTGGTGACCTTGAACTCCTGCACATTGTCGGGATTCAGGCGGAAGATGTTGTTAACCGGGTTGGAGTAGGTGGACTCGTTGGCCTCGATGCCGTCGATGGTCACGTTGGCCGCGGTGGACCGCGCGCCGTTGACGTTTACCGTGTTGCCTGACCGCTGCACCACTCCCGGCTCGTACATCAGCAGGTTCAGCGGATTGCGCCCGTTCAGCGGCAGCGTCACGATGGAGCGCTGCTCGACCACGTTGCCCAGCGTCGCCGTGGAGGTCTGTAGAAGTTCGGACGCGGCGCTGACCATCACGCTCTCGGTGGCGGCGCCGACTTCCAGGGTAATGTTGATGGTCCCCGGCGTGTTCACCTGAGCCGTGTTGCCGGTGCGCACCGAAGACTTGAAGCCTGTGGCCTCGACCTTGACCGTGTACGTGCCCACGGGGATGGAGGGAAAGGCGAACACCCCCGCTTCGGTCGTGGTCTGTTTTTGCGTCACACCCGTGGCTTCGTTCACCAGCGTGACCGTGGCCGCCGGAACGACCGCGCCGGAGGCGTCAAACACGGTGCCGGAAATCTGCGAGGTGGAGGTCTGCGCGGCCACTATCGCCGCCGACAGACACACCAGGGCTGTTGCCAACACGAATCGTGAACCCCTCATGGCCGACTCCTTCTGGCCGGGATCTCCCTTCTGGCCTCCCGGTCTCTAAGGGAGTATACACCATTGCCTGACTCCGGACCCCTTTCTTCTGGCTTCTTCTGCTAAGCTTGCACCTTATGAGGGCCGCAGTTCCTTCCGCGGCGCTGATGCAGGAGGTCCTCCGCACCCCTTGAACAAGCTGGCCGAGATCACGGAGCGCGCCTGGTGCGCTTACATGGGAGGGATCGCGGGCGAGAGCGGCCCGCCCTGGTGGACGGCGGTGATTATTACTGCCGGCTCCCAGCGGCAGGCCCAGCAATACCGGGGCGAGATCGAGCGCCGGCGCGAGCAACACAAGGCGCCGGGGGGCGCGCTCTACTTGGTGGTGCCGGACCTGGGGGACCGGCGCATCGGCAGCGGAGGGGCCACGCTGAATGCCTTGCGGGTGCTGGCGGAAGCGGCCCGGCCGGAGCTGGAAGACCAGGCCCTGGAAGCCTGGTGGGCCTCCCAGCGCGTTCTGATGATTCACGCGGGAGGCGAGTCGCGCCGTCTTCCGCAGTACTCGCTGAGCGGCAGACTGTTCACCGCGCTGCCCGTTCGGACGCCGTGGGGCGAGGTGAGCACGGTGTTCGATGAGATCCTGGCGCATTCCACAAGCTGGCTCGCCGAGATGCCCGGCGGCCTCGTGGTGACCCCGGGCGACGTGGTGCTCACTTTCGATCCTGCCCGCCTGGACTGGGGCCGGAGCGGGGTCACCGGGCTGGCCATGCGCCAACCCGTGGAAATGGGAGGCCGGCACGGAGTCTACATCACGGACGAGGAAGGCCGGGTATACTCGTTTCTGCAAAACCCCTCGGCGGCGCAGGTGCGCGCGGCCGGCGGGCTTCTGCCCGGCGACCAGGTGGCGCTGGATACGGGGTTGCTGCGTTTCGATCCGGTGGTTGCGGCGCGGCTGACGCGCCTGGCAGTCAGCCTGGGCCAGACGCTGGTGAGCATGCCGGTCATCGACCTCTGCCAGCACTTCGTCCTGGGACTGACCGGGCAGCGGAAGCCGGACTCGCAGACGCCGCCGCTCCACCAGCGGCTGTGGAAGGTGCTGGAGGCGGCGCCCCTGTGGTGTTGCCTGGTGGAGGGCGAGTTCACGCACGTGGGCAGCACGCTGGCCTTCCGACGCCTGATCACCGAGGAGTCCAGATTCACCGGACTCTACGCGGCGCAGCAGCGCCTGGGGACAGTTAGCCCGCCCGGGCTGATCTCCTCCGGGGTGTTGATCGACAGCGTGCTGGCCGGCGGCGGAGAGCTGGGGCCGGGGGCATTGGTGATCGAGTGCCATCTGGATCAACCGGTGCGGGCCGGCCGCGGAGCCATCCTCCACGGCCTGACCGGCATTCCCGGCCCCGTCGAGGCGCCCGAGGACACGGTGCTGCATCAGGTGCCTGTCGCTCTGGCTGACGGCCGGCGAGGCGTCGTCATCCGAGTGTACGGGGCCGGGGATGACCCCAGGCTGGGTGTCTCCTCGGGGCTTGCCACCTGGCTAGGGCGCCCCATTCTGGAGGCGCTGAGCGCCCTGGGGCTGGATCCCGAGGCGGTCTGGCCGCACGTAGCCTTAGCGGATCGCAGCCTGTGGAACGCGCGGCTGTTTCCTTTGGGCAGCGTCGAGGAAGCCTGGAAGTGCGCGCAAGGCATGATGGAGCTGGAAGGCTTCGCCCTCCAGAAGTGGCTGGCGGCGAACCGGCTCTCGCTGGAGGCCAGCGGGCAGAGCGCCGACAGCGAGGCGCTGGCCGCCGCCCGCGCCCGGCGCGTGCATGCGCAGTGGCAGCTCAGTGCCGTGTCTCTGGCCTCCAGCGGCGCCGACATCCGTCCGCTGCTGGTGCACGCGCCCGGCATCCGCCCGCTGGCCGCCGCCGGGCGCACGCTGTCGGCGCAGGCCGACAGCCTGGCCGCCGGTGCGCCTACTGAAGCTGCCAGCCGGCACTTCCAGGCCAGCCTGTTTCTGGCTCAGGCGGGCCTGGTCGAGGAGAGCAGCCGCGCCCGGGAGGCGGCGTTTGCCTGCGTCGCGCGGGCAGTAGATCAGGGTCTCTACGGCGAGGAACTGGGAGGAGAGGCCGGCACGTGGCGCCATGCGGCGGTTACCGTGACCGCCCCGCCGCGCATAGACCTGGGCGGTGGATGGTCAGACACCCCGCCCTTCTGCCTGGACTGGGGCGGCACGGTGTTGAACATCGCCGTGGCGTTGGGGGGACAGTACCCGATCCGCGCCACGGTCCGCCGTCTGGGCGAGCCTTTGTTGCGGTGCGTTTCCGAGGACAGCGGCCATGCTGCCGAGTACCGCTCGCGGGAAGAGGTGCTGGCGCCGCTGGAGCCCGGCGACCCGCTGGCCATTGCGCGGGCCGCTCTCCAGATGCTCGGGCCCTTCAAGCTGGATGAGCCCTTGCCGACCACGCTGGAGCGCTGCGGCGGGGGCCTGGAGATCAGCACCGGGGTGAGTCTCCCGATGGGCTCCGGGCTCGGCGCCAGCAGCATCCTGGCCGCCACAGTGGTGCGAGCGCTGGCCGAGATGAGGGGGCTGGAGATCTCCGAACGGGCCCTCAGCGATCAGGTGATGCGCCTCGAACAGCGGATGACCACCGGCGGCGGCTGGCAGGACCAGGCGGGGGGCATCTTCCCGGGCGCGAAACTGGTGGCTTCTGGCCCGGGGCTAAGCCAGCGATTGAGGGTGCAGCCGGTGGATTGGGCGCCCGAGCGCGAGGCGGAGTTTCTGGAGCGCCTGCTGCTGTACTACACTGGGTTCCGGCGCATGGCCAAAGACCTGCTCCGGCAGGTGGTGGGCAGGTATCTGGCGCGGGAGACCGGGGCGGTGGAGGTACTGCACAGCATCAAGACGCTGGCGGCGGAAATGGCCTGGGCCATGCGCGAAGGCGAGTGGGACCACCTGGGGAGGCTGATTGACCGGCACTGGCGGCTCAACCAGGCGCTCGATCCCCACACCACCAACGCGCCCATCAACGCCCTATTGGAGGAGTGCCGCCCCTGGCTGGCCGGCGCCAAGCTGGCCGGCGCCGGAGGGGGCGGGTTTCTGTTGCTGTTGGCCAGGGACCCGGAGGCCGCGGCGCAGTTGCGGGCCCGGCTGTCCGGGCCGCCGGGCGGGCGGCGCGGCGCGCTGTACGAGTACGAGATCGCCAATCAAGGTCTGCACGTGGAGATACAGAAATGAGCTTGTTCTGGATGGGTTTGCTGCTGATCTTTGCCGGCGGGGCGATGCAGGGCTCCTGGACCCTGCCCCAGAAGTTTTTGCGCGGCTGGGCTTGGGAGAAGGGCTGGCTGGTGTATTCGATCGCCGGCATGATTCTGTTCCCGTGGCTGCTGGTGGCGCTGCTGATTCCGGAATTCCCAGCGGTGTACGCGGCGGCCGGCGGGGGCGTGGTGGCGCGGACGGCGTTGTTCGGCGCCGGCTGGGGCATCGGCTCGGTGCTGTTCGGCCTGGGGATCGCTCGCGTGGGCATGGCGCTGGGCTTCGCGATCATCATCTCGCTGACGGCGGCCCTGGGCTCGGTGGTTCCAATGGCGGTGCAGAACCCCGAGCAGATGCTGTCGCGGAGCGGTGTGCTGCTGCTCGCCGGGCTGGCCGTAGTCATTGTGGGCGTCATCTTTTGCGCGCGCGCGGGCGCGCTGAAGGAAGGTCCCGCCCAAACGCGGGACTTCCTGCGAGGTCTGGCCATCTGCATCGCCTCGGGAATCGCCTCCCCGATGATGAGCTTCGCCTTCGCCTTCGGCCAGCCCATCGCGGACGAAGCGGCGCGGCGGGGCGCGGACCCCACCGCCGCTACCATCGGCATGTTCGCCGTAGCCACCGCGGCCGGCTTCCTGATCAACGCGGGCTACTGTGTCTACCTGTTCAAGCGGAACCGGAGCTGGAAGAGCCAGGCCCCGGCAGCGACAAATACGCTGCTGGCCCTGGTCATGGGTTTTCTGTGGTCGTTCGGGTTCTTCCTTTACGGCCTGGGCTACACCCGGCTGGGGAAACTGGGTCCCTCCTTGGGCTGGGTGTTGCTGATGACGGTGATGGTCCTGGTGGCCAACGTCTGGGGTCTGGCGACGGGTGAGTGGCGCGGCGCTCCGCGGCGCGCTCGCACCTATCTGGGCGCCGGCATTGCGGTGATGGTCGTGGCCCTGGCCATCCTCTGGGGGGCGAAGGCGTAGGCTGGCTGCGGCCGGCCGCGCCGGCCCGGCGCTCAGAACGTGCGGCCGATGGTGAAGCGGAAGGTTTTGCGCCGCTCCCAGAAGGGCGTAGCTTGCCCGAACTGGGCGATGGAGTTGATGAAGCTGGCCTGGTTGGGAAACATCGACCGATCGGCCACGATGGGCGGCTGGATCCACTGCTGCACGATGGTCGGGTTGTAAGCCCAGTAGATGCGGAAGGGGGCATTGACCACCGGCAGCAGGACCTGTAGCTCGAGCCCGGTGGAGGTGCGGGCCCGCTGCGTGCCCGACGCGACGCGCACCCGGTTGTCGAAACCGGCCTGGGGGAAGGCGGCATTCAAATCGGCCACCCGGTCCGGTTTTACGGTCAACTGGCCCGGGCGCAGCATCTTGTTCACTCCCGCGTCGAAGAACGCTGCCAGCGTCACCGGCCCCGCGATGGGAATGCGGTACTCGAAGTTGCCGATCACCTGGGTGTCGCCGCCCGGGAAGAACATCTGGTAGATGGGGATGGTGCGGGTGACCGCGACGGACTTCTCGACCCCGTCCTCGAGTACCTTCTGAAGACGGGCCGAGCCGTCGCTGTTGAGCACGTTGACGGTGGCTTCACTGGGCATGAAGGCCACGGGGCTGATGGCCCAGACCTCGAAGCCCCGCACGTCCTGCTCGCCGCCGATGTAATACCGGTTGAAAGGCGGCGCCACCTTGCCGCCGTACCCGCTCACGAAAGCGCCTATCAACCGCAGGCCCAGGATGTGGTTCTTGATGGGAGCCGGGCGGAAGTAGCGGAAGCTCACCGTGGGCTGGATCATGTTGACGTTGCCGCCCAGGAAGCTGCCGGCAAAGCCGGCGGAGATGGAGATCTCCTTGCCTCCGGTGGGCGTGATGGGGTGATTGACCGTGTTGTAACTGTAGGAGGGGCTGATCTGGCTCGTGCGGATCCCGGTCATGGAGTTCGGCCCGGCCAGCCCCTGGAAGTTGATGTAGTCGAAGTAGGTCCGGGCGGCAGTGCTAAGCACCTGGTACTGGGAAGCGCTGTAGCCGTAGGACAGCCCCAGCCGGGCGAAACTGCGCTTGAGCGGGTAGCTGGTGAAGACCGTGAAGCCGTGGCCGTTGGACACGTAGTTCATCAGGTTCTCTTTGCCCAGGGCCTCGTAGTAGGGCAGCAGGTTCCGCCCGGTCATTAGCGACACTTCGCGACCCTGCTCGTAATTGAAGCGCTGGGTGAAGACCGTGAAGCCGAGCTGCATCGGCCGATCCAGGAAGTAGGGCTCCGTGAAGCCGAAGGTCACGGCGCGGATCCGGTCGCCCAACTGCCAATCCATGGAGAGCGTTTCGCCCAAGCCCAGGAAGTTGTTGGTGGAATAATTGAAGGCCACAAAGCTGCCGGCAATGCCGGAGACGCCTCCGGTCAGCCCGACCGAATTCTTGCCCCGCTCTTTGACCTTCAGGGTGAGGTCCACGGTGCTGGTGCGGGTGTCGCGCTTGATCTCGGCGGCTTCCTCCTTCTTCAACTGCTCGAAATAGCCGAGCTGGTTCAGGCGCAGGATGCTCACCTCCCAGAGGGCGGTATTGAAGACGTCCCCCTCGTCGATGAGCAGCTCGCGGCGGATGACCTTGTCGCGCGTCGTGGTGTTGCCCGAGAAGTCGATGCGGCGCACGAAGAACTGCTTGCCCTCGTCGGCGTTGATGGTCAGATCGATCTTGTCGGTGCCCGGCAAAGGCTCCGGGTAAGGTTCCGGCACGAAGTCGATGTAGCCGAAACGGCCGTAGAGGTCCTGCATGTTCTTGATGCCCTTGCGCAGCTTGGCGGTCGAGAACACGTCCCCTTCGCCCATCTGGAACAGCGGCCGCATCAGGGTATCCGGGGTGCGGAACAGTTTGACCCCCACGAAATTGAACTTATTGATGCGCAACTGGCGGCCCTCCTCCAGGGGCACCACCAGATCGGCGCGGATGCCGGGCTTGTTCATGTAGAACAGCGGCACGCGGAACTTGCCCCCGCCCACGTTGCGCATGATGACCTTGTGCTCCAGCGCCCGCGCCAGGAAGTACCCGCGCTGCTGGTAGAAGTCGCGGATGCGCTCCTTGTCCTCCTCCAGCTTCGAGCTGTCGTAGGTCTTGGCGAAGATGTTCTCCAGCAGCCAGGAGCGCGGGACGCCGATGGGACGGAGGTTCTTCATGGCCCGGATCACGACCCGGTCCGAGAACACCTGGTTGTCCTGGATGTCGATACGGCCGACCTTGACCTTGGGACCTTCCTTGACCCGGAAGGTCAGCTCCAGCGAGGCCGGCGGTATCTGCCGGATCTCCGGCTCGACGGTGGCGTACTGGCGTCCCCGCTCGGCCAGGAACTCTTTCAGCGCCACGGTGGCCCGCTGGATCTTGTTGGGGTCGTACTGCGACTCCACAACCAAGCCCACCTTGCGCTCTTTGAAGCGGTCCAGGATTTCGGAGACCGTGACCGACTTGATGCCCTCGTACTTGATGGAGCGCACCACGGGACGCTCGGTGAGCACGAAGCGGACGATGATGCCGGTGCGGCCCGGCTCGCTCTCCAGGCGGATGTCGTCGAAGCGCCCGGTGTTCCACAGGGCTATGAAGTCCCGGCGCAGGATCTCTTCGTCGTACTTGTCGCCCTTCCTGGTGAAGATCATGGCGCGCAGGGTATCCTGGGGCACGCGCCGGGCGCCGCGAAACTCGATGGCTTCAATGAAGTCCCTGGGAGCGGGCGGCGCTTCGGGGAGCCTGGGCGTCTCCAGTTGCGGCTGGGGGACTTGAGCCGCGGGCGGCTTGGGCTCCTCGGCGGCCTGGGGTACGGTCTCGAAGGGGCTAGCCTTCTTTGGCGGCGGAGGTTGAGGCTGCGGCGCCTGGGCGGCCGCCGGCTGGCAAGAGAGGCACACCAACACCGCCGCCAGGCCGGAGGGCCTGAGAAACTTCATCAAGACCTGCTTCCTCTCTTCTCTGCGCCCTTCATCAGACGCGCGCCACGGCTCGCCGGTTTCGCTGGATCACCGCCGGGGTGGCGCAGAATCGAATTCTCCATTCTAACCGAAGGGCTGCGAGGGCAACAATCTGCCTGCCGCCACAGGGATGCTCACGACTCCGCAGGCGTCGTCTCCGCCAGCAGGTGCTGCTCGGCAGAGCGCAAGCGGCGCGGATACCAGCTCAGGACCGCGCCGAAGATCAAGTAAGCGGCCAGCAGGGAGGCCTGAGGCTGGGAAGCCGGTGGCACGCCAAGCCTTCTCCAGAGGAGGAGGTAGGAGAGATAGTACCAGGTCAGACCGGTCAGGATTCCCCACAGGCTCACGGGCAGCCGGTTGCGGCCCTCACGGGCCAAACAGGAGAACAAAATACCCACGACGCCGGAGGCGGCCAAGTGCAGCGCCATGCCCGCCAGGGTCGCTCCGCTGAAGCCCGACCAGGGCGCATTGCGGTAGAACAGCGAGCCCAGCCGGGTGGGCGCCTCCCAGATGGAGCGGTGCGTCCAGGCCGTGGTCAGCGCGAACCAGCCCAGCATCGCCAGCCCGGCCCACACCCCGGTCTCCAGGCCGGCCAGCCAGCGGCAGGCCTGGGAACAGATCCAGCCGGACCTTCCACGGCGCATCCGAGTTCACCTTCCAGCGGGGCAACCGGCAGCTCCATCCCCGCCGCACCGACAGAGGACTCCCAGGATCAGCTGGCGGGTTCGGCCCCTTCCGCTTCGGGCTCCTCGGGCTTATGGCTGTAACGGTATCGGGAGTAGTAGTAGGTGTACTTGCTGTACAGTTCTCCGGCCCGGGCTCCGTTCACCACCACACCCAGGACGTTGTTCTCGCACAGCGACTGCATGGCGCGCGTGACCATCTCGATGGTGGTCGAGCCGATGCGCACCACCAGAATGGTCCCGTCGGTCAAGGTGCCCAGCAGGTTGGCGTCGGCCGAGAGCAGCAGCGGAGGGCTGTCCAGCACCACCCAACTGAACATCTTGCACACGTCCCCGATGAGGCTCTTCACCTCGGGCAGGTTCAGCAGCTCCAGGGCGTCCTTGGACGTCGCGCCGGCCGGCATGACACACAGGTTCACGCCCGCGATCTTCTTGATGATCTCCGCCAGGGAAGCTTTGCCCATCAGGTAGTCGGTCAAACCAGGGCTGCGCTCGATCCCGAACAGGTTGTGAATGACCGGACGACGGAGATCGAAATCCGCGAGCAAAGCGTAGCTGCCCGAGAGCTGGGACTCGGCCAGGGCCAGGTTGGTCGCGGTGAAAGACTTCCCTTCGGCGGGGGAGGGACTGGTGACCACCACCGAGCGAATGGGTTGCAGCTTCTGCAAGTGATTCAGGCGGGTGCGCAAGGTGCGGAACTCCTCCCCCGGCGGGTCTTGGCGGCGGTTGCTGTCGATCAACAGCGCCTCCGGGGCGGGCGTGTAGGGCACCTCCTGCACCTCGGCCAGGAAGGCCGCCAGACTGGGCAGGACGCGGCCTTCGACGGTGTAGGCGCCTACCGCCTCGGCCGCTTCTCCTGCGGAGGTTCCGCGCTGCTCGGCGCGTCGTAGTGCGTCGTGAACTCGACTCATGTCATCTCCCCTGAGGCCCCGACCAGCTCTACAGCTTGGTCGCGTAATAGTAGTAGATCGAGCCGCTCATAGCCAGCACACCCACCACGCAGGCGGCCGACCAGGCCAGCCACACCAGCCGTCTTTTCCGCCGTGCCACCAAGTCGTTCTCCAGCAGCGGCACGGTGCCCAAGACCGGCAGGTTGGTGTAAGCGCGGGCGTCTTTCAGATTCTTCAGCGAGGTGTCCTTGACCTCCCGGAAACCGGCGGCAAACACGCCCAGCATTACGCCCAGGGCCAAACCCACGCCCACAACGGCCAAGCGGTTGGGCTTGAGAGGCTTCTCGGGCAGCGAGGCAGGGTCCAGCATCTCCAGCCTCTCGGCCTGACTGCGGTTGGTCAGGTCGGTGGCGATCTCCGACTGCGACATCTTCCGGTTAAACTCGTCGTACTTGGCTCTGGCGAAATCCCAATCCCGGGTCAGGTCACCGTACTGCTGCTCCAGCAAGGGGCGGGCCTCGATCCGGGAGTGGGTCACCTTGATCACGTCCCGGAGTTGCTTCTGCTCCTTGAGGCGTTCTTCTAGCTCCATGTCCTTGGCCTGGATCACGCTTTGCAGGCGGGCGATGCCGGCCTCCAGCTCCCTGCCGGCGCGGGGCGCGGTCGCAGGCGACTGCTTGGGGGCGTTGGTTTCCGGCTTCTGCTGGGTCTCCTGCTTGAGCAGGTCGTCGCGAACCTTCTTCAACACTCCGATCTGCGACTGGAACCGCTGCACGTCCGGGTGCGAGTCGCGGTAGCGCTCGCGCAAGCCGGACAACTGGGTCTCCAACTGGAGGATCTCGCGTTCCATCTGCACCAGACGCTCGTTCTTGACGCTGGCGCTGAACTGGTCCGGGGACGACCTCGCGGTCGCCAGTTGTTCCCCCTGGATCTGTAGTTGCGATTCCAGCAAGAGCTTCTCCTGGCCAATGCGGCCGACGGCCTCATTGACCCCGTTCAACTGGGTTTCCAGGGAGCGCAGGGCTTGCAGGTTGGTCGGGAGTTCCTCGGGGAGGCGCCCGGCGTTCTTGATCCGGAACTCGGTGCGGTGCTTCTCCAGCGCATCCAGCTCCTTCCTGGCGGCCTCCCATTGGTCTTTCAAGAACTGGGTGGTTTCCCGGGACTGGTCGGAGCGGGTGCGCACATTCTCGCTGATGAACCGGCCCGCCAGGTCCTGGGTGACTTTCTGGGCCAGATACCGGTTCTCATACTCGTAGGAGACGAAGAAGGCGGACAACGGGGTCCTGCCCTGCGCCTGGATGTCACGCACCTGGCCGACCCTGATGGCGCGCTGCATCTGCTCGATGACGTCTTCCATGGGCCGCCGGCTGAGCTCCCGGCGGTAAAGCCCGTAGGTCTGGATGATGTTGGTCAGCATGGTGCGACTCAGGATGCTGGAAGCCATCGAGTTGATGTGCTGCGACATCTCCAGGTTGATGTTGCTGGGGACGAGCTTCTCGGGGACCTGCGAAGGCAGCACCCGAACAGCCGCCTGGGAGATGTAGGTATCCGGCCAGAGAAAAGCCGCCACTACGGCAATCACCAGCGCGGCGAAGGCGGGGCCGATGATCCAGCTCTTGTGCCGGCGAACGATGTCGATGTAGTCCTCCACGTCCAGGGGGCGCCTGGGCGTGCTCAACTGTTCCTTTGTCGCTTGCATAGCCTCACTCCGGCGGTACGGGCCCTCCGCCATCCGGCCGGGCGGCCCGCTCCGGCGCCCCGCTCACGGGACGATGATGTAGTCGCCGTTCTCGAGCGGGATGTTCTGACTCAAGTTCTTTCCTTTGATGACATCCTTGTAGTTGAATCTGAACTTCTTGCCGCCTCGCAGCACGGTGATGTTCTTGGTGTTGGCGAATTCCCGGAAGCCGCCCGCCAGGGTCACGGCCTCCAGCACCGTCGTGGGCACCACCAGCGGGAAGGCGCCGGAGCGCATGACTTCGCCGGTCACGTAGTAGCGCTTGCTGCGGACGGCCTGCACCGAGACGATCACCTCCGGGCGGGTGACAAACTGCGACAGCTTCTCGGTGACCCGGGCGCCCATCTCCAAGGGGGTGAGTCCGGCGGCCTGTACGTCTCCGATCAGCGGCATGGTGATCTGGCCGTCGGGACGCACGATGGCGGGCCCGCTCAACTCCGGCTCGCGCCACACGCGAATGTAGATGATGTCTTCGGCGCCCAGCTTGTAGGTTTTCGGATCCACCGGCGCGCCGACGGTCTCCGCCGCCTCCAGCCCGGTCTTGGCGCCCGCGGGCGGCTTGCTCTGCGCCTCGTCAGACTTCTGCTGGGCCGCCAGCGTCATGGCGAAAAGACACAAAGCCGCCGTTGTACCGCGCAGAACGAATACTCGCATGCAGTTCCTTCCCGGAGCTGACGAACAGGACCGCACACCCCCATCCGTGGGATGTGCACCAACCATTATTTTACAGCAACGCCGGGGTCACCGTCTTGCCGCCACGCAGCCTCTGGGCATGCGAACGGCGCCGCAGGCGGGCTGAAACTGCTTGAAGATGCTGGCTCGGAGCGCCTGTTGCCTCGGGCGCTGGGACCAACGTACCGGGACGCTTAGGACGGCCCTAGGCAGATTTTTCCGGCTCTTGAAGCGACTAGAACACCTTCCGGATGGCGGTTTCCAGGGCCCCCATGTCGGTCTCGCCGATGAACGATCGCAGCTTGCGGCCCCGGCGGTCGTACAGGAACAGCGCCGGCAGCGCGCCGCTCCAGGCGGCGTCCACCGCGGTGATGAACTGCTCGTCGCTCGAGGCGCGCTTAATGTAGCTGGGGCCTCTCACCTGGTGCTGCTGGAGGAACCGGGCGGCGGCGGCCTCCTGCTCCGGCTCATCGCAGGAAACGGCGATCAGCTTGAGTCCGCGGCCCCGATACCTGGCTTCCAGGGCGACCAACTGAGGCATCTCCGCCCGGCAGGGCTCGCACCAAGTGGCCCAGAAATCCACCAGGAGAATCTGACCCCGCCCGGCCTCCAGCAGCTTCCGATATCCGGCTTCATCGACCGGCGCGGGACGTCCCTGGGCCGCCAGGCGAGCCACCGCCCACAGGCTGGCCAGCAGGTCGCGGCGCCTCACGCGGCTTTCTTCACCCGCTTGATGGTGCAGCCGAAAGCCTTGGTCTCAGCCGTCGCGACGCCCTGGCCCGCCAGCATCCCGTCCAGGGTCCGACGCAGATGCGGGGACTTGACGCGCGCCGCCACCTGCGAGTCGTCGATGGCGCCGTGGTAGCGGATCACGCCGTCTTTGTCCAGCACGAACACCTCGGGGGTGAACTGCGCCCCGAACCGGTCGGCCACCAGGTTGTCGTCGTCCTTGAAAACCGCGAACGGGAAGCCGTTTTTAGTGGCGTGCTCGGCGACCTCCGCGGCGGGCTCGGTGCGGTTGGAGTTGATGAAGACGAACTTGACGCCGCGCGGCGCGTAGTCCTTGTAGAGCGCCGTCAGGCGCTCGTTGTAAGCATTCGAGACCGGGCACTTGGTGGCAATGAAGCCGACCACCGTCGCTTGGCCCTTCAGCGCGGCAAAGCTGACCGGATTGCCCTTGACGTCCTTCAGGCTGAAGTCCCCGACCTTCGAGCCCAGCTTGAACTGCTGGCCCGCCAGACCTGCGGCCGCCACGGCAGCCGCCAACAGCATACGTCGCATGGTTCCCTCCTTGGAGTAGAATCCCCGCCGCCCGCGGGTAGCGTTCCCCCGCCCCGGAAAGCTATTTCTGGTTCAGCTTCAGGTTGATGACCGCCTTGCGCCGTGGGTCGAAGACGCTCAGCAGGCGGGCGTCGCTGGAGGCCCCTTGATACTCGGCCTTCAGCTCGTAGTCCACGTTAGTGCTGAGGCCGTGGAACAAGTACGCGCCGTCCTGCCGGGCGATGAAGGACCGGATCTGGAGCGTCTTGGTGTTCTTCAGATGGACCACCGCGCCCTCGACCACGCGGCCCTCCGGATCGGTGACGACGCCCTGGACCGAGCGGACGGTCAGATCGCGGTCTTTGTCCCGGCCTCTGTCCTGCGCGAGAACGCCGGAAGCCAGACCCGGCAACACGGCCAGCGCCAGCCCCACCAGCGTGACTATTCTTCGCATCAAGCCCTCTCTACGGGAAGCGCCGGACGGATCAGCGCGGCTCCAGCTTGAAGTACAGGTCGAGGCGCTCCTCCCCGGCCAGGGAAACAGTCCGTTCCTGCGCCCTGTAACCCGCGGCCTTGACACTAACAGTATAGCGCAGGGGCGCGGCCGGGACCCGGATGGCGAAGTCTCCCCGGGCATCGCTGACCGCGACGATCTTCCTGGACTTGCGCTGGCCGGCGCCTTCCAGCGGCGTCACGGTGACCTCCGCCCCGGGCAGCCTGTAGCCGCTGTCCCGGAAGACGGTCCCGCCGATCAGGGCGTAGGGGGCGGCGGCCTTCTTCCGGTCGCTGCCAGCGAGCGCCGGGGGCGCCAGGCCGGCCGCAAGCAGAGCGCCAGCCAGCAGGAGGCGCCGGCGGCAGGCCAGGGCGGGCCTACTTCCAGTCCTCCTCCTCATCCTCGTCCTCGTCATCGAGGTCCTCGTCCTCTTCCTCCTCGAGCGATTCCAGCTCCAATGGCTTCACGCTGGCCACGCGCAGGTCAGCGCCGCACTCGTCACAGTTCAGCGTCTCGCCTTCGTCCAGTTCGTCTTCCTCGATGTCGAGCTTGGCATCGCACACCGGGCAGGTCACCATATCCGTCCCTCCGTGAAGACCATGCAGTTTCTTTATACACAACTATAGGGCGGATGAAAAGTCTCTCTTTTTTGCCCGCCGCCGGGTGGGAGGGGGCGCAGAGGGGCCCCCGGGCGCCCTCAGCGCAGGGCTCCGCCGGCGCGGTGGCGCGGCCTGGAACTCGCCGGCGCTCGCCAGTTACGCTGCTTCGAGCTGCTGGCTCAGGTAGTTCTCCAGGCCGATCTGCTCGATCAGGCCCAATTGCGTCTCCAGCCAGTCGGCGTGGCCCTCTTCGTCCGCCAGCAGCTTCTCGAACAGCTCCTTCGAACCGTTGTCCCCGGCCGCCGCGCAGGCGTTGGCTGAGGCGTTGTACATGGCGATCGCCGCCAGCTCGGCAGCCAGGTCGTTCTCCAGTTGCGGCTTGACGCTGCCGCCGACCTTCAGCGGCAGCAGCTCGGCCATCTGGGGCGTCCCTTCCAAAAAGAGAAGCCGCTCGATCAGCGCCTCGGCGTGCTTCATCTCGTCGATGGCCCTCTTCTTGGTGCGCTGGGAGATGCGTCCATAGCCCCAGTTCCCGCACATCTCCGCGTGCAGGAAGTACTGGCTGACGGCCGTCAATTCTTCCTTCAAGGCTGCGTTCAGCAGCGCAATCACTTTCTCGTTTCCACGCATAATGCGGTGTTCCTTTCCACAGACTCGAAGTTGGTTGCTCTTTCTTCAGAGGATAACACCTCGCCGGGTGGCCGCGCCCAACCAGCCAGCCGGCCCGAATTGACAGCCCCGGCGGGGGGTTGTTAGAGTGGCAGTCTTGATGAGCGCACCCGCCGGGCTGAAGCGCACTCCGCTCAATTGGGTCCACCGGCAACTGGGGGCTAGGCTGGTTGACTTCGGGGGCTGGGAGATGCCGGTGCAATACTCCGGGATCCTCGAGGAACACCACGCCGTGCGGGCGGCGGTGGGGCTGTTCGACGTCAGCCACATGGGTGAAATCGAGATCCGCGGTCCGGAGGCCTTCCGCCTGACGGATTTCGTGACCACCAACGCGGTGGCCCGCCTCCAGCCGGGGCGGATTCAGTACTCTGCGCTGCTCTACCCGCACGGCGGGTTTGTGGACGACATCCTGGTCCACAAGGTGGCCGAGGATCACTACTTCCTCTGCGTCAATGCCGCCAACCAGGAGAAGGATTACCAGCACATTGCAGCGGAGAACCGCTGGGACGCGGAAGTCGAGTTCGCCAGCGAGCGCTACGCCCAACTGGCCATCCAGGGTCCCCGCGCGCTGGCCACGCTTCAGAGGCTCAGCCCGGCGGACCTCAGCGGGCTGCGCTACTATCATTTCCTGGACGGTGAAGCGGCCCGAGCGCGGGCGCGCATCGCGCGCACCGGCTACACCGGGGCGGACGGCTTCGAGCTATACGTGCCGCCCGAGGAGGCGCCGCGCCTCTGGAGGGAGGTGCTGGAGGCGGGACGCGAGTTCGGTATCCGGCCCTGCGGGCTGGGCGCGCGCAACACGCTGCGTCTGGAGGCCAGGATGGCGCTCTACGGCCACGAGCTCGACGCCTCCACTACCCCCTGGGAAGCCGATCTGGCCTGGATCGTCAAGCTGGACAAGGGCGACTTCCTGGGGCGGGCGGCGCTGGTGGCTCAGCGCGAGCGCGGCGTGCGCCGCAAGCTCATCGGCTTCGAGATGCGCGGGCGCGGCATTGCCCGCGACGGCTACGAGGCGTTCATCGACGGCTCCCCTGCCGGTTGGGTCTCGAGCGGCGGTCCGTCGCCCACCCTCAAGAAGAACATCGGGCTTTGTTATCTGCCCGCGGAGCACGCGGTCATCGGAGAGACTATCCAGATTCTCATCCGCGATCAGCTCGTCGAGGCGGTAACAGTCCCAACGCCTTTTTACAGGCGGCCAAAATGAGCACATATCCAGGCAGCTATTGGTATACCAAGGAGCACGAGTGGGTCAAAGTGGAGGGGGAGATCGGCATCGTCGGCATCACCTTCCACGCCCAGAAGGAGCTGGGGGACATCGTATATGTGGAGATGGTGAAGCCCGGCAGCCGGGTGGAGATGGGGAAGCGGCTCGGCGAGCTGCAATCGGTCAAGGCCGTCTCCGACGTCTACTCGCCCGTCTCCGGCGAAGTCATCGAGGTCAATCCCGTTCCGTCCGACGCCCCGGAGGTCCTCAATCAGGATCCGCACGGCGCGGGGTGGCTGGCCAAGATCCGGATGAGCGCGCCTGAGGAGATCGCCGCGCTGATGACCGCCGCGGACTACCAGGCGTACTTGGGAGAGGAAACCTAGCTTGCGCTATCTGCCCAAGTCAGACTCCGAGCGCCGCCAGATGCTGGAGGCCTGCGGAGTAAGTTCCCCCGACGACCTGTTCGCCCACTTACCCGCCGAGGTGCGGCTGGCGCGGCCTCTGGGACTCGAACCGGGCAAGTCCGAGTACGAAGTCCTGGAGTATTTTCGAGCGCGGGGCGCCGAGAACGGCTGTGGTTACGCCTCGTTTCTGGGCGCCGGCGCCTACTATCACTACCGGCCCGTGCTGGTGGACGCCGTGGCCTCCCGCGGCGAGTTCCTGACCTCCTACACTCCGTATCAGGCGGAGATTTCGCAGGGCACGTTGACCGCTATCTTCGAGTTCCAGACCATGCTGTGCCAGTTGACGGGCATGGACGTGGCCAACGCCTCGATGTACGACGGCTCGACCGCGGTGCCCGAGGCGGCCCTCATGGCGGCCCGGATAACGGGGCGCACGGGCGTGGTGGCGGCGCGCGCGCTGCACCCGGAGTATCGGGCGGTTCTGGCCACTTACTCGCGCAACCGGGCGCTGGCGGTCGAGGAATTCGGTTACGCCTCCGACACGGGCAGGCTGGACCTCGACGAGCTGGAGCGCAAGGTCACCGACCAGACGGCGGCCGTCATCATCCAATCGCCCAACTTCTTCGGGGTCATCGAGGATGTGCCCGCCGCGGCCGAGATTGCGCACGGCAGAGGCGCCTTGCTCATCGACGTGTTCACCGAGGCGGTGTCTTTGGGACTGCTGGCGCCTCCGGCGGAGGCCGACATAGTGGCGGGCGAGTTGCAGTCCTTCGCCGTGGCGCCCAACTACGGGGGACCATACGCGGGCGCGCTGGCGACCAAGGAGCGCTACATGCGGCAACTGCCTGGGCGCCTGGTGGGAGAAACCCGGGACGCGCGGGGCAACCGGGCTTTCTGCCTGACGCTGGCCGCGCGCGAGCAGCACATCCGCCGGGAGAAGGCCACGTCGAACATCTGCACCAATCAGGCTCTGATCGCGCTTATGGCGACGGTCTTCATGACCGTCTACGGCAAGCGGGGCCTGCGAGAGCTGGCCGAGCAGAACCTTGCCAAGGCCCACTACCTGGCCGCCAGCCTCCCGCGGCGGTTCTCGGGACCCTTCTTCAACGAGTTCGTGGTCCAGACCGGCCGGCGCTCCCCCGAGGCAGTGAACCAGGCTTTGCTCGAGCGCAAGATCATCGGCGGCCTGCCGCTCGGCCGTTTCTACCCGGAGCTGGCCAACTCGATGCTGCTCGCCGTCACCGAGATGAGCCGGCGCGAAGTCATGGACGCCGTGGCGGAGGTCTTGCGGAATGAGTGACGGGATTCGCAAGGCGCGCACGCACGTGAGCCAGGACGAGCCGCTCCTGTTCGAGCTGAGTTCGCCGGGCAAGAAAGCCTACCAGTTGCCCGCGCTGGACGTGCCGGCCGTGGAGCCGGCGGCGGTCCTGGGCGCCGGCAATGTGCGCGCTGAGATCGCAGGGTTCCCGGAGGTGAGCGAAGTCGAGATCGTGCGCCACTTCACGCGGCTGGCGACCTGGAACTACGCCATCGACCTGGGCATGTACCCGCTGGGCTCCTGCACCATGAAGTACAACCCGCGGCTCAACGAGCTGGCGGCCTCCGTCGAGGGCCTCGCTTCGGCGCATCCCTACCAGCCGGAGGCGCTGGCCCAGGGCGCGCTCGAGATCATGGCGCAGCTCGAAGCGGCGCTGGCCGAGATCACCGGCCTGGATGCCGTGACGCTCCAACCGGCGGCCGGCGCGCACGGCGAGCTGACCGGCATCCTGCTGAGCCGCGCCTATCTGGAGGCGCGCGGCAACCCGCGCCGGAAGATACTCATCCCGGATTCGGCTCACGGCACCAACCCGGCCACTGCCGCCACGGCCGGCTACGCGGTCGAGACTATCCGCTCGAACCAGCGCGGCATGATCGACCTCGACAACCTGCCCCGCATCCTCGATGACGGCGTGGCCGCGCTGATGCTCACCAATCCCAACACCCTGGGCGTGTTCGAAGAGAACATCTGCCGCATCGCCGAGGTCCTTCACGCGCGCGGAGCCCTGCTGTACCTGGACGGCGCCAACATGAACGCGCTGGTGGGCATCAGCCGCCCGGGCGATACTGGCGTCGATGTGATGCACCTGAACCTGCACAAGACCTTCTCGACCCCGCATGGCGGCGGCGGGCCGGGCAGCGGGCCGGTGGCCGTGAAGAAACACCTCGAACCGTTCCTGCCCGTGCCCCGGCTCAAACGGGCCGGCGCCGCCTGGACCTTCGACTACGACCGTCCGCAGTCGATCGGGCGCGTGCGCGCTTTTTACGGCAACTTCGCCGTGCTGGTGCGGGCATTGGCCTACATCCTGGCTTGCGGCGCCGAGGGCTTGCGCAGCGCCACGCTCGATGCGGTGCTCAACGCCAATTACATCCGCCAGGCGCTCCTGCCCTACTACGAGCTGCCGCACCAGGCCCCCACCATGCACGAGTGCGTCTTCAGCGACGCCCGCCAGGCCCGTCGCGGTGTTCGCACCAGCGACATCGCCAAGCGCCTCATCGACTACGGCTTCCACCCCTACACGGTGAGTTTCCCGCTCATCGTTTCCGGGGCCATGATGATCGAGCCCACCGAGACCGAGAGCAAGCGCGAGCTGGACCTGT
>CAYGVJ010000038.1:0-40104 GCA_964353255.1 uncultured Solibacteraceae bacterium | reverse complement strand
GATGCAGGGGAGAAAAGGCCAGGATGTTGCCGGAAGGGTTCGCCGGGGCGCCGCGCGCCAGCAGCAGCTTGACCAGATCCAACTCGCCGAAAAAGACCGCCGCGAGCAGCGGGGTCGCCCCCTCGCGATCCGAGGCGTTCACGTCGGCGCCCTTCTGGATCAAGAAGGTGACGACCTGCCTTTGCCGCGCGAACGTGGCTTCTAGCAGCGGGGTGCGCCCGTACTGGTTCCTTAAGTTCAGCAATTCGGGCTGGCTCGCCAGCAGTTGCCGGACGCGATCCACGTCGCCCTTGCCCGCGGCCTCATGGATTGCCGAGGCCGGACCTTCAGCCCGTCCCGGCGGGGGCGGAGGCGGCTGCGCCACGAGGCCACCAAGCAGGATCGAGGAAAGCACACATGCGAGAAGACGGGGCAGGGACCACCGATCGGCAAACACAGGTTACCTCAAGTTCTCGACCATCATCAGGTCGCCGGCGGGCGGTTCGCGGACCGCGTAGAGCAGCGCGCGCGGGTGGTCGCTAGGCCACACGCTCAAGCCCAGTGCTAACATCTTGTCGATGGTCCCGAGGCGCTCGACCTGACCGGTAGCAGGCCGCCACACGCAAATGGGGAAGCCGCCCCGCGGCTCCCTGGCGCCCGCGAAGTAGACTCCGTCGCCCGCCACGGTGAAGTTGTACGCGCTCGACAGCCAGTCACCAAGCTGGGTCTCTTGCCCGCCCGCGACTGGCACCCGCCACAGGCCGGTCCTGCCATAGCTGTACGATTTGGCGTAGTAGAGGAACCTCCCATCGGGCGATTCGTAAGCCCCGTAACCGCCCCGCTTGGTCACCTGGACAGCGGGCCCGCCGGCGGCTGGCATCTTCCACACCTGCTGCTCACCGGTGCGGTCGGAGGCAAAGTAGATCCACCGGCCATCGCGCGACCAACTGGGTAGGCGATCATTAGCCTGGTCCGTGGTCAAGCGCTGGGGCTGGCCGCCGCTCACCTCCATGGTGTAGATGTCGGCGGAGCCCTGGAAGGCAACATCGAAGGCAATCTGCCGGCCATTCGGGGACCAGTTCGGGCTGGTGACCCCCGGCCCGCCAAAGGAGGTTAACTGCGCCTCGTGAGAGCCGTCGGCATCGCAGAGCCAAACCTCCGGGCTGCCGGTGCGGTCCGAGAAGAACGCGATGCGCTTGCCGTCCGGGGAGTAGACGGGGAACTGATCCGCGCGTGTAGAAGCGATAAGCTTCGTCGGGGGACCGGCTCCGCCGCCAGGGGGAAGCTCCACCCGATAGACGTCCCGGTCCATGGTGAAGGTGCTGTACGCCAGCCGGTCGCCCTGGGGCGAGATGGCCGCATGGAACCCGAGGTTCCCCAGCGACTGCATCGCCTGCGGGGCCCCGGAGCCCGAGAGTGGCACCCGCCGCAGCGACGGCGCGTCGCCCTGAACCCGCACATAGAAAATCTCTCGCCCGCCAGCCGCCCACATGGGGCTGTAGAACTGGGTGCCCTCGGAGGTGAGGCGGCGCGGCTCGCCTTTGGCCGTGAAGTCGGTTTCAAGTTCGAGCAGATGAACATCGCAGACGGCGATCGAGGGGCAGCGGATGAAGGCCAGGGTGCGGCCGTCCGGCGAAACCGCCGGTGCGCTGTCGCCCAGCGACTGCGGCGGGGGCCGGGTGAGAAAGCGCTTCTCGCCGCTGACCACGGACAGCAGCATGAGCATGTGCGGATCCGCCAGCGAGGGCCGCTCGGGAACGATCAGCCAACGCCCATCCCTGCTCCAGGCCAGAAAGGGCCGGGGGATGTCGGTGAGTGGGCTCTGGATCTGGCCCAGCCGGCGCTCGGGCCCTCCAGACGCGGGTACCAGGCGGATTTCGTCGGTGGCGCCCCACTGGGTGCGCAGAAAAGCGATGGAACGCCCGTCTGGCGACCAAACCGGCTGAATGTCGTCGGCGGGATCGGTGGTGAGCCGAAGGGGGGCGTCCGGGCCGATCGTCTTGACATAGACGTCGGTGTTGTCCTGCTTCTCGCCGACCCAGGAGAAGACCACCTGCCGTCCGTCGGGAGAGAAGCCGGGGTAGCTCTCGAGTCCCGCATAGCTGGTGAGGGGTGTCGTCCTGAGCCCAACTGCGGGCCTGGTGCGCATGCTGAGGAAACGCCATCCGAGAATCGCTATGACGATCACCGCGCAAGCCAGAGCGGCCAGCCACAACGTCTTTCGCGGGGCCGGCGGCACGGCGGCAATCGCGGGCCCCTCCTGCTCCAGCGTGGTGCGGTGAGTCGTCCACCAGGCCTCGAGCTCGGACTTGTAGGCGAACACCGAGCCCTGTTTCTGGCCGGGCAGGCGCAGACGGTGGACGGGCAGGCCGCACTCGCGCTCCCAGCGCTGCACGGTGCGGGTGCCACGCCCAAGATGGGAGGCGATCTCCTTCCAGGAGTCGAGACGCCCGTTCGAGGCAGACTGCGAATGTGGAGCCGGAGCGGCCACTACGATCTAGTAGACGCACGATCTCCAGGAAGTGTTCCGCCAGACCCGGCTAGCGGAAGTTCTCGACCAGCATGAGGTCGCTGGGGGACTCCTCATGAACCGCGTAGAGCAGCCACTGCGGCCGGGACAGGGGCCAGGCACACAGGCCGATCGCTAAAGACCGGTTGATGACGCCCACTCGCTCGATGCGTCCGGTCGAGAACCGGTAGAAGCAGATCGGGTAGCCGACCTCCGGATCCAGGGAGTGAATGAAGTAGATGCCCTCGTCCACCACGTAGAAGCTGTGCCGGCTCCAGACATCAGCGATGACCTGGACTTCGTCGCCCCCTTGGACCGGGACCCGCCACAGGCTGGTCTTCCCGTAACCGTAGGTCTTGGCGTAGTAAAGCAGCCGGCCGTCCGGCGCCTCGAAGGCGCCATAGCCGCCCCGGCGCGTCACCTGGATGGCCTGCCCGCCGGATGCCGGCATTCTCCAGATCTGGAACTCGCCGCTGCGGTCGGAGGCGAAGTAGATCCAGCGTCCGTCCCGCGACCAGCTCGGTACGCAATCGTTGGACGGCTCGGAGGTCAGGCGCGTGGCCCGGCCCCCTGCGGGGCTGACCACGTAAATCTCGGCGTCGCCCCCGGCCCGGGAATCGAAGGCGATGTACCGCCCGTCAGGAGACCAGCGCGGTATCGCGGTGAGCGGTCCACCGAAAGAGGTCACCTGAACGGCTCCGGAGCCGTCCAGGTTGGAAACCCAGATCTCCGGGTGGCCGGTACGGTAAGACATCACGGCGATGCGTTTGCCGTCCGGCGAGATCGAGGGGCTCTGCTCAATGCGCGTCGAGGAGGCGAGCTTTTCGGGCGGTCCGGTCACTTCGCCGCGCTCGGAAAGCGGCACGCGGTAGACGTTCCGGTCGTCCGAGCCCAGGGTGTACGCCAGCCGGTCGCCCCGCGGGGATATCCGCACCTGATAGCCGATATTGGTAACGGAGCTCACCGGTTTCGCGCGCGCCGAGCCCACCACCTCGATTCGTTGCAGAGTCGGAAGATCGCCGTGCCCCAGCACATAGAGAAGCTCGCGCCCGCCGGGAAGCCACATGATGCTGGCGATGGCGGCCTGCTCGCGGCTCAGACGCCGGGGCTGTCCCTTGGCGGTGGAGTCCGGGAACAGGTCCAGCAAGTGTATGTCGCAGACCTCGATGGTGGCGCACCGGGAGAACGCCAGGATCTTTCCATCCGGCGAGACCGCGGGGGAGCTGTCCCCCAAGGACCTCGAAGACGGCGCCGTCAGCCGCCTTTTCTCACCGCTATCGGGAGATAGCAGGATCAGGGCGTAAGGCTCCGCCGGAGCGCTCTTGTCGGGAACGATCAGCCACCGGCCATCCGGGGTCCAGGCCAACAGCGGGTCGCGCAGGTCACCCTGGAGGTTGCAGACCTCGGCCACCTGGCGCTCCGGCCCGCCTTGGGCCGGCACCAGCAGGACCGCATCCGCCTCCGGCCGCTTGCTGCGCAGAAACGCGATCCAGCGGCCATCCGGCGACCAGGTGGGGTAGCTGTCGGGAAGGGGATCCCGAGTGAGCCGCAGCGGGGGCTCCCTGCCGATCGTCTTGACGTAGATGTCTAAGTTGTCCTGCTTTGCACCCGTCCAAGAGAATGCCACGTGCTCGCCGTCTGGGGAGAACGAAGCGTAGTCCTCGTAGCCCGCGTAACTGGTAAGTGGGACTACCCTGAGTGGGGCGCGGCTGGCCCTGCCGCTGCCCGAAAGCCACCACCCGGCCAAGCTGGCGATCACCGTGATGGAGGCCAGCACGGCGATCCAGACGGCTCGCCTGGGCAGGAGGCGTCCGTCGGGAGCGGGCGCAGCTTCAGGGGATTCCTGCTCCAGATCGGCCCGGTGCGCAGCCCACCAAGTGTCCAGCTCAGCCTTGTACGCGTGCACCGAGGCTCCCCTGCCCCTGGTCAAGCGCAAGCGGTGCACGGGCAAGCGATGCTCCCGCTCCCAGCGTTGAACGGTCCGCGTGCCTCGGCTGAGATAGGCCGCAATCTCCTTCCAGGAATCCAAGCGCCCCTCGGCAGAGGGCTCGGGCTGGAGATCCCGGGTGGGCGGGGCCTGACTCATCGGCGGGCGCCCTGCGAGCGCCGAACCCCATTCTAGCCGATCTGCCAATCACGGAGGCGTCCGACGGAACATCCGCCCGGACCGTTCGTCTCAGATGTTATGGCCCCCCTGGTCTCGGACGTGCGCTATGCCTTGCGCGCCCTAGCCAAGTCCCCGATGTTCACGACGGTGGCCGTGCTGTCCCTGGCACTGGGCATCGGCGCCAACACCGCCATCTTCACCCTGACTGACCAGGTGCTGCTGCGCCTGTTGCCGGTGAAGGACCCGGAATCGCTGGTGATGATCGCCACCCGCGGCGCGTACTGGGGCAGCAACCGCGGCTCGAACGTGATCTCCTATCCGATGTACAAGGACTACCGGGACAAGAACCAGGTGTTCAGCGGCGTGCTGTGCCTGCGCGGCACAGTGGTCAACATGAGCTACGACGGCCCCGCCGAGCGCATCGAGGCGGAGTTGGTCTCGGGCAACTACTTCGAGGTGCTGGGCGTCGGCGCGGCGCTGGGACGCACCTTCACCAAGGACGACGAGACCAGCCCGGACGCCAACCCGGTGGTGGTGCTGAACCACGACTACTGGCGCAACCGGTTTCGGGGCGACCGAAACATCATCGGCCAGACCATCCGGGTGAACGGCTTCCCGATGACGGTGGTGGGCGTGGCGGCGCCTGGTTTTGGCGGAGTGAACCTGGGCTTCTGGAGAACCGCCGCGGCCGGTGGGTGCAGGTCTACGCACGTCTGAAACCCGGCGTGTCGAGGTCGCAAGCGGAAGCGTCGATCCGCACGCTCTACAAGCAGATCATCTACCAGGAGGTGTAGGAAGCGCCCTTCAGCCGGGCCACGGAGTACGCCCGACAGCAGTTCCTGCGCTCCTACGCCGTGGTGCTGCCGGGAGGCCAGGGGTACTCAGGGATGCGGGGGGCGCTGGAGACGCCGCTCCAGGTGTTGACGGCCCTGGTGGGCTTGGTGCTGCTGATTGCCTGCGCCAACGTCTCGAACCTGCTGGTGGCGCGGGCGACGGGCCGGCAGAAAGAGATTGCCGCGCGCCTGGCTTTCTCGCTGGCGCCCGATCTTCGCACCCTCGCTTTCAGCCTGCTGGTGTCATTCGCCGCGGCCCTGCTGTTCGGCCTGCTGCCGGCCCTCCAGGTCACCCGGACGGACCTGGCCTCGGTGATGAAAGAGCAGGCCGGCTCGGTCGCGGGCGGCCACGGGACCCGGCTGCGTAAGACTCTGGTCGTGGTGCAGGTGACCCTCTCCCTGCTCTTGCTGGTAGGGTCCGGCCTCTTCGTTCAGAGCCTGCTCAAGCTCAGGCCGGTGGCCCCCGGTTTCCGGCCCACCAACCTTATCCGCTTCAAGCTGGACCCCATGCTGAGTGGCTACGGCCACGACCGCACCAAGGAGTTCTACCAGCAGTTGCACCAGCGATTGCAGGGCCTTCCGGGAGTCGAAACGGCGGCCTTGGCGCTGGTGCCGATCATGGAGGGCTACCACATCGGCTTCGGCGCCGGTCCGCAAGTGAAGCTGGACATGGAGATCATCGGCGTGGTGGCGGATACCAAGTACGAAGACCTGCGGCAAGAAGTCCCACGGCAGGTTCTGGTGGCCTATCCGCAGATGGATTCAGCGTACGCCATGACCGTGTACATCCGGACCGCGCTGCCTTCCGCGAAGATGTTCGCTGCGGTTCGCGCCGAGATGCGGAATCTCGACCCCAGTATCCCCATCTTCGACATGAACACCATGGAGGACCAATTGGACCGTTCCCTGGTCCTGGAGCGCCTGGTGGCCTACCTGTCCAGCGCCTTTGGGCTGCTGGCCACGGTGCTGGCGGGGATCGGCATCGGGCTGGCCTTGCCCCTGGTCTGGTGGCTGACGCGGCTGGTCCGGAGCCTGCTTTACGGCGTTGAGCCGCGCGATCCGCTCACCCTTGTGCTGTCTGCCGCCGGATTGCTCGCTGTGGCGGTGGTGGCAGGCGCCCTCCCGGCTCTCAAAGCGAGCCGCCTCGACCCCGTGAAGGTGCTCCGCTACGAATGAGCCGGCGCCTTCGGCGCCCCCGGGCTCCTGGGCCGCGCCCCGGGGCGCCGTATGGCACCAATGGAGCGCATGGCCTGGCGGGCTCCATCTCTGGCGTCCGCAGTGTTCTACCTGCTGTTGTCCTTTCAGGTGACGTCGGTCATCACGTTGCCGTTCTTCCCGAGCCTGGACGGTCCGATGCACCTGTACTACGCGGACGTGACCTGCGAGCTGTTGCGCCAGTCTGGCGCTTATGGAAACTACTACTACATCGGCTTTCCGCTTCCTCCCTACAGCCCTGACACCTATTTCTTGATGGCTGCGAAGCTGCTGTTTGCGCCCTTGGTGGCCGAGAAGCTCCTGGTCTGCGCCTACGTCATCATTCTCTGTTTGGGATTCCGATACCTGGTGCGTTCCTTCAGCCCCCAGGCCGGCGTATTCTCGATGTTTGTTTTCCCGTTTGTCATGAACTTCGTGATTTACTCGGGCTTCTATAACTTCAGCTTGGGCCTGGGGGCGACTCTCTTCCTCGCCGGTTACTGGAGCAGACACCACAACGAGCTCGGCGGGCTCAGGCTGGGGGGCTTTTTGGCTCAGGTTGTCTTGCTGGCGCTGACGCACCTGGCGGCGGTGGCGATGGCGCTGGCATTTGTGGCTGCGCATCTGGGTCGATCGATAGCGTCCGAATGCTGGCCGGCGAGGCGCAGCCTGGCGGAGGCGCTGGGGCGGCGGCGGAGGCAGGTAGTAGCCTTCCTGCCGGGACTCTTGCCGTTGGCCTACGGGCTTGCGGTGGTCGGGCCCGGCCGCTATGCCCGGCCGGGTAGGGCCTGGGCGGACCCCGGCTCGCGCTTGCGCGCAGGTCTGGCCGTGCCGCTGGCGGCATTCCGCCACCGGCCCTATCGTGGCCTGCTGTGTCTGGTGGCGCTGGCGGCTGGGGCGTGGCTGATCTATCGGCTGCGGAAGGAGGGTCGGCGGGTCTTCTGGAGTGCGGACGGAGCGGCGTTCTGGCTCGGCCTGGCCTGCTTGGCCGCGTACATGGTGGTGCCGGACGCGCTGGGCGGATCGAGTTACGTTCCCCTGCGCTTCTTTGCCTTCGGGACGCTGTTTCTGCTGGCATCGTGCGCCTGCGGCCTGCGGGCTGCGGCAAGGTGGGCGCAGATCACGGGCCTGGCTGTGGCGATCGTCTCCTGCGGCTTGATCGTGTATAACGACGCCAGGGCGCGCCAGCTCACCGAGGAACTTGCCCCCCTGGTGAACGCGGGAATAGGGCAAGCCTCTGGCGCTGGGGCAATTGTGGCCGAACGGTATCCGCGGATGCAGGAACTGAACGGCTGGCGGTCTAACCCTTACATGTGGGCCCCGGCGCACGTGTTCAGGAATTCGCAGTCCGTCCTGGTCAACGCCCCGTGGCTGAACCTGCCCTTCATGATATTGCGCACTACCCACCCGGAGCCCTACCACTTCCGGGATCCCGCCCCGCTGGCCCGGTATCTGTCAGAGGCCATCCAGCGGCCTGGCGCGCGAAGAATGCCCGAACTGGACTTCCTCATCGCCGTCCGGTACGAGCGAGACGGGCGCCTCGGCGAGGGTCTGGAACCCATTGCCCGCTTCTGCGGGTTGTCGGAGGTCCAGGCTCTCGGCCCGCGTTTCATCCTCTGCCGAAGGCCGTCGCGGCGCGATATCGCGGTGAAGGTGCTCCGGCACGAATAGCCCCCTCGTCAGGCTTCGCCACGGTGCGCCAAGGCACGCCATGTCGTTGATGGCAGAGGATTTCGCTTGAGATGCGCACTTCCGGCGCGTATTCTATGACAGGAGCCGGGATATGAGAACATTCTCCAATACGTCACCGAGCGGAGCGCAGACGCTATCCAGCCATGCCGACTTCATCGCGCTTGCGGTCATCGCGCTGGTATTCGGAACCGGTGTGGGGATGCCGGTTCTGCGCTTCTTCTACAGCCTGGGGTTGATGCCACAATGAGACATGGCTCAGGCGCCAGTGGTGCGGGTCAGCCGGCGGGGCGCGGAGCGCGTGGCCGCGGGGCACCTGTGGATCTACGCCTCCGATGTCACTGATCGCGGCGAGGCTCAGCCGGGCGACGCGGTCAAGGTTGTGGACGCCAACGGCCGCAGCCTCGGCACGGCGCACTACAGCTCGTCGTCGCAGATCTGTCTCCGCCTGCTGAGCGGGCAGGTCGAGCCTATCGACCGGGCCTTTTTTCTGCGACGCCTCGCCGCCGCCGTGGACTACCGGCGCCGCGTGGTCTCCGGCACCGATACCTACCGCCTGGTTCACGCCGAAGGGGACCTCCTGCCCGCCTTGATAGTGGACTACTACGCCGGCTACGTGGTCCTCCAGACCCTGGACCAAGGCATGGACCACGCCAAGCCGGAGATCGTCTCCGCACTTACGGAGTTGCTGTCTCCGCAGGCGATCATCGAGCGCAACGACGCCTCCGTCCGGAAGCACGAGAATCTCCCAACGCAGAGCGGCTTGCTGGCCGGCGAGTGCCCTGCCCGGGTCCCGGTCCGCATGAACGAACTGGCGTTTTTCGCCGACCTGCTGGGCGGCCAGAAGACCGGGCTGTACCTGGATCAGCGGGAGAACTACCTGGCGGCGGCTCAGTATGCACGGGGCCAGGTGCTGGACTGTTTCACTTCGACCGGGGGCTTCGCTCTCCACCTGGCGGCGCGCGCCGAGGCGGTCGAAGCCGTGGACAGCTCCGCAGCCGCGCTCGAACTGGGTGAGTCGAACCGCCAGGCCAACCAGATCGGCAACGTGGCGTTCCGGGAAGCCAACGTGTTTGATCTGCTGGCTGGGTACGCCTCCACGGGGCGGCGCTTCTCGATGGTGGTGCTGGACCCGCCGGCCTTTGCCCGCTCCCGCGGGTCTCTGGAGAGGGCCGTAGGCGGCTACAAGGAGATCAACTACCGGGCGCTGCGGTTGCTGGAGCCGGGCGGCGTCCTGGTGACCTGCTCGTGCTCGCAGCACCTGCCCGAGACCGCGTTCCTGGTAATCCTGGCCGCCGCGGCGCTGGATGCCGGGCGCCGCGTGCGCGTGCTGGAGCGGCGCACCCAGGCCCGCGACCACCCCATTCTGCTCACCGTTCCCGAGACCTGCTACCTGAAGTGCCTGATCCTGGAAGCGCTCTGAGGCGGCGACTGCACGCCTGCGACCCTCCGCCCGTCAACTGTTTGAGTGGTCGTGTCGAGCCGGCGAGTTCTGAGTGTGTGCCTGCTGTGGGGGGCCAGTGTCCTGGCCGCCGCTCCGCCGGATGTCGCCGGAGCGCTCACCGAGCAGGATTTGGAGGACTTGCTCCGGCTCAAGCCTCCGCCCCGCCTCCAGGCCGTCGTCGGACGGAAGACCCTGGAGCTTAAGGGCGATGCCCGGACGCTCTTCGAGCAAACGGCGCGGGCGTTCGGCCTGGATTGCGTCTTCGACTACGAGTACCAGCCGGGGCCGACGCTGCGCATTCGACTCGAGGAAACCGACTACCGCGAGGCCCTCCATCAACTGGAACTGGCCACCGGATCGTTTGTGGTGCCCGTGAGCGAGCGCCTCTTCCTAGTGGCCAAAGACAGCCCGCAGAAGCGCGCCCAGGTCGAGCCCACGGTGGCCGTCGCCATCCGGATCCCCGACCCGGCGACGGTTCAGGAGGCGCAGGAACTGGCGCGCACCATCCAGCAAGCCATGGAGATCCTGCGGCTGGTGGTGGACGCAGACCGGCGAGTGGTCTGTCTGAAGGACCGCATCTCGAAGGTTCTGCCGGCGCAGGCGCTCTTCGCGCAGCTTGCCGGGCGCCGCGCCCAGGTGGCTGTCGAATTGGAGTTGCTGGAAGTTGACCGCCGCAGCGTCCTGAGCTACGGCCTGCTGACGCCCACCGAGTTCCCCCTCGCCTACATCGGCGGGGCGCTGCACTCGGTCCCTTCGCTGGCCGCCGGCCTCACCCGCCTGCTGGTCTTCGGCGGCGGCCGGAGCCTGCTCGGTTTCGGCGTGGCGGACGCCAGCCTTCTTGCCACCATGAGCGGTTCCAGTTCCCGCACCTTGATGCGGGCCGAGATACGCACGCTGGACGGGTCTGCGGCCAGCTTCCACGTGGGCGACAGGTATCCCATCCTCAGCGGCAGCTACATGTCCGGCAGCCAGAGCAATGTGTTGCTGCCGCCGGCCTTCAACTTCGAGGATCTCGGCCTGGTGGTGAAGGTGACGCCCCAGGTGCACGGCCTCGAGGAGGTCTCTCTGGAGCTGGAGGCGGAGTTCAAGGTGCTGGCCGGCCAAAGTATCAACGGGATCCCGGTGATCTCCAACCGCAAGCTGCAATCCAGGGTGCGCCTGCGGGAAGGGCAGTGGGGAGTGGTGGCCGGGCTGATGAACGTCTCGGAGGCCAGGAGCATCTCGGGCCCAGCCGGATTGGCCGGCCTACCCCTGCTGGGTCGCCTGTTCCGCCAGAACACCAAGACCGTGGAATCCAGCGAGGTTCTGGTGGTGTTGAAGCCGCGCCTGCTGAGCCCGCCGCCGGGCCAGGCGCTGCTGCCGACGGTCTGCCTGGGCTCGGAAGGCCGGCCCTGGATTCCGCTATAGACCAGGACCGCCGCCTGCTATTCGCGAAAAAGCTCATTCCGGGTAACCGGGATTCCCGGCGCAGCATCTCGTCTAATTGAGGGCGGGGGAGGAGCAGGCAGACAGCTTCCAGCCGGGCGGGTGCAATCCTCAATGCGCGGAGAGCTCAGCTTATTACTGGCGACGGGTTTATGGCTTCTTGCCCAGCCCGTTCTGGGGCAAAGCGTCCAAGTGCGGTCCGCTAGCCCGGTGGCCATGCCCGCTCCGGTTGACTCCAACAGCCCGGCCTATTGGCGCGATGGGGAGTTCAACCTTATCACCTCGACCGGGTCTCCGCTGATAAGCCGGAGTTGGGACCAGTTCTCTCCCTACGAGACCGAACAGATCGTGGTGGATCACCGCGAGCACTTCCCGATGTGGATTGAAGCGACCTGGGCAGATGTTGACGGCACGCTCTACGGATGGTATCACCATGAGGCGGGTGGACTCTGTCCGGGCTCGACGCTGACGGCGCCTCGGATTGGCGCGGTCGTCTCATACGATGGGGGCAGGACATTCTACGACAAAGGCATCATCCTGGCCTCCGGCGACCCGGTGGACTGCTCCGCGAAGAACGGGTTCTTTGCCGGCGGTCACGGGGACTTCTCGGTGATTGTGGACCGCGAGCGGACCTACTTCTACTTCTTGTTCGGCAATTACGGGGGAGACGTTGGCGGCCAGGGAGTGGCCGTGGCGCGCCTGGCCTTTGAGGACCGAGACAACCCCGTGGGTGCGGTGCGCAAGTACTTCGACGGCGCCTGGGACGAGCCCGGTCTCGGGGGGCGCGTCACACCGGTGTTTCCGGCCGCGGTGAGCTGGCAGCGGGCCGATACGAACTCGTTCTGGGGACCGTCCGTCCACTGGAACACCCATCTGGGGATTTACGTCGTGCTGCTCAACCACGCCTGCTGCATGCCCAACTGGCCGCAGGAAGGCATCTATGTCAGCTTCAACGCGGATTTGAGCAATCCGGGTGGATGGACCACGCCGGAGGTATTGCTCCGCGACATCGGCTACGCCCCGGGCTACTACCCGGAGGTGCTGGGAACAGGCCCGGAAGACACCGACACCGTGGTCGGAGAGACGGCGCGCCTGTACGTGCAGGGGCTGTCGAAGTGGGAGATCACATTCCGCAAGGCCGAGCCCGTCGAGCCGGCGCCTGAGGAGCCGGCTGAGCCGCAGGAGCCGGGTCCAGACGAACCGCCAGGGTGACGCAGGCCTTAGACGCTGCTGAAAAACGCCCGCTCCAGACCGCTTGCTCACGCGCGCGGCTCGGCAAGTGCTTCAGAGTCAACGGCCCTGTTTCAGAGCCGCGACCGTCAGGGAGCGGTGCCGGGCGTTTTTCAGCAGCCTCCTTAGAGCGCGCCTGACCGAGCCGCGACCGTCAGGAAGCGGCGGGCTTCTTCAGGCTCGGGGGCTGACGCGGGGCTTTCGGAGCCGGAGCCACCGGCGCGGGCGTGGGAACTTGGGGCTCGACCGGCGCCGGCGGAACCGCGATCTCCGAGGCCTGGCATTCTCCGATCTGGATCAGGAACGCGGCTACTAACTGCCAGCGCTCGCCCAAACGTTTCTCGATGCGGTAGGACTGGGTCGCTCGATCCGCACGCAGCCGCCAGTCCGGGTTGGGCGGGCGGATGCGCTTCTGGGCGCTGCGGATGGGGCGATCGGAAACCTCGCGGATCATCCAGCTCTCGCCCCCGGTTTCGGTTTCGTACATCTCGTAGCGGCTGGATGTCTCGCCCGCCTGGGTGCGATCCATCAGGACGGTCCCGCGACTGCGGGAGTCGAACCAGAAAGCCTCGATCGTCCCCACACGGCCTTCCGCGGTGACCGGGCGCAGCCGCCAGCTCTTTCCCCCATCGGTGGTCAACAGCAGGAACGGATCGCGCGGAACGGCGTACAGGAACAGGCCGGCTACCCAGCCGGCCTCGAAGTCCAGGAACTGGATCTGGTCGAGCCCCGCCGCGCGAATCCGTTCGTGGGGCTCGGCCCAGGTCTTGCCGGAATCGCTCCCCACCAGCAGAGCCGAGGCCAGCGTCGCCGCCTCCGTGTGGATGTTCCCCGAAACGAAGATCTTGTTCCCCACCGGCTCCAGCCCGCTCAGTTCGAGGTACACCGGGCAGGGGTGTTGCGGCGGGCAAGTCAGGCCGAAGCTGCGCAGGTCCTCCTCAGTGCACTGGAAAGGCAGGCGCATGGGCTTGCCGGTGTTCTCCAGGGCCGTCGGCGGAGGAGCCTCCCCAGGCGGCGCTTGAGCGAACCCGCACCAGCACCATACTGCGACTAGCCAGAGGCAGCGCATGGCTTCATTTGGATTGTAGCTTGGCTGCCCGAAACTCGTCGTAGTCGCGGAGGTAGTCCGCCTCGTCGTAGTAGCCCGAGGCCAGAACCAGGCACACCGTACCAGGGGCGAAGCGCGTCTCCGTGTCCCAGATCATGGGCGGAATGTATAGTCCCATCCCGGGCCGGTTGAGGTGGACCATCCTGTGCTCGAAGCCATCGTCGAGGTCCACATCGATGCTGCCGGCCAGGCAAATGAGCGCCTGCTGGAGGGTCCGGTGGGCGTGGGCGCCCCGCGACTCCGCGGTGGGCACGTCGTAGAGGTAGAAAACGCGCTTGATCTCAAAGGGAATGTGTCGCGCGCCTTCGAGGAAGGTCAAGCTGCCGCGCGGGTCGGGCACCGTGGGGAACTCAATCAGGACGCAATCGCTGACTCGCGTCAAGCCAGGGTCCTTCAGCATTTTGGTTTCTCGAAGAATTCCACCACGGAGCGACTGACCGCCTCGACCTCCGCCCGGGTCAGTTCGGGGAAGCAGGGCAAGGTCAGCACCTGGCGGCTGCACTGTTCGGTGACCGGCAGCGCAGGCGGTTTCGCCTGCGGCAGGGGAGGCAACTGCCAATGGTCCGGCACGGGGTAATGGATTTCGGCGACGATGCCTTGCGCCGCCAGGGCCGCTTTTAGCTCGTCGCGCCGCGCTGTGCGGATCACGTACAGATGGGCTACGTAATCGTCGCCGAAGTTCTCCGGCGCCCTCAGCGGCAACCCCCGGAAGGCTTCGCTGTAAGCGCGGGCGATGGCGCGACGGCGCCGGTTCCATTCCGCGAGATGAGGCAGCTTGGCGCGCAGCACGGCCGCCTGTAGCTCATCCAGACGGCTGTTGCGCCCGCCGGGAATCCCGACGCGGTACTTCTCGGTCCATCCGTATTGCCGGAACCGGCGGAGCCGCTCGGCCAGGGCCGCATCGGAGGTGAGAACGGCGCCGCCGTCGCCGAGCGCGCCAAGGTTCTTGGTCGGATAGAAGCTGAAGCAGCCGGCCGCTCCCCAACTTCCCGCCGGACGGCCCGCGCGCGCCGCGCCGTGGGCCTGGGCGCAGTCTTCCACGACCGGAATGCCGGCCGGCGCTGCGACCTCCAGGAGCGCGGGCATATCCGCCATCTGGCCGTAGAGGTGGGTGACGATGGCGGCCTTAGCGCGAGGCGCGAGGGCGGCGGCCAGGGCGCCGGGGTCCATGTTCATCGAAGCGGGCTCGACGTCTACATAAAGCGGCTCCGCCCCGGCGGCCCGGATGGCCGCAGTGCCGTAGTAGCCCGCGTTGGCCACCGTAGCCACTTGATCGCCGGGCCCCACCCCCAGGGCCCGCAGCGCCAACTCGAGCGCGTCGGTGCCGCTGGCCACCGTCACGCCGGCCGCAGCGCCGCACGCCTGGGCGAACTCGCGCTCGAAAGCCTCCACTTCCGGCCCCAGAATGTACCATCCCCGCGCGAGCACGCGCTCGAGGGCGGCGCGCAGTTCGGCGGCGATGGAATCGTGGTGCCGTTTGAGGTCGTTGATCAGCAAGGCCACCGGCGTGCGCCTCCGAGCGCGATATTATCTCACACCGGCGTTACCGTAGCCCTCGTCCGCCGCGTTATTATAGGTGTCGCCCCATGTCCGACCCAGCCACGCCTCCGATGCTGGAACTCCTGGCCCGGCGCCCATTCTCCTTCTACCCCGCCATCCGCAACATCGAGCACAACGAATGGCTGCTGCGGCGGGCGACCTGGTCGGAGGTCCTGGTAGCCAACACCAAGATCGACCTGGAGCTGTGGGTGCCGCGCCAGTGCGTGGGCGAGGTGTCCAGCGTCGATCAGCCGGTCATGATCCTGGGCTTGCTGAAGGAGCTGGAATACAAGGCCGGGACGGTGTGGCCCTACGAGCGGCGAGTTCTGGCGATGCCTTCCGCCGGCGCCGGTCCCCCGCCGGCGGCCGCGGTCGAGGCTGCGCCCCGGCGTTCTGTCGGTGGCCGCCGAAGCCGCTCCTCGCCGGAGGGCCGCATCGGGCGGCTGGTCGCCGCGGCCGTCGGGATGGCCGTCGTAGCAGTGGTGCTGGTGGTGGCGATCGTCCGGGGAGGGCCGCTGCGCTCGCGGGTGGTTTTCACGGCCAAGGATCAGGTCTTCCTGGAGCTGACGCGGAATGAGGACTACCATTCCATAGTCCGCAAGCTGGGGCCGCCCGGCGAGGACCGCTGGCGCTCCCAGGTCGGCGAGCTTCAGTACCGGCTGCTGTGGTATCCGCAGCGGGCGTACTTCGTAGTGCTGATGGGCTCGGACCGGAACCAGGCCCAGTACATCGGGGCGCTGGACGGCAACTGGCACGTGATCCACTACGTGGAGCTGGTCGGGGGCGGCAACACGGGTCCCCTGCTGCGCACGTTGCCCAGGTTTTGAAGTTGACCGCTCGCACACCATGAGAAAAATCCTTGGACGCCTGCTTTGGGCCGCCCTCTCGGTGGCGGCGGCCTTCGCTTTAGGGGGCCTCGCCCTCAACCGCGGGGAGCATATTAGCAGCCTCTGGCTGGTGGTGGCCGCCGTGTGCACCTACCTGGTGGGCTTCCGCTTCTATGCCAAGTTCATCGCCGCCAAGGTGATGGCCCTCGACAACAACCGCGCCACCCCCGCCGAGCGCCTGCGCAACGGCCACGACTTCGAGCCCACCAACAAATGGATCCTCTTCGGTCACCACTTCGCCGCCATCGCCGGCCCCGGCCCCCTGATCGGCCCCGTCCTGGCCGCCCAGTTCGGTTACCTGCCCGGCACGCTGTGGATCATCGTCGGCGCCGTGCTGGGCGGCGCGGTGCAGGACTTCATCATCCTGTTCTGCTCGATGCGCCGCGACGGCAAGTCCCTCGGCCAGATGGCCCGCGAGGAGATCGGCAAGATCGGCGGGCTGACCGCGCTGCTGACCGTGCTCTTCATCATGATCATCCTGCTGGCCGTCATCGCCCTGGTCTTCGTCAACGCCCTCAAGGGCAGCCCCTGGGGCACGTTTACCATCGCCGCCACCATGCCCATCGCCGTCTTCATGGGCCTCTACCTGCGCTACTGGCGCCCCGCCAAAGTCCTCGAAGTCTCCCTCATCGGCTTCGCCCTGGTGGTGGTGAGCATCTTCGGCGGGCAGGCGGTGGCGGAGTCGGCGACGCTGGCGCCCGTCTTCACGCTCTCCGGCGTGGCCCTGGCGGTGGCGGTGATCATCTACGGGTTTTTCGCCAGCGCCCTGCCGGTCTGGCTGCTGCTGGCCCCGCGTGACTACCTGAGCACCTTCGTCAAGCTCGGCGTGGTCTTCATGCTGGCCGTCGGCATCGTCCTGGTCCGCCCCCAACTGGAGCTGCCCGCCTTCACCCGCTTCACGGACGGCACCGGGCCCATCTTCGCCGGCAAGATCTTCCCCTTCTGCTTCATCACCATCGCCTGCGGAGCGATCTCCGGCTTCCACTCGCTGATCTCCTCGGGAACGACGCCCAAGATGATCGCCAAGGAGTGGCACGCCTGGCCGGTGGGCTACGGCTCGATGCTGCTCGAGAGCTTCGTCGCCATCATGGCCATGATCGCCGCCTGCGCCCTCCAGCCCGGCGTCTACTTCGCCGTCAACTCCCCCGCCGGCGTCGTCGGCTCAACCCCCGAGGCCGCGGTGGCCACGATCACCGCCTGGGGCTTCCCCGTCACCGTCGAGGACATGACCACGCTGGCCGCCGACGTCGGCGAGCGCGACCTCTTCCACCGCACCGGCGGCGCTCCCTCGCTGGCCCTGGGCATGGCCCACATCTTCGCCCGCACGGGCGGCGGCCGCGCCATCCTGGGCTTCTGGTACCACTTCGCCATCATGTTCGAGGCGCTGTTCATCCTGACCATTATCGACGCCGGCACCCGCGTGGGCCGCTTCATGTTGCAGGACCTGCTGGGCCACGTCTTCAAGCCGCTGGGCCGCGTAAGCTGGATGCCCGGGGTCATTTTCACCAGCGCGGCCATCGTGCTGGCCTGGGGCTACTTCCTGTACCAGGGTGTGGTGGATCCGCTGGGCGGAATCAACTCGCTGTGGCCGCTGTTCGGCATCGCCAACCAGTTGCTGGCTGCCGTGGCCCTGTGCGTGGCCACCACCATCCTCATCAAGATGCACCGCGCGCGCTACCTGTGGATCACCTGCCTGCCGCTGGCCTGGTTGGTGACGGTCACCTTCACCGCGGGCTACCAGAAGATCTTTTCGCCCGTGCCGCGCATCGGGTTTCTGGCGCAGGCCGCCCAGTTGAGCGCCACCGGCGCCACGGACGCGGCGACCAAGGCGCTGATCTTCAACGCTCGCCTGGACGCCGTGATCTGCGGCGTTTTTCTCGTCTTGGTGATGACCATCCTCGTGGATTCCGTCCGCGTGTGGGTGGGGATTCTGCGCGGCACCCGCGAGGCACGCAGCACCGAAGTGCCGTTTGTGCTCTCGCGCCTGAGGCCGGAGGAAATATGAAGCGCATCAAGAAATTCGCTGCCCTGATCCTGGCGCTGCTGCGGGAGCTGGGCGACGAGAACGCCTACCGGAGGCATCTGGCGGCGCACGGCCGCAAGCACTCGCGCCGGGAATGGCAGGAGTTCTCAGAGAAAAGACTACGATGGAAATTCGTTCATCCCAAGTGTTGCTGAGGTGAATCATGAGAAGGACTTCGCTAGCAGTGCTGCTGACCTGGGTGGCGCTGGCCGTTCCGCCCGGTCCGCCTAAGACCCGGACTGACGACGTCAAAGAGGTTCTGCACGGCACGGAGATCGTTGACCCCTACCGCTGGCTCGAAGACCAGAAAAGCCCCGAGACCCGCGCCTGGATCGACGCGCAGAACGCCTACACCCGCTCGCTGCTCGACCCGCTGCCGGGGCGCGTCGAACTTGAGAAGCGGCTCTCCGCGCTCATGAAGATCGACATCATGGGCATGCCGGTGGTGCGCAACGAATGCTACTTCTTCTCCAAGCGGCGCGCGGACCAGGAACTGCCCGTTCTCTACATGCGGAGGGGACGCACCGGCCAGGACGAACTGCTGGTGGACCCGCACCCCTTGAGCCCCGACCGCACCACCTCGGTCAGCTTCCGGGCGTTCTCTAAAGACGGCACGCTGGCCGCCTACGCCATCCGCCTGGGCGGTGAGGACGAGGTGGCCGTCCGGTTCCTCGACGTGGGCACCCGCAAGGAGCTGCCCGACACGCTGCCCAGGGCCCGTTACGGCAGTATTTCCATCCAGCATGACAAGAGCGGCTTCTACTACAGTCGCCGAAACCCGGATGGCTACCGCATCTACTATCACCGCATGGGAACGGATCCGGCCACCGACCAGGAGATCTTCGGGAAGGGCTATGGTCCCGAGTACGCGGTGGGCGGGGGCATCTCCGACGACGGGCGCTACTTCATCATCCACGTCGTCAGAGGCAGCGCCGCCGATGACTCGCAGATCCACGTTCAGGACCTCACCCGCGGCGGGCCCATCGTCCCCGTGGTCAAGGATGTCAAGGGCCGCTTCTTCGGGGAGGCCGCCGGCGATACCCTCTACGTCCAAACCAACTGGCAGGCAGCCAAGAGCCGCATCCTAGCCATCGATCTCAGGAAACCCGCCCGCGAGAACTGGCGCGAGGTCATCCCTGAAAGCAGCGCCGTCATCGAGGGCCTGTCGCTGGCCGGGGGCAGGCTGTTCGTCAACTACCTCGACAACGTGCGCTCGAGCCTCCGGATTTTCTCCGCCGAGGGTAAGCGCCTGGGCGAGATTCCAGTGCCCACCCTGGGCTCGGTGAGCGGTATGAACGGGCGCTGGGACCAGGACGAGGCCTTCTACGGCTTCATCTCCTTCCACATGCCCTTCACCGTCTACCGCTACGAAGTCTCCAGCGGCAAGCAGAGCGTGTGGTGGAAGCCGAACATCCCCGTCAAGAGCGAGGACTTCGAGGTCAAGCAGGTCTGGTACACCTCCAAGGACTCGACCAAGGTGCCCATGTTCCTGCTGCACCGCCGCGGGCTGAAGCTCGACGGTGCGCGCCCCACCCTGCTCACCGGCTACGGCGGCTTCAACATGAGCTCGACACCCGGGTTCTCCGTCCTGGGCGCGCTGTGGGCCGAGCGCGGCGGCGTCTTCGCCCTGGCCAACCTGCGCGGCGGCGGCGAGTTCGGCGAGGAATGGCACAAGGCCGGCATGCTGGAGAAGAAACAGAATGTCTTCGACGACTTCATCGCCGCCGCCCAGTGGCTCGTCGCCCAGGGCTACACGAAGCCGTCGCGGCTGGCCATCCGGGGCGGCTCGAACGGCGGGCTGTTGGTGGGCGCGGCGCTCACCCAGCGCCCGGATCTGTTCCAGGCCGTGGTCTGTAACTACCCGTTGCTGGACATGATCCGCTACCAGAAGTTCCTGCTGGCCCGCCTGTGGGTCTCCGAGTACGGCTCCGCGGAGAACCCGGAGCAGTTCAAGTACCTCTACGCGTACTCGCCCTACCACCACGTCAAGCCCGGCGCCAAGTACCCCGCCGTGTTGTTCGTCACCGGCGACTCGGATACCCGCGTGGATCCGCTGCACGCCCGCAAGATGGCCGCCCTGCTTCAGGCCTCGACCGGCTCGGACAAGCCCGCGCTGCTGCTCTACGACACCAAGTCCGGCCACTCCGGCGGGCGGCCTGTCAGCAAGCAGATCGAAGAGAACACCGACGAGTTGGCCTTCCTGCTAGGGCAATTGGGGGTTGCCAAATGAGAACGCGCGCACTTCGTCTTTGGCCTTTTGCCCTTTGCCTTTTGCCTTTCGCCTTCGGCGCTGAGGCGCCTGCACCGCTCCCGCCGTTGCGCGAGCAAGCCGAGATCCAGCAGCAGTGGCTGAAGCTGCGCCTGGAGCGCGTGCTGCCGACGCTGATGCGCAAGCACGGCGTCCAGATGTGGCTGGTCATCTGCCGCGAGTACAACGAAGACCCGGTCTTCTTCTCCCTGGTTTCGCCCACGGCGTTTTCCGCGCGCCGCCGCACCATCTACCTGTTCTTCGATCGCGGCGAAGACAAGGGCATCGAGCGGCTGGCGCTGGGCGGCGGCTCGAACGGGGGGCTGTACACCGTGTACCGCGATCCGCAGTCGCCTAACCGCGAGATTTACGGGGACGCCCAATGGACGCTGCTGGGCAAGCTCATCGAGGAGCGCAAGCCCGCCACGATCGGCGTCAACATCTCGCACACGCATGCCTTTGCCGATGGGTTGTCGGCGGGCGAGCGGGAGAAGCTCGAGGACGCGCTCGGCCCGGAATACCGCAAGCGCATCGTGCGGGCGGAGAACCTGGCGCTGGAGTACATCGAAGTGCGTCTGCCGGAGATGCTGCCCCTCTACCGGCAGATGATCCAGACGGCGCACTGGCTGATCGAACGGGCCTTCTCCAGCGAAGTCATCAACCCGGGCAAGACCACCAGCCAGGACGTGGTGTGGTGGCTGCGCGACCAAGTCGCCCGGATGGGTTTGAGCGTCTGGTTTCATCCCACGGTACGGGTGCAGAAGCCGGCCAAGACCGGAGTCAGCTTGCTGCGGGAGGAGGCGCCGGTGGCGATCGAGCGCGGCGACGTGCTGCACGTCGATTTTGGTTTCACGGCGCTGAGGCTCAACACGGACACCCAGCACATGGGCTACGTGCTGCGCGAGGGCGAGAAAGACGTCCCCGCGGGGATCAAGCAGGCGCTCAAGAACGCCAACCGGCTCCAGGATATCGTACTAGAGCGCATACGGCCGGGCCGTTCGGGCAACGAGGTGCTGGCCGACGCCCTGGCGGCGATGAAGGCCGCAGGCATCAACGGCTCCGTCTACTGCCACCCGGTCGGCGATCACGGCCATGGCGCCGGCCCGTTGATCGGGCTGTGGGACCGTCAGCAAGGCGTGCCGGGGCGCGGCGATGTGCTGCTGTTGCCGAATACCTGGCTCTCGATCGAGCTTTCGGCCACCACGCCCGTTCCCGAATGGGACAACAAAGAACTGTGGGTGGGCGCGGAGGAGGACGTCTTCATCGACGAAGCGGGCCGCGTCGGCTGGGTGCTCAGCCGGCAGACGGAGTTTCACCTGGTGCGCCGCTGACCGCGGGGCGGGGCGCCTCACGGCGCAGCGGCGAAACTGGGCCGCCTGTGACTTGCTAAGCTGGCACCATGCGAAGGTATGCTCTCTTTCTGTGCACCTGGCTGCCGCTGGCCGCCCAGCCGGCCACCCGCGAGCTGGCCGAGCTGAACTGGATGGAGATCCGCGAGCTGGTGCCCGCGAAGACTGCAACGCTGTTGCTACCCACCGGGACGCTCGAAGCGCACGGGGTCATCAACAACGGCGCCGACGCCACCGCGCCGCTGGCTCTGGCCCGCGCCATGGCGCCCAAGCTGAACGCGCTAGTGGCGCCGGTGGTGCCCTACGGCGTCACCGGCAGCCTGGACGCTTACGCCGGCGGGCTGACCATCAGCGAGGCTGCCTACCGCCCTTACATGGCTGACCTGCTGGCCGGGTTTGCCAAGATAGGCTTCCGCAACCTCATCGTCGTGAACGGCCACGGCGGCCCGCAGACCGCCATTTTGAACGAGGTGGCCGAGAAGACTGGCCGCGAGCACCGCGTCCGCACGCTGGTGGTCAATTGGTGGACCTACTGCTCCGACGTGACCCTCAAGATATTCGGCGAAGACGGCGGTCACGCGGGGTGGAACGAAACGGCCTTCATCCAGGCCATCGACCCCAAGCTGGTGCGCCGCGAGCGTTACAACGACGCGCTGGCGACGCCGCGCGGCGCCGAAGGCGCCTGGTCGGCCTACCCCTTCCCCTCGTCGATCATCCTCTATAAGCCGGGCCAGGGCTACGTGCGCTTCGACCAGGCCAAGGCGGAGGCCTACTTCAAGGCGGTAGCCGAGAAGATGACCGCCCTGGTCGCCGAAACCATCGCCAAGTGGGACCAGGCGGGGGCATTCGCCCGGCCGTGACTACTGCGCCATCTCGGGCGGAACCTTCAGGGTGACCGCCCCGGTCGCCGCCCACTCGGCCCCGCGGGTGAAGGTCACCACGAAGGCCGGAGTCTGCACATTCTCGGCGTCGTGTCCCAGCGCGGTGCCGAAGACGCGGCCCTTCCCGTAGTTGACGGTCCACAGCATGGGGTGGTTCAGCCCCGGCCCCGGAGTGGGCTGCCGCGCTTTGCCCTGGTACAGCGCGTGGTCGTCCCAGGCGGTGGCCAGCACGTGGTAGCTGCCCTCGGGCTGCCATTTCAGGTTGGCGTAGAGTTCGTCGTTGGGTTGCGGGAAGGATTTCTTCAGGCCGCGAGTGATGGGGTGGTCGGGGTCCTTGATCTCGACGGTGAAGTCATGGCGCGCCGAATGGTGCCCCTGGCCGGGCCGCCAGTTGCCGCCGGAGAGTTTCTCGTACTCCTCCCAGCCGTTGAAGGCGGCCACCGAGAAGTGGTACATGACCAGCCCCTTGCCGGAGCGCACGAAGTCGAGCAGCGCTTTCTCAGCCCGGTCGCCCCAGCGCAGCTCGGGCTTGCCGCGCTCGTAGTAGTTGAGAATCACCAGGTCGTAGGGGGCCAGCGTCTCGGGCCCGGCGCCCCGGAACTCTTCCGTCACGCGCACTTCGAACCGGCCGGTATCCTCGAGGACCTTGCGCAGCGGCGGCGTGACGCCGCGCCAGTCGTGACCGTTCTGTCCGGTGATGATCAACGTCTGGATCTTGGGCTGCTGGGCGCACAGCGCCGCCAGCACTCCCGCCAGCAACAGACCCGCAAGAACTCGTCTCAAGAGCCACCTCCAGCCACTAGAATATACGGAGGAGAACCCCATGGCCAAGCCCGAGAAGATTGACCTCTACAAGCTGCACAAGTCCGAGTACGTGGCGCCGCGCAAGCCGGTGCTGCTCCACGTCAAGCCGGCCCGGTATCTGACCATGGCCGGTGAAGGCAAGCCCGGCGGGGACCTGTTCCAGGCGCAGATGGGCGCGCTTTTCAGCGTGGCCTTCACCATCAAAATGGCCAGCAAGTTCGCCGGCCGCGACTACCGGGTATGCGGTCCGGAAGGCCTGTGGTGGGCGCCCGGCCAAGCGCCCATCACGGATCTGGCGCTGGAGAGCTACTGCTGGAAGCTGCTGATCCGCGTGCCGGACTTCATCACCCAGCGCGACCTGAAGGCCGCCGTCGCCGCACTGAAGGCCAAGGGCAAACCGGTCCCGGCCGAGCAGGTGAAGCTGGAGACCATTCGGGAAGGCCGGTGCGTGCAGATGTTGCACGTGGGGCCTTACGCCACGGAGCCTGAGACGATCGCGCAGATGCAGGCGCTGGCCGAGCAGCAAGGCCTGTCGTTGAAGGGCCCACACCACGAGATCTACCTGTCCGATCCTCGCCGGGTAGCCCCCGAGCGGCTGCGGACGATTCTGCGTTATCCGGTAAAATCCTAGTGGCGGTGGAGCGATGATTCTGTTCCGGGCCCTGGTCGGCCTGCTGGCCCTGTTCTTTGCCCACTACCTGGGCCGGTCAGCGGCAGGGCTCCACCAGAGGCGCGAGGTCAGAGCCAGGACCATCACCTGGGCCCTGAGAACCGCGGTGTGCGTCGGCGCCGTCGTTTGGGGCCGCGGTTTGGACGCGCTTTCGGTGGTGGTGCTGCTCCTGACCGCCGTTTCTGTCGGGAGCGGCATCCGGCGCCAGCTCCGCCCGCCCAAGGACGAGGGCCTGGTCGAAGTGATGCTTCCCAAGGAGTGAGGAGGACGGGCGCAGCCGGCAGGCATCGCGCACGCCGCAGCGGATGATCGTCTTGTCCAGCCATCGTCAAGCGTGGGACAATTGCCGAAGCCACCCGTGGGCGATCCCAGAAAGCAGGAGCGCCGCCGCAAGCAGCGCAAACTTCAGCAGGCCGCCGAGCAACGCGCGTTCAACCGGGAGCAGGCGGAGTTTTTCTTCCACCTGGCCAAGGCGGCCAGAAAGCGGGGGGACCCGCAGGCGGCCGTACGCGAGGCCAAGAAAGCGATCGCGCTGCATCCGAGCCACGTTCTGGCCCTGGACTTGGTGGCGAAGACCTATTTCGAGGCCGAGCGTCACGCGGACGCGCTGTATTACCTCGGGCTGCTGCGCAAGGCGGCTCCCGGCGACCTCGGCGTGCTCTTCAACAGCGGCTGCGCGCGGATGAAGCTGGGACGCCGGGAGGAGGCCCTGGCGGATTTCCGTCACTTCGTGGAAGCGACCAAGTTCCCCGCGGAAGCGAAGTGGCTTTCCTTGCGCGAAACAGCGCTCCGCTATTGCCGCGACCTGGCGGCTGCGCCCGCCCCAACCCGCGCGGAAGCCGCGGCCGTGGCGCGGGCCGCCGAACCGGCGCCCGAGCCGCCGGCAGCGGCTGCGCCCGCCCCGCCGGCGCCGGAGATCCAGACCGATTTCCTGCCGGTCCCGCCGCCCGCCTGGCATGGCGTCGGCACGCCGCTGGACTTCTTTCTGCGCCGTAGCTTGATCGAATTGAGGCTGGCGCAGAACTTCGCGGACTTGGTGTGCCTTTCCTCGCTGAACGGCGTAGACAGTTACACCTACCAGCAGGAAACGGTCCGACAGGTGCTCAGGAACTTCAAGGGTCGCGCTCTGCTGGCCGATGAGGTGGGCCTCGGCAAGACGATCGAAGCTGGTCTGGTGTTGAAGGAATACTGGGTTCGCGGCATGGTGCGCCGGGCCCTGGTGCTGACGCCGTCTTCGCTGGTGCCCCAGTGGAAGGGAGAGCTCAGCGAGAAATTCGGGCTGGCGCCGGTCTCTCCGGACGGTCCGGAGTTCCGCCAGGATCCCCAGCAGTTCTGGCGGCGGCAGCCGCTGGTGGTGGCCTCGCTGGCCATGGCACGCCTGGAGCCGCACGCCGGGGCGCTGGCGGCAACGCCCTGGGACCTGGTGATCGTGGACGAGGCGCACTGCCTGAAGAACCGCGCCAGCGCGAACTGGAAGCTGGTCAACTCCCTGGAGCGGAAGTTCTTGCTGCTGCTGACGGCCACCCCCGTGGAGAACAGCCTGATCGAGCTGCACAACCTGATCACGCTGCTCAAGCCCGGCCTGCTGTCCACCGAATCGGAATTCCGTCGGCTCTACGTGACCTCCGGCAAGCCGAAGTCGCCGAAGAATCCCGAGCGGTTGCGGGCGCTGCTGGCTGAAGTCATGGTCCGCAACACGCGGGCAGTCGCCGATGTGCGGCTGCCGCGCCGTACGGCCGCCACGGCGACGGTCGCGCCCTCGGCGGCCGAGGCGCAGCTTTATGAGTTGCTCTCAGCCTACGTCGCCGGGCGCTACTCGGGGCGCCGCAACGCCCCTTCCGCGCTGGCGCTGGAACTGCTTCAGCGTCAGGCCGGCAGCAGCCCCCAGGCGCTCTGCCGCGCGGTGGGGCGCGCCCTGGCCGCCAACGAGGAACTGGCGGCGAAGGACCGCCGGGAACTGGAGGCCATCCAGGAAGTAGCCGCGCAGATCAGCGACAGCAGCAAGGGGCGCCAGCTCGGCCACATGCTGGCGGCCCGCGCCGGAAAGGTGGTGGTGTTCACCGAGTTCGTGCCCACGCTGGAATACCTGGCCGGCGTCTGCCAGCGCCTTGGGGCGCACTACAGTGTTTTCAGCGGCGGAATGTCCCGCGCTCAGAAGGACGCCTCGATCGCGCGCTTCCGGGACGAAGCCGACGTGCTCATCTCGACCGGCTCGGGCGGGGAAGGCCGCAACCTCCAGTTCGCCAACACGGTCATCAACTTCGACCTGCCCTGGAATCCGATGCGGCTGGAACAGCGCATCGGCCGTGTGCATCGCATCGGCCAGACCAGCGACGTCTTCGTGTTCAATCTCTGCCAGGCCGGCACCATCGAGGAGCAACTGCTCCGCGTGCTGCACGACAAGATCAACATGTTCGAGCTGGTGGTCGGCGAGATCGACAGCGTCCTGGGGAAGCTGGATGAGGAAGGCGATTTCTCCGAACTCATCCTGGAGCTGTGGGTCTCGGCCCGCCGGGAGGGGCGGGTCCAAGCCGCGTTCGACGAACTCGCCGAGCGTTTGCTGGCCGCCAAGCGGGACTACGCGCAGAGCAAGAAGCTGGATGAGGCGCTGTTCCGGCGCGACTTCGAGGTCTAGGCGATGATGGATCTGGCGGAGTGGGCGGCCAACCTGCTGCTGAGCCGGGGGGCGCTGGTCGAAGCGGACGGGAACGGGGGCATTCGCGCGCTGCTTCCCCCCAGCCTGGCCGAACAGTTGGGTTCCAGCGAATGGCTCTCGCTGAAGTTCGGCGCCGAAGCCGGGGCCGACGATCCCGGGGAATGGCTGGAGCGGCTGGGGAGGCTGTTGCCAGCCGAGAGTCTGGTAGCCGGAGCGCGACTGCGCGCCCCGCTGGCGGCCCCGCCGCTGGACGTCGCCGCGATGCTGGAGCGCGAGCTGGTGATCCAGAATGGCATCTACCGGCTGGTCGAGGACTTTTCCGCCCGGGCCTCCTGCTTCTTCTTCACGTTTCAATACACGGTGGAATCCGACGAGCGCCACCTCGGGATGGTGACCGTCTGCCTGAACGCTTCGGCCCGCTCGCTGCCGCCGCAACCGGAAACTCTGCTGCGGGCCGTTCGGGACCAGACCGAGGACGATCCGGCCTTCAGCGTCCCTGTCGAGGCGTTGGCCCAAATCTACCCGGCTGCGTTGCGCGCCGCCGAGGTGGAAACCCGCAAGCTGATCACCGGCCTGCAAGAGACCGCCCGGCGGCGCCTGGAGCGGGACGCCCGCCGGATCGATTCCTACTACCGGGATCTGGGGGCGCAGATCGAAAAGCGGATTGCCCGGCGCTCCGGCGACCCGCTGGCCGCAGAGAAAGAGCGGAGCCGCCTGCGGGCCACGGAACTGGATCGCGCGGCCAAGCTCGAAGACCTGCGGCGGAAGTACTCGCTGCGCATCCGCCTGGAACCGGCGGCCGTGCTGGCGGTGGTCCTGCCGGTGCGCGAGATCGCGGTGCGTCTCATCCGCAAGAAGCAGGAACGCGCGCGCCGGTTCCACTGGAATCCCGTTTTGGGCCTACTGGAGCCGCCGCTGTGCGATCACTGTCTGGGGCGGGCCCATCCGGTTTACTTGTGCGATAACATCCACTGCCTGTGCCGGGAGTGCTGGAGCCAATGTCCCACCTGCGCGCGGTTCTACTGCCAGGCCTGCCAGCCCCGCTGCCGCTGCCGGAGGGACGGCGGGGCGGGGGCGTCCTGAGGGGTAAGCCGTCAGCTTGTCCCATCCCCCAAGACTGAGGCATCACACCCGCGCCGGCGATGGAGGCCGTGCAGCCGGCGGGCCGGACCTGATAGGCTGACAATGCTATGAAGCGATGCGCTCTGATCCTCCTTGCGGCACTGGCGTGCCCCCTGCTCTGGACCCAGCAGGCGGCGCAGCCCGATGAGTCAAACCCGTTCTTCAAAGCTTGGAACACGCCTTTTGGCGTGCCCCCGTTCGAGCAGATCAAGAATGAGCACTTCCTGCCGGCCATCCAGCGAGCTATCGAAGAGCAGAAGCGGGAAGCGGAAGCGATTGCCTCCCGCGCCGAGGCTCCCAGCTTTGCCAACACCATCGCGGCGCTGGACGCCGCCGGCGAATTGATCCAGAAGGTGCAGGGGGTCTTCGGGAATCTGACCAGCGCCGAGACCAACGACCAGTTGCAGGCGATCGCCCGGCAGGTGGCTCCCCGGCTTGCGGCGCTGAGGGACGACATCCTCTTGAACCCACAACTTTTCGCGCGGGTCAAGGCGGTCTGGGAACGGCGCGCCAGCCTGAAGCTGGACGCCGAGCAGCGCAAGCTCCTCGAAGAAACCTACAAGATGTTCGTCCGCGGGGGCGCCAACCTGGGCCCCGAGCAGCAGCAGAGACTGCGTGCCATCAACGGGGAACTCTCGGTGCTCTCCGTTCGATTCGGGGACAACCTGCTCAAGGAGACCAACGCCTACCGGCTGGTGATCGACAAGAAGGAAGACCTCGCCGGGTTGCCGGAGACGGGCGTCGCGGCGGCGGCGGAGGCGGCCCGCTCGGCCGGGCTGCCCGGGCAATGGGTATTCACCTTGCAAGCCCCGAGCATCTGGCCGTTTCTTTCCTATGCCGACAACCGCGAGCTGCGCCGGCAGATCTTGTCGGCGTACATCAGCCGTTGCGACCACGGCAACCAGTACGACAACAAGCAGATCCTGACCCGAATCGCCCCCCTGCGGGCCGAGCGCGCCAGGCTGCTCGGCTATCCGACCCACGCGCATTATGTGCTGGAAGAGAACATGGCCAAGGAGCCTGGGCGCGTCTACGACCTGCTCCGGCAGCTCTGGGAGCCGGCATCGTCCGTAGCGCGGCAGGAAACGGAGGCGTTGCAGGGCATGATCGCGGCGGGAGGGCAAAGTTTCAAGCTGGAGCCCTGGGACTGGCGCTACTACGCAGAGAAGGTCAAGCAGGCGCGCTACGCGCTGGATGAGAACGAAGTGCGGCAGTACTTCACGCTCGACAACGTTCTCCACGGAGCCTACTACGTGGCGAACCGGCTGTATGGTCTGAAGTTCGTCGAGCGGACGGACATCCCGAAATACCATCCCGAAGTCCGGACGTTCGAAGTCAAGGATTCCGGCGGCGCGCACCTGGGCGTATTCCTCATTGATTACCACCCGAGGCCCGGCAAGCGCGGCGGAGCCTGGTCGGGCCGCTACCGCGGCCAGTACATCCGGGACGGCAAAGACGTTCGTCCGATCGCGGTCAACGTGTGCAACTTCACGCGTCCGGCGGCCGGCCAGCCGGCTCTGCTGCGACTGGAGGAGGTCGAGACTCTGTTCCACGAATTCGGTCATGGGCTTCATTCGCTCCTACAGCGCATCCACTACCGGAGTCTGAGCGGGGTGCCCCGCGACTTCGTCGAGCTGCCCTCGCAGATCATGGAAAATTGGGCGCTGGAGCCGGAGGTGCTCAACGTCTACGCCAAACACTACCAGACCGGAGCCATCATTCCGGCTGAACTGGTGGCGAAGATCAAGCGGGCGGAGAAGTTCAACCAGGGATTCGCGACGGTCGAGTATCTGGCCGCCTCTTTTCTCGACATGGACTGGCACACGATTTCCGGGGATCAAGCGGTGGATGCGACGGCCTTCGAAAGGGCGTCGCTGGAGAAAATCCGGTTGATGCCGGAGATCGTGGTCCGCTACCGCAGCCCCTACTTCCAGCACATCTTCTCGGGCGGTTACTCCTCGGGCTACTACAGCTACATCTGGAGCGAAGTGCTGGACAGCGACGCCTTCCAGGCGTTCAAGGAGAAAGGCTTGTTCGACCCGGCGACCGCCCGATCGTTCCGGACGAAGATCCTGGAAAAGGGCGGCACCGCCGACGGCATGGAGATGTACAAGAGCTTCCGCGGTCGCGAGCCCTCGGTGGAGCCGCTGCTGGAGAAGCGCGGGCTGAAGCCGAAGGGCTGAGTGGCACCGGCTTCAGAGGGTGCTGAAAAACGCCCAGAACCGCTCCCTGACGGTCGCGGCTCCGAACTAGGCCTGTTGACAGTGAAGCACTTTCCGAGCCGCGCGCGTTAGCAAGCGGTCTGGAGTGGGCGTTTTTCAGCAACCCCTTCAGCTTGTGGGCGTCAACGCGCAAGTGTGAGAGCGCGGGCTCCCGTGACTTCGGCGAGAACACGCGCCAAATCGTCGCGTAGAACCGGCTTGGCCAGATAGGTGTCCATGCCCGCCGCGAGGCATGTCTCCCGGTCGCCCTGCAAGGCGTGCGCGGTCAGGGCCACGATCGGGATGCGCTCTGCTCCCCGCGCCCTCTCCTTCTGCCGAATCGCTGCCGTGGCTTCAAAGCCGTCCATCTTGGGCATCTGGACATCCATCAGGACAACGTCCACCGGTTGGCGCTCCAGCGCCGCGAGTGCCTCCTGGCCGTCTGCCGCCACCACCACGCTGTGGCCCAGCCTCTCCAGCAGACGCGAGGCCAGCTTCTGGTTCACCACGTTGTCCTCGACCAGCAGGACCCGCAGAGGGGGCGCCGCCACCGGCTTCGCCGCCTCGAGGGCAGGAGCGGGCGGTTTTCCCCAGCCGAACTGGGTCGTGAAGTAGAACGCGCTCCCCGCGACCTGTGCGCCGGTCTCCGCGTCTCGCCAGGGGCTCTCCACCCAGATGTCTCCGTTCATCAGCCGGACGAGCCGCGCCGAGATCGCCAGGCCCAGCCCGGTTCCCCCATGGGTGCGGGTGGTCGAGCTGTCGGCTTGCTCGAAGGGGGCGAAGATGATCTTCTGCTTGCCAACTGGAACCCCGACGCCCGTGTCGGTGACCGCGAACAAAACAGCGGCCCCTTGATCGGCGCTCGATTTGAGTGCGACCTGGACGGAAACCTCGCCGCGTGCGGTGAATTTGATGGCATTGCCCACCAGATTGAGCAGAACCTGGCGCAGCCTCCGGTCGTCGCCAGTGACGAAGTGAGGGACTTCGGGAGAGAGCTGGCACTTCAGCGCGAGGCCCTTCTCCTCGGCGCGCAGGCGCAAGGTACGCAGGGTCTCCTCGACGCATTCCCGCAGGTTGAAGTCCACCGGCGCCAGTTCGAGCCTTCCGGCTTCGACTTTCGAGAGGTCCAGGATGTCGTCGAGGATGCCGAGCAGGGACCCGGCGGACTTCTGCACCGTATCGAGGTACTCGTGCTGCTCGGTGTTGGGGGCAATCTCCATCGCCAACGCCGTCATGCCCAGGATGGCGTTCATGGGCGTGCGGATTTCATGGCTCATGTTGGCCAGGAACTCGCTCTTCGAGCGGCTGGCGCTCTCGGCTGTCTGCTTGGCGCGTTTCAACGCGCGGTACTGCGCGGCGGCCAGGCCCAGCAGCGTGGAGATGACAAGGAAGCTCGCGGCGGCGATCAGGATGAAGCCGGCCTGTTTGTACCAGGGCAGGAGCACGGCGAAATCAAAGGCGTCCGGCGTGGGGTCCACGTTGCCATTGCGGTCCATGGCCCGGACCTCGATGCGGTGGTGTCCGTGGTGCAACCTCTGAAACGAGGCGGTGTTCGAGGAGGAGAACAGGCTCCACGCGCCCCTGTCCAGACGATAGGAGTACAACAGCCGTTCCGCGGCGGTGTACTTCCACTTGTCGATGCCCGAGAAGACGATCTTGATGCTGCCGTCGGGAGGCGCCTCATCGGGGTTGTTGGCCGGGGCGATCAGGCCTTTCGGCGGGTCGGTGTCCGCCTCCGGATGGTAGAGGCTGAGGCCCCGGCTGGTGCCCGCCCAGATGCGGCCCCGGCTGTCCTGGAAGATCTCGTGGCTGATGTCCGTGGGGAGGCCGTCCTCCTCGCCGTTGGCCAACCAGGCGCCGTCCTTGAGCCGGTGAATTCCGGTTCCGGAAGCGATCCAGAGCGTCCCGTCGCGGGACTTCATGATGCTCTGCGCCCGGTCCAGCCCCGTGCGCAACAGCGACCAGCGCTTGCCGTCGAACTCGGCTAGAACATCCCGGCCGGCGGCCAGAATGCGTCCGGGCGCGTGCTCAAAGATAGTGGTGACGGCGGCCTCGGGGAATCCCTGCGCGGGTCCAAACATTTCCAGTTTCCCCCGCCGGTAGACGCCTCCCCCCTGGCTGCTCGTGCCAATCCAGACTGCGCCATCGGCTGACTCGTGGACCCAGCGGATGCCGCTGCACGCCAGATCGTTTCCAGCGTCCAACCGGGGATGAAACGTCTTGCCGTCATAGATCTCCAGTTGGCACGGGGAGCCCGTCCGTACCCAGAAAGTCCCATCCTGGCGCCGCCAGGCCAACACGATCGTGCGTCCTTCCGGATGGGTGACATTCTGGTACGCGCGGGTCTTGGGATCGAATACCACCAGCCGGTTGAGTGTCTCGGCCTGGTAGCCTTTCATCGCGATGCGCCCGTCCGGCAGAACGGTCAGGTTCTCGCTCTGGACCGTATGCGTGCGGAAGTCCTTGGGCAGGGGATGAATTCTCCAGGTCGGGCCATCCAACTCGATCAGGTATTCGGTGGCGGCGAACCACAGGCGGCCTTTGCGGTCCTCGACGATCGCATGCACGGGTTGATCGATGTGCCGCACCGGCTCGGGCGTGCTCCACAGCGGCGGCGCGTAACGCGCCACCCCTTCGGAAGTGGCCATCCAGAACACTCCGTTCGGCTCGGCGGCCACATCGTAGGTGATTCCGGCCAAGGTTCCCCGCCGCTCGATTGCCTCCCGGCGCCCGTCGGCCAGCCGCGCGAGCGATGTGCCCTGAAGAATCCAAAGGCTGCCGTCTGCGCCGCGCCACCCGCGAAGACGCCGGCTGGCGGTGGAGACGAGCTCCACGCGCGAACCCTGCCATCTGGCCAGCGCCCTGGCTCCGCTTCGGCCCAGCAACCCTGCCACGAACAGTTCGCCGCCCTCGCCGGGCAGCGGGTCTTCCAGGTCCTGCAAACCGATCGTGCGGGTGTCGCACTCGGTCCATTGATACTGCTTCCGGTTTCCCGTGGTTTCCAGCTTGCCCGCGCCGTGCGCCCCGGTAACCCAGAACTCCCCCGCGATGCCCCGCACCATCCCCAGGAAGGAGCCCACTGCCGTTTCCGCGCTCTTCTTCACAACCGTCCAGGATCTGGAGTCCGTGTCGTATTCAGCCAGCCGGTCAGAGAACAGCACCAGGATGCGGCTCGGGCGCCTCGGAATCGCCGCACGCATCTGCTCGCCCGGCGCCTGCGTAGCGTGCACGATCCAGTGTCGGTTCCGGTACTGTTTGAGCGCGCCGTCTTCGACTGTCCAGGCATCGCCGGGCGGGCTGGCATATACCCGGGCGAGCACTCCCCAATTCACGCTGCTGGCGGTTCGCGGCTCTGGGATTCGGGTGACGGTGTACCCGTCCAGGACGCTCATCGATGCCACCGCGCCGTGCCGGACCCAGACGCTGCCGCCAGGGGTCACGCCCAGTGTCCGGCAGTAGGTCTCCGTCATCCCGTCGGGAGCGCTCCAGAACCGCCACCCGGCCTGGACATGGGCGGGCAGAGGCGCTGTCAGGAGGAGCAACAGCGCCGGAAGGCAGGCCCGGAATCTCTTCATCATGGCGGTGACACCGACCGAAATCACACCCCGCGGCGCACACGTGGCAGCCGTGCTACGGCCCACGGTTTGTCTACTATCAAACTTATCGGAGCCCGGTGACGCTTTGTTTAGCGAGGTTTGAGGCCAGCCGCCGACCCCTACCGGACCATCCGCGGCGCCGCGGCGAGCCGCGCGAAGCCCCCTGGCAGGTGTGATATGCTGATGCGGGTATATTGTTGGGAGGCTGAACTAAGTCATGAGGACCTGCGAAAACCGAGTCAGGTTCACGCTGTTGCTGGTCGCTGTGGCGCTCGCGGCCCTGCGCGCCGAGACCGGATACGAGGCCTGGCTCCGGTATGCCGAAGTCAGTGATCCGGCTGTCCGGCAACGCTATGCCGCTCTGCCCGCCGTGGTGGTCGCCTTCGGGGATTCAGTTGTGATCAAGGCCGCGCAGGAAGAACTCGTTCGCGGGGTCCGCGGCATGTTGGGCCGCACGCTGCGCGAAGAGACGCGGCTTCCGCGCGAGAGCGCGATCGTGCTGGGCACGCTCGGCGACATCCGGAAGGCGGCGCCGGCGATCGGTCTGGCTGCGGACCTGCCGGCCGATGGCTACTGGCTCAGGACGGTGACGCTGGATGGCCTCACGCATCTGGTCATCGCCGCGCCGAACGATCGCGGCGTGCTCTATGGCGTCTTCGCGCTCTTGCGGAGAATCGCCCTGCATGAACCGGTATCGCCCCTGGACGACAAGCAGGTTCCCTACGCCTCCGTGCGCTGGGTCAACGAATGGAACAACCTCGACGGGACTATCGAACGGGGCTATGGGGGGCGGTCGATCTTCTTCGACAACGACAAGGTGCGCAGCGATCTGAGCCGGGTGCGCGACTATGCGCGTCTGCTCGCGTCGTTGGGAATCAACGGTTGTGCGATCAACAACGTCAACGCCAACCCCAGAGTCCTCACGGCGGAGTTCCTTCCGCAACTGGCCCGCATCGCCGAGGTATTCCGCCCCTGGGGTGTGAAGGTCGCCGTGGCCATCGACTTCAGCAGCCCGAGGAGAATCGGCGGCCTCGACACATTCGACCCCTTGGACCCGCGCGTCGCCGAGTGGTGGAAGAACAAAGCCGACGAGATCTACCGGGCGGTTCCGGATCTCGCCGGTTTCGTGCTCAAAGCGGACTCAGAAGGCCGCTTGGGGCCTTCCGCTTACGGCCGAACGCACGCCGACGCCGCCAACGTAATCGCCCGCGCGCTCCAGCCGCACGGCGGCCTGATCTTCTACCGCGGGTTCGTCTACGACCACAAGATGGACTGGCGCAACCTCAAGAACGACCGGGCCCGGGCGGCTTGGGACAACTTCCGCAAGCTGGATGGGCAGTTCGAGGAGAACGCCGTCATCCAGATCAAACACGGGCCGATCGATTTCCAGGCGCGCGAGCCGGCCTCCCCGCTGTTCGGCGCGCTGGAGAAGACCAATCAGGCCGTCGAGCTGCAAATCACCCAGGAGTACTTCGGCCAGGCGCGGCATCTGGTGTTCCTGGTTCCGATGTGGAAAGAGGCGCTGGACTTCGATCTGCACGCGCAGGGCGCGGGGACTCCGGTGAAGGCGCTGGTCAGCGGGAAGGTGTTCCGGCGGCCGGCGGGCGGCTTCGTCGGGGTCTCGAACGTGGGACGCGACAGCAACTGGGCGGGGCATCATCTCTCCCAGGCGAACCTTTACGGCTTCGGGCGGCTGGCGTGGAATCCCGATTTGAGCGCTCGCCAGATCGCGGAAGAGTGGACGCGGCTGACCTTCGGGCCCGATCCGCGCGTCGTGGACACCGTCGTGAAGATGCAGCTCGCCTCCTGGCGGACCTACGAGAACTACACCGGACCGCTGGGGGCGCAGACCCTGACCGACATCACCGGGTCGCACTATGGCCCGGCGGTGGAGGCCTCCGAACGCAACGGCTGGGGCCAGTGGCACCGCGCCGACCAGAAGGGCATTGGCATGGACCGCACGGTTGCCACCGGGACCGGCTTCATCGGCCAGTACCGGCCGCCGGTGGCGAAGGTGTACGAGTCGCTGGAGACGTGTCCCGACGAGCTGCTTCTGTGGATGCATCACGTCCCGTACACGCACGTGCTGCACTCGGGGAAAACGGTGATCCAGCACATCTACGACTCGCACTATGAGGGTGCGGACGCCACTGGAGAGTACGTGCGGCAATGGAAGTCGCTCGAAGGGCGGATCGACGAGCAGCGCTACCGGGAAGTGCTGGCGCGCCTGGAGTACCAGGCCGGACACGCCCAGGTGTGGCGCGACGCCGTCAACACTTGGTTTCTGCGCACTTCCGGAATCCCGGACGCGAAAGGTCGAGCGGGGAACTTTCCCGGCCGCTTGGAAGCCGAGGCGATGAAGCTGGAAGGGTACCAGGTTGTGGACGTGAAGCCCTGGGAGGCGGCCTCCGGCAGCCAGGCCGTCGAATGCGCCAGCCCCACGCGCCGGTGCTGGGCCAGCTTCCGCCACCAGGGCCAGCCGGGTTGGTATGACTTGAGCGTCCAGTACTTCGACCAGAACGACGGGGTGTCGCGGTTCAAGCTGTTTGTCGCCGGCCAGCTCGTCGATGAGTGGGCGGCCGACGACAGCCTGCCCGCTCGCCGGATCGACGCCCACTCCTCGAGCCGGCGCAGGATCCTGGGCTTGGCGCTCCGCCCGGGAGATGAAATCCGCATCGAGGGTTTCGGGGACGGTGGCGAGAACGCGGCCCTGGACTACGTGGAGCTGCGCCCGCACCGGGATTAAAGACCGCGGGCGGCCTCGGCGAGCGCCTGAAGATTCGCCCCCGGCATGCCCGGACTGACTCCGCCGCCCAGCGACAGGATGAGGCTCGCGCCGTCACTCGCGGCGATGATTTCGCGGGCGGATCGCCGGACCGCCTCCGGCGTGCCACGAACGCCGATCTCCAGCGGGGGCACGTTCCCCATCAGGCACAAGCGCCCGTTGGTTTTCTCGCGCACCTCGCGGATACCGATCTTGCCATTCCAGTTGAGGACGTCGAAACCGGTGTCCGGCAGATCGGCCAGAAACGGCCTGAGGTTGGCGTCGTTGTGGTACACCTTGACCCAGCCGGCCGGGAAAGCATCACAGATCTGCGTCAGGTAGGGGTGAGCGAACTCGCGATAGGCGCCCGGGGAGAGGAAGCCCACGATGTCGTCCAGCACCAGGATGCCCTCGACCGTGTCGCCGATGACTTCGGCCTGAGCCCGCAACCAGTCGATCACAGTCCGCGTGGTTAGCGCCAGCAAGGTGTGAACCGCTTCAGGCGCGTCAGTGAAATCGGTCATGAGCTGGTTCACGCCGCGCAGAAACGCAGCCAAACACACCGGCCCGCGCGCCGCCACTACCGGGATCGTGTAGCCGGCGGCGAAGATCTTCGGCTTCAGCATGCGGTACATCTGCAAGGCGAAGGGCATCAGGCCATCGCTGTGCGGGTTCGGCGGCGCCAGCGCGCTCACGTCTTCCAGCCGGAGCAGAACCGGGGACTGGTCCGGAGGCCGGTCGGGCCGGAAATGAATCCGGTTCCCGAGCGCTGACGGCTCGGTCGCCATCCCGTACTCCACCCACCAGGAAGGAAAGAAGATGATGTCGGGGAACTCCCGCAGGATGCGCAGGTTGGCTTGAAACCAGACCTCGGGATCCACGTAGTAATCGAGGTGACTGATCCCCACATAGCCCGGTATCCAGGGACTGTCCACAATCACGGCGACCGGCGTGCCCGCGTCGGGGCAACGCTTCGCCGCTCGCTTGAAGACTTCCCACTGTTCAGGCCGCATGCGTCATCCTCTATACAACGGCCTCGCTCCGTCCCTAACCACGGGGGCGAAGCCAGACCTCAAAGCGGTCCGCCGTAAGGCCGATTCCGAACCGCGGTTTGCGGATCCAGAGCGGGCGGACAGCCTCACCAGCGCAGCCGGCCCTGGATCTGAAGGAACCGGTTTGGCGTAGCGCTCGCGCTAATGACTTGCCCGAAGGTGCTGTTGGCCGGGTTCGCGTCCACGCCGTTCAGGATGCTGTGATTCGGGATGTTCAGCACATCCAAGCGAGCCATGAACGTCAGCCGTTCGTGAATCTTGATTTCGCGCGTCAGGCTGGCGTTCCACTGGTGCGGACCCGTCACCCGCAGCCCGTTCACGTTCTGCGGCATGTAGCGGTACTGGAAGTTGGCGGGCGCGAACGAGGACCTCTTCTCGAAGCCCGCCGTGCAAGCGCCGCTCCCCACCACCGAATCGCCCGAAGCCAGCGCGGTCGAAGTCACGCAACCGGCATTGTTGAACCACTGGGTGGGCGTGGGATTGTCGATCTTGATGCTGTTCGGGTCGCCGTAGTAGAAGATGTTGCCCCATCCCACCAAGCCGCCCATCTGAAACAGGTAGGTCCCCGCGAGCGTCCAGCCTTCCACGAACAGGCTGGGAATCCGGCTGTGTACCCACCGGCGGTCCTTGCCAAAGGGCAGGTCGTAAACCCAGGTGCCGATGACGCGGACGGGGTTCGCCCCGCCGCGCACCCAGTAAGGCGCCTGCGGCCTGGTGGCGTCTTCCCCGCTCCACCCCTGGAAGTAGCTCGTGGCGTTCTTCTGGAGCATGCTCGTGAAAGCGAAGTTCGCTGACAGCCCCCGGGAGAACCGGTGGTTGAGGCTGGCTTCCAGCATATGCGACCGCGCGTAACCCGCCGGCCGGGGAATGTTGATGTTGCCGTTCGGGTAAGGCACGATCAGCGCGGAGCGCGCGCGCGTCGCGCTCGTGAAGATGCTCTGGGTGGTCATCCACTGCCAGAGCACCGTGTTGCTCTGGACGGACGACGGGAAATTGGCGTTGCCCGTGTAGAACGGGTTCGCTACGCTGGCGCTCAGCAGCGTGTTGGGCGCGTCGTTGCGCGTCTGGCTGAAGTTGTAGTAAGTGGACGGGATGGCAGACAGGTTAGTGTTGATGTTGAGCGCCGACGCATAGGTTCCTTCGTAAGACGCCCCCACCACGTCATGCGTCCCGATCTGCCGCTCAACGCCCACCCGCCAGCGCTGCTGCCGGAGATGTCGCGCGAGCCATGGATAGGTCCAGCCGGTGCCCACCAGAGCCATTGTCCCGAGCCCGTCCCGCTGGGGCGTGTCAAACCGCGTGCCGTCGGAGCGCACCGGGAAGGGGTCGCTGAGAGGCGATACCAGGCCCCCGACATTCCAGGCGGGGTTCCACACCGGCACGCCTTGTGCGTTGTTGGTGGTGACCAGGGGGGTCGTGGCGCGGCTGTAACCGGTCTGGTTCGGGCCGTAGGCCTGGGAGTTTACGTTGCTGGTGTCGTAGTAGATCCCGTAGCCCCCGCGGATGACGGTCTTCGCGTTGAGCTGGTATCCGAAGCCGATGCGCGGCAGCCACATCAGCGTGTTGTCCCACGCGCGCTTCCGCGCGTTGGGCGCGGTGGCGTAGATCGCCCCGCCCACGACCTTGAACTGCGAGGCCGGCAGTTGCGCCTGCGGGTTGGCGGCGTAGGCCGCTTCGACCGCCGCAGAGATCGGCAGCACCGCGCTCTTGTCGTAGTCGATGATTTGGCGCTTGAAGCGCTCTGTGGCGCCCGTTTCATACTCCATCCGCAGCGATAGAGTCAAGGTCAGCTTCGGGGAGAAGCGCCAGGTGTCCTGCGCGAACCAGGCGTAGTACGGGTCCGACACGATGAAGCTGTCGTTGTTCGAGATGTTGATGCCGGTCGGCAGGCCCATCATGAAGGAGGCCCAGGTCAGACCGAGGTTGCCCGCCGTGTAGTTCGTACCGCAGCCGTCGTCGCACTGCCGGAAATAGGTGTTGGCGAACTGGTATTGGCCGTTGTTGTTGGCCGCGTGCCCCGATCTCACCTGCTGGCGGATATCCAGGCCCCAGCGCAGGGAATGCTTCCCATGGTCGTGGTACACGTCGGCGTTGTACCCCCAGAAGCGGTTGTAGGTGGGGGCCGGATAGCCGCTGATGCCGTTCTGGGAATAGCCGGTAACATTCATCCAGGGCAGGTAGCACCAGTCACCGCACTTCTGGTCGAGGTAGCTGGGAAGACCCACATCCGACGGCTTGAACTTGAACGGCGTGTCGGCCACCGAACTCGCCGAGGACCAGTTGCTGACCGAGGCCGACGCGTGCAACATCGTACGCGGCGTCAGGTTAAACACCCAATCGAGCACGCCGTTCTGGTCGTCGCGCGTCACCCCGGTCCCGCCGGCGTTCGTATTGTTCAGCCCCCGCATGATGTCGATGGTCCAGTCGCCGCGCATCTCCACGAAGTGGTTCTGGCTGAAGCGGCCGAACATGCGCATGCGGTCGCCAAGGTTGACGTCCATGCGGCCCGAGAACTGGTTGAAGGTCCAGTTGTACGGCGCGGTGAGCGACAGATAAGGGTTGACGTCGGGGGACCTGGTTCGGTCGAACCAGTTGTTCGGATCGGGCCAGTACTTGACGTAGTTGTCGTACCATTTCTTCCCCATGTTGATGTAGGAGCCGGGCAGAACGTTGCCCGCAATCGGCGTGCGTCGGTAGTGCCCGGCGCGCGCCGTATCGGCCACCGTGGACAGCGGATCATAGAGCTGATACTGCGCTCCGTTGTTCACCCTCAACAGATCGGAAAAGTCCCCCT
>CAYGVJ010000037.1:0-40307 GCA_964353255.1 uncultured Solibacteraceae bacterium | reverse complement strand
GGGACCGGTAATGGAGGTGATCGAGCCCCGGCGGAAGTCTCCCAGCCCGGAGATCGGACGCAAGATTGCGGCACGCTGCTGTTCTAGGTCGGCGAAGAGTTAGAGCTGAAGCGCGTGATGCCTGCCGGCGCCGGGCCGCCTCCGGGCGCGGGTGGGGGCATGCGGATGCCCATGGAGATCATGGCCCGGAAGCTCGGCCCTGAAGAAGCGAAGAAGCGGCTGGCCGCGCTGGCTCCGCCGCCGAAGCTGCCGCTAACCCCCACATGAGCCTCTGGGCGCTGCTGGCCGCTCCGCTGCTGGCAGGCAACGACGTGCGCCAGATGAGCGAAGCCACTCGGGTGGTGCTGCTGAACCGGGAAGTGATCGCGGTGGATCAGGACAAGCTGGGCCAGCAGGCGCGGCGGGTCTCGCAAGACGGCGCGACTGAGGCGTGGGCCAGGCCGCTGGCCGGAGGCGCCTGGGCCGTGGGTCTGTTCAATCGGGGCGCTGAGCCGGCCAAGGTGACGCTGAAGCTGTCTGAGATAGGGGTAACCGGCAAGGTGAAAGTTCGCGCGGGGTCGTCATGCTGCGGCTCACGAAGTAGAGCACCGCTGGAGGCCGGCCCACCATATTCCCACATCGCTTATGCCGTAAAAGTGGTATACTGGCTGGGATGAAAACCACTGTCGAGATCCCGGATGCTTTGTTCCGGGAGGCCAAGCAGTACGCCGCACGGCACGGCATTCCACTGCGGGTGGTATTCGAACGCGGCCTGCAATTGGCGCTGCGCGGATCGCCTCCGGCCCGGCGACGCTTCCGGCTCAAGACCGTCACCACCCGAGGGGAAGGATTGGCCTGCCCGGAGGATTGGAGCACCATCCGCTCGATGATCTACGAGGGTCACGGCGGATGATCGCCCTGGATACGAACATCCTGGTCTACTCCGTGCGCGAGGACTCGCCCTGGCACGAGGCGGCTCTGAGCTGCGTCCGTCGGCTGGCCGAGGGAGGGGCCATGTGGGCGATCCCGTGGCCGTGTATTCACGAGTTTCTGGCCATCGTCACGCACCCGAGGATCTACCGGCCTCCGACCCCGCTGCGGGACGCCGTTTTGCAGGTGGATTGGTGGGCGGAGAGTCCGACACTGCGCTTGATTGGAGAAGGGCCGGGATACTGGGAGCATCTCAAGGCCGTGCTGGCCGCGGGCAAGGCCGTCGGGCCTTTGGTGCATGATGCGCGGGTGGCGGCGATGTGCCGCTCCTGCGGAGTTACGGAGATCTGGACCGCGGATCGCGACTACTCGCGCTTTCCGGGGATCCTGGTGCGCAATCCACTCGCGGCTGCGCCCTGAAGTGCGGTCGCTGGGAACGCCTTTCGGCGAATCGAGCAGGTCCCTCCGCGAATGTGGCGGCGGTCAAGGGTTTGCGCAGGCTTGCCCTCCCCCAGTTTGAGCGCCGAACAGGTGGAATAGGCCTCCAGGCCTGTTGGGGGGCACGCAACACACAGGCACGAATGCCTGTGCCACCCTACCGCTTGATGATGGGCCGCAGCGGGCGGATGTAGATGTTCCGGTAGGCCACCGGGCCGTGGTCGCCCTGGAGCATAAGGGGATTCAAGGGCGCCTCGGGAATGTTCATCTGCGCCCGCGTGGGCCCTTCCAGCTCGACGTTCTGCTGCACGGAGAGCCCGTTGTGGAGCACGCGGAGGAAGCGGGCGTTCTCGACCTTGCGGCCGCTCGCGTCGAACCGCGGGGCCTGAAACCAGATGTAGAAGGACTGCCACTCGCCCGGACGGCGGCTGGCATTGCGCGATGGGGGTGACCCACCCACCCCCTGGTTGTCGATCCAGCGGTGGTAAACCGCGCCGCAGTCGGAAGTCGTCATCGGCTCGACCGAGCCGAAGCTGTCGAAGACCTGGATTTCGTAGAGGCCCTGCAGGTAGACCCCGGAGTTGGAGCCTTTGGCCAGCATGAACTCCAGGTACAGCTCGAGGTCGCCGAACTTCTCGTCCGTGACCAGGTTGACGGTCCGTCCCTGGGGCCCGTTCAGCATCCTGTCGCCCGGGATGGATACCGCGGAGAGGCGCGTCGGTCCCAGCAGGCGCTCCCAGATCACCCCGCGCGTGGCCAGCCACTGGTGAGGCTTGTCGTCCTGGCCGTGCCAGCCGGTAAAGTCACGGCCGTTGAACAGCGGTCTCCAGCCGTCTTCGGTCAGGTAGGGGGGATCGCCGTGTTCCTCGCCGTCGTTCCGCTGCGCCAGCTTCTGGGCGCCCAGCGGCAGCAGGGCGATAAGAGCAAACATCCAAAGTCGCCGCATGTCATCTCTCCTGTGGAGGCTACTATTATCTTCCAGACGGGGCGGGCCGGGAAGGCTCCCACTGCGCCGGGTCCGCCGGTTCGAACTTGGGGCCATCCGGGCCCCAGTCTTCGACCCGAAACATGCGGCCCTTGCCGTAAGGGCCGTCCAGCTCCTTGACGGTGAAGTAGGCCTTCGCGTCCTTCACCCGCACCCAGACGTGGTGATAGAACTGGCCGCGGGCAAAACTCTCATTTGACTCCCGCCCTCGCATGGCGCCGGCGCCCGAGCTGCCCACCTCCAGGTACACGACTCCATCCCGTTCCAGCCGGAGCAGCAGATGCCCGTGGCCGCTGATGACGTAGTTGACGCCATACTGACGGGCGAGTTGGTGCAGGCGGAACTCGCCGCTGCCGAGTTTCAGCGGGATCAGCCAGAAGGGTTGATGGAAGAAGACGAATTTCGGGGCGCGCGGGCGGTTTTTGGCGAGGTCGGCTTCCAGGAAGCGCAGTTGCTGCGGGCTCAGATCCAGGCTGCGGCTGTTATCGAGCACGGTGAAGTGGGCGTTCTGGTAGTCGAAGCTGTAGGCCGGGGCGCGCCCGGTGATCTTCTGGTAGAGCCGCAGCGAGCTCTCGTTCCAAATGTCGTGGTTGCCGGGGACAAGGTACAAGGGGAACTCCTTGTAACGGGTCCAGATGCGTGCGACCTCGGCCCACTGCCACGGGGCGGCAGCCTCGCTGTGCCCCTGGATGGTGTCGCCCACGTTGATGACGAAATCCGGCCCCAGCAGCGCTATCTCCCGCCACACCCGCTCGTAGACCTCCGGCGTAGCGGCGCCGGTCCGATCGCCGAGGATCGAGAAATGAAAGTTGTTCCCCGTCCCGGCGGCGCCGGCCAGGAGTGTCACCGCGGCCAGCAGCGGAAGCAGGAGGCGGAAGAGCCGGCCAAGCCGGAGAGGGCGCGTCATTCCTGTATTCTGCCACGAGACGGCGCCAACACTGCCGGCGATTTTCTTGGGCTTCGGGCCACTACATTGGCTGGGGAAAGGTTTCCGGCGCGGGGTATGGGTTTCATCGACTCCTGGGTGGCAGCCTGTCTGATGCCGCTGGCGGTCTGGGTGCTGGCCAGCGGCCTGGACGACCTGGTGCTGGACGTGGCCTGGCTGTGGGGGTGGCTCCGCGGGCGGCTCCGCCGAGCGGGGCACGCTGCCTGGCCGGACCGGGCCGCGCTGGAGGGGGCCCCCGAGAAGCGCATGGCCCTGTTTGTGCCGCTGTGGCGCGAGGATGGCGTCATCGGGCGCATGCTCGAGCACAACCTGGCGGCCATCGACTACAGCAGCTACGACGTCTTCATCGGGGCTTATCCCAACGACCGGGCCACGCTGGAGGCCGTGCAGGAGGCGGAGCGACGCTTCGAGCGGGTCCACCTGGTGGTGTGCCCCAATGACGGCCCCACCTCGAAAGCCGACTGCCTGAACTGGATTTACCAGGGGATGCTGCTTTTCGAGGAAGAGCAGCGGACGCGCTTTGAGGTGATCCTGCTGCACGATGCCGAGGACTTGGTGCACCCGGAGTCGCTGCGCTGGGTGAACTACCTGGCGGATACCCACGAGATGATCCAGATCCCGGTGCTGCCTCTGCCGACCCCTTGGTGGAGGTTCACCCATGGCGTCTACTGCGACGAGTTCGCCGAGTTCCAGAGCCGGGACATGCCGGTGCGGCGCATGCTGGGCGGGTTTATGCCCTCCAGCGGGGTGGGCACGGGCTACTCGCGGCGGGCCTTGGAGCGGCTGGCGGCGGCCGCTTCCGGCTGCATCTTCGCGCCGGACTGCCTGACGGAAGACTACGAGGTCGGCTTGCGGTTGCGCAACCTGGGTTGTCGCCAGGTCTTCGTGCCGATCCGCTTCCTGAACGGCAATCCCCTGGCTACGCGCGAGCTGTTCCCTGAGACGTTCGAAAGCGCGCTGCGGCAGCGCACGCGCTGGGTAATCGGCATCGCGCTCCAGGCCTGGCAGAAGCACGGATGGGGCCGCGGGTTTCTGGAGCATTACTGGTTCTGGCGCGACCGCAAAGGGTTAGTAGGGAATCCGGTCGGCCTGCTACTGAACCTGCTCTTCCTGTACGGGTTACTGACCTGGCTGCGGAGCGGGCTATGGGCTACGCCCTGGGGCTTGGCCGAGGGGGTGGCCAGCCTGTCCATGAACTGGGTGTTGGACGTCACGTTGTTGCTGATGTTGTGGCGCCTCGGGGTACGGGCCGGCTGCGCGACTCGTGTCTACGGGTGGAGGTTCGCGCTGGGGGCGCCGCTGCGGGTGGTGTGGGCTACTTGGCTGAACGGGCTGGCGACGGTCTCGGCGCTGGCGCGCTACCTGGAGGCGCGCCTGGACCGGCAGTCGCTGGTCTGGTTGAAGACCGCCCACCGGTACCCGTCGCGGGCGGCCTTGATGAATCACAAACGCCGCCTGGGGGAGATCTTGGTAGGCTGCGGCCGCCTGAGGGAGCAGGAGTTGGAGACGGCGTTGAGCTCGAAACCCCCGGAACTGCGGCTGGGCGAACACCTGGTTACCACCGGCAGGCTGAGCGCGGAAGACGTCTACGAGGCCCTGGCCCGGCAGCAGAACCTGCCTTTCGAACGGCTCGATCCGGCGGGCGTGCGCGGGTGGGCTCCTGCCGCGCTGCCGGCCTCCGTGGCGCGGCGTTGCCGGGTGGTGGCTTTCACGATCGAGCCCGGCCGGCTGTATGTGGCCGGACCCGAGTTGCCGAGCGAGGACGTGGAGCGGGAGCTGCGCCTGGCGACCGGGCTGGAGATCCGCTACCATCTGATTACCCCGGCCAATCTGGAGGCGCTCTCACGGGTCCTGGCGTGATCTTGACGGCACGGCGGGCGAGTGACTTTCGGTAGAATAGATCTTGAATGCACCGATTCGTCCTGCACAACGATGAGATTCGAGAGTGCAGCGACAAGCTGCTGTCGCCCGGGCAGGTGGGACTGCTGACGGGTTGGGGGGTCTTCAGCACGATCCGCGTCTCACGCGGGGTGTTGTTTGCCTTCGAGCGTCACTGGGCCAGGATGCGGCAGGACGCCGCCCTGCTGCGCGTGCCGTTTCCGTCCGATGCTGATTACATGCACTCGCGGCTGCTGAAGCTGGTCCGGGCCAATCGCGCCGAGAACGCCACGCTGCGGGTGGTGGTGGTCCGCAACCGGGGCGGGACTTGGGAAGGGATGGAGGGTCGGGAGTCTGACCTGATCGCGCTCACGGCCGACCCGACGGATTGGGGCGCCGGAGCGCGGCTGGCGATCGAACCGACGGCCCGATTCGCCGGCTCTCCCTACGCGGGAACCAAGATCCTGTCCTGGGCGTTGAACATGGTCTCCCTCGAAAAGGCACAGGCCAGGGGCTTCGACGAGGCGGTTCTGATGAATGAGCGCGGGGAGGTGAGCGAATGCACTTCGGCCAACATTTTCGTCGCCGAGGGCTCGCAGGTTTGGACGCCCCCGCTCGACTCTGGCTGCTTGCCGGGGGTGACCCGCCAGCTACTTCTCAGCGAGGTGCACGCCGAAGGGGTTTGGGTGGGAGAGAAGGGATTGCGCCTGGAGGACCTGGAGCGAGCCGACGAGGTTTTCATTACCTCGACCACGCGCGACTTGCTGCCGGTAGTCGAGATCCAGGGTCTGAAGATCCACCCTCGGGGGGAGGCGCGCCAGCGGCTGGCGGCAGCCTACCAGCGGTATCTGGAGGCTTATGTAGCGGCGCGCGGGGGAGCGACGGCGGCCCAGGAGGGCAATTGAGACCTGCCGCTCTGGGGGTGCGGTGCCCTCATCCCAAACGAAAGGCCAGCAACGAGAATGCCACTGGTTTGTCCACGCTGCGGTAGCCGCCACCTACGCTACGCACACCGCCATAGTCTTTCCGAGCGCCTTTGGAGCTGGGTCGGGGTTCGCCCCCTCCGCTGCCGGGACTGCCGGCTCCGGTTTGTGGAGCGTACGTGGCGACTGGGGAGCATGAGGTTCGCCCGCTGCCCCAAGTGCTGGCGGATGGACCTGAACATCTGGTCCCTGGAGGACTTTCCATCTTCCACGCGCCAGCGGGTGCTGATGCGGCTCGGAGCCAGCCGCTACCGGTGCGAGTACTGCCGGGTGAATTTCGTGAGTTTCCGGCCGCGGCTGGAGAAGTTCACCTCCAAGCGGTGGACGAAACGCCGAAAAGCGAAGGACGCCGCGCGGACCGGCAACCGGGAAGGGGCTGAGGCATCCAGCGGCGGTGGTCTTTCGCCCGGTTCAGCGGACTCCTGAGGCGCAAAAGAAAAAGGTTCCAAGTGACCCACAGTTCAGCTTGCTCCCCGGCCGGCATGCCCGGCCAGAGCGTGGCATCAGGAAGCGCCACCGTTTCTCCCGTCGCTCCCCGTGACAGCTTTCTTTCTGCCACGCTTCAACGCTCCGGAAGACGGCATGCCGTCCTTCCCAACGGGACCGGCGCCTCGCAGCGGCCTTTCGCTCCCCTGTAGCGACTGCCCTTTTCGGGGCCCCCTCTACAGGCTCAATGTTCCTGGCCTACCGCTTTAGCATCTCGCCGGATCGGTTTCAGGCGCGTTCGGTCTTAGGCTCCCCTCCTCGCCTCCCGGTTTCCCGGAGCGGGGAAGATCATCGCCCGCAACCCGTCTCCTGCACCTCTATCCGGCGACCCCAGCGAATTCCCTCGCCTCCGCTCCCCTTCGGGATCTTTCGGTCCCTCCGGATCGCCGCTCGACTCGGTTCTCCGCTGAAGAGCCCACCTGCGCTGAACGCCCGCTTTCCCTTCACTCCCCGCTAGCGGAGCTTTTTATCACTTCCGCCGGCGGATCACCGTTCCAGGCTCGCTGCGTCCCTCGCGGCTCGCTGTTCCATAAACCTCTTGGAACCTCATCCATCATGCACCATGGCGGCGGGCCTGTCAAACGAAAAAGCGGGGAGGGAGGCTCTTTTCCGAAGCTTTTTTCTGCTTGTTTTTCAACAAGATGCGAGCCCCGGCCACAGGATTTTCTGTGGATAAAACAAACTCGGAGGTTTATGTTTGCCCCCCGGCGTTACTGGCTGGTCAGCTTCAGAATCATCCCCGTGTCGGTAGCTGCCCACAGTTGCCCTGCACCCCCCGTTGCGAGAACCACGTGGGTGGCCACGGCCCTGTAGTCAACCGGCATTTCCTCCCAGCTCAGGAAGTCGCGGCTGCGCAGGATCTTCAGCTTGCCTGGTATGGGAAGCTGGCGCAGACGGCCTGCCGGCTCGATGCCCGCCAGGTAGGCTGTTCCTTCGGCGGTCAGCAAGGCATCCGTGACGTCGCGGTCGGCTCGGCGGAACACGCGAGTGCTGCGCCCGGTTCCCCAGTTCAGCAAGAAGACTTCGGCTGGCCACTGGAAGGCCTCGAAGAACCTTATCACGCCTAAGCCCCTACCATCGGGCGCCAGGCGCACCTGGCTGACGACGCCGAACATGCTGGTCACGGAGCTGCGCCAGTTCTGCCCGCCGTCCCGGGTCTCCAGGAAGATGGTTAGCTCCGGCCACTCTCGGGATCGCTGGGCCTTCTCCGGTTCCATCCAGTCCGGGAACCTCTGGGAGCGCTGGCGAGGCGCGTGGCTGGAACCGGCGATCAGGCCGATGCGCTGGCCGGTGAAGTCGAGGCAGTTGTAGGTCGTGAACTCGGGGGTGGACTTCGGCTGGGCCGCCGCCGCTACCGCGGTCCAGTGCTGGCCGCCGTCTTTGGTTTCGAAGACGGCTTTGGGCGAACCCACGGCCCAGCCATGCGCCTCGTCCAGGAAGTACAGGCGCAGCAAGCCGCGCAGGCGTGCCAGCCGTTTCCAGTTTCTGCCGCCGTCGGCCGTGCCCCAGACGCCGCTCTGGGTGACCATCCACCCCAGCTTCGGGCTGGCAAAGAACAGCGACTGTGCGGCCTCCGGGACCTGTACCTGCGTCCAGTGCTCGCCGGAGTCCTCGGTCAGGAGAACCACCGGCTGCGCATGGCCTTCCCGGCGCAGCTCCCCGGCGGCAATGCCGCGCTGGGGCGAGGGGAACTTCAAGTCGCGCAACGTGAGCGTGTTGGAGTCTTCGTCGAGGAAGTACTGGAGACGCCAGTGGTCTTCCGCCGCGGCGCACGCGACACCGAGGCCCGAGGCGGCCAGCAGGCACCACAGACGTAGCATCGCCGGACCATTATCGCAGAGACACAGGCAGGAATGCCTGTGCTGCCTCACAGCGGCTCGAAGCGCGCCTGGAAGAAGCGCAGGTAGTGCGGCTCGAAGAGCATGCGCAGGCGGTTCAAGGCGTCCCTCCGGTCGTCGATGGGGTCTTCAGCCTGTAGTCCCTGGGATCAAGGCAGGCGTCGTAGGTGGCGCGGTCGATGCGGATCCAATCGGTCCAGTTAATGCCCTTGCGGTTCGGAGTGACCGGGCTGACTGGGAACGCGCTGGCGATCTTGATCCAGCGGTCCTGCCGGCGGGCGATCTGGCGAATCTCGCGCGCTACCTCTGAGAGATCCTGGTCCTGGCTGAAGATTAACGCCACATCGTAGGCGTTCAGCCAGGCCAGACCGATGACGTCGATGGCGATGCGGACGTCGATCCCCTTCTCTTCAGCCGCGAGGTAGCTGTGCTCGGAGCCGTTCGGCAGCCTCACGATCTTGTTCCTGTACCGCAGGGAGCGCGAATACACGGTGGCCGCGCAGCGACCAAGGCTGGCCAGCTTGCTGGTCCAGAAGTGATGCCAGAATGGGTCGTCCTCACGGTCCGGAACGCCGGTATAGAAGCGTACCTCGCTGAGAGTCCACCCCTGCCGTTTGCACAACGCGGCCGCCAGGGCCATCGGATCGTAGTTCGGATAGTGGTAGCCGAATGCGTGCCGGGCGGCGTGAAAGAGATTCTGGCCGTCAAAGAACGCGATGGCTCGCTTGGAGGACGGTTCGAGGGGCATCAGAAAGCCCCCAAAATGAAATAACCCACCGGAGGGCTTTCGCCAGGTCCAGTGGGTAGGAATTTCTTCTTCCATGATAGCACAACTTTCCGGTCAGTCAAGCTCGCTAGTTGACGATGGCCGGCGGCGGCGGGCGGCTGCCTCACAGCGGCTCGAAGCGCGCCTGGAAGAAGCGCAGGTAGCGGGGCTCGAAGAGCATGCGCAGGCCGCGGATGCGCTCGCGCTCGTCGTAGACCGCCAGGATGGACTCGGCCACCACGTCCATGTGGGCCTGGGTGTAGACGCGGCGCGGGATGGCCAGCCGCACCAGCTCCAGGGCGGGCTTGTTCTCCTCGCCGGTGTCCTTGTTGCGTCCCGCCGAGACGATGCCGCGTTCCATCGTGCGCACGCCGGAGTCCGTGTAGATGGCCGCGGCCAGGGCCTGCGCCGGATAGTGCTCCTGGGGAATGTCCGGCAAGAAGCGACGCGCGTCGATGAACACGCCGTGGCCGCCGATGGGGAGCACGATGGGGATGTCCCACTCCCGGAGCTTGTCGCCCAGGTAGAGCACTTGGCCCACCCGCGCCCGGATGTGGTCGTCGGCGAGTGATTCCTCGATGCCCCGCGCCACCGCCTCCATGTCGCGGCCCGCCATGCCCCCGTAGGTGTGCAGGCCCTCGTAGACCACCACCAAGTTGCTGGCTTCCTCGTAGACCTCCTGCTCGTTGACCGCCAGGAAGCCGCCCATGTTGACCAGGGCGTCCTTCTTGGCGCTCATGGTGCAGCCGTCGGTCAGCGCGCAGATGTCGTGAACGATGGCGGCGATCGGACGCCCGGCCTGAGCGGGCTCGCGCTGTTGGATGAAGTAGGCGTTTTCGGCGACGCGTGTGGCGTCCAGGATCAGCCGCACCCTGTGGCGGGCCGTCAGCTCGCGCACCGCGCGCAGGTTCTCCAGCGAGATGGGCTGCCCGCCCGCCATGTTCACCGTGGCGGCCACGCTGACGTAGGGGATGCGGGCCGAGCCGGAGCGGATCAGCGCCTCCAGCTTGTTCAGGTCGAGGTTGCCCTTGAAGGGGTGCTCGCTCCGCGGGTCGTGGGCCTCCGGAATGATCACGTCCACGAAGCAGCCGCCGGCCAGCTCCTGGTGCAGTCGCGTGGTGGTGAAGTACATGTTGCCGGGAATGACGTCGCCGGGCCGGATCAGCACTCGCGAGAGGATGTGCTCGGCGCCGCGTCCCTGGTGCGTGGGCACGATGTAGCGGTAGCCATAGTACTTCCGCACCATCTCCTCGAGGTGATAGAAGTTCCGGCTGCCGGCGTAAGCTTCGTCGCCCAACATCATGCCGGCCCACTGCCAGTCGCTCATGGCCGAGGTTCCCGAGTCGGTCAGCAGGTCGATGTAGACGTCCTCGGAACGCAGCAGGAAAGTGTTGTACCCGGCTTCGGCAATGGCGCGTTCGCGCTGCTCGAGAGTGGTGAGCCGGACCGGCTCGACCACCTTGATCTTGAAGGGCTCGGCCCAACTGCGGCGCTTCAGTCGCATGGCCTCTACCTTCGCCCGGGCAGGCGGGCCATGTCAAGCGGATTGCCAGGCAACCGCGGTTGCATATAGTATGTATAGATGCACTCCGGAGCTGTCGCTCCGGTCGGAGATATCGGAATGTGGAAACGCAGGGACGAGGAGATCACCCCGAGGCCGGCGCCGACGCCGCCTGCCCCGGTGGAACCAGCCACAAGAGGAGAACCACCTATGCCACTAGCTACGCCTGCCCCGCCGCCCAAGGCTCAAGAGCCGGAATTGCCGCGCGGTGTGGCCTCGATCGGCAAGTCGGTCGTTATCAAAGGCCAGATCTTCAGTCGCGAGGATCTTTACCTGGATGGTGAGATTGAAGGCACCGTGGAAGTGCCCGAGAACCGGCTCACCGTGGGTCCCCATGGCAAGTTGCAGGCCACCATCCGAGCTCGGGAAGTGGTTGTCCTGGGGGTCGTGCAGGGCAACGTCGAGGCCAGCGAGCGCATCGACATCCGCAAGGACTCGAAGCTGGTGGGCGACATCAAGACCGGGCGGATCATCATCGAGGATGGCGCCTACTTCAAGGGCAGCATCGACATCGTGAAAGCGGAGGCCGCCAAGCCTGCGGTGGCCGTGCGGCCGGCGGCGGCGGAGGCGTTGGCCCTCCCGGCCCACACCGTGGGCGAACCCAAGCTGTAGGGCTCGTCCTCGCGGCGTCAGATGCCGGCCTTCGCCCGAGAGTCGCAGAGCGCGTCGGGAAGGGATCGTGTCTACACCCGGCACAGCAACGGCCTGGAGCAGTTCTTCAGCTACATCCAGGGCGAGCGCGGCCTGACGCTGCTGGATCTTTCCGGCGCCTCGCAGTCCAACGTGGGCTTCATCACTGGTTTGGGGCACCGGCTCTACTCGGAGGATCTGCTGGAGACCCTGGATGAGGTCTTCGGCGACGGTGATTTCTTCGCCAACCAGTGCGCTCCCGAGCGCATCGAGCGGTTCCTCAAGCAGAGCCTGAACCTGCCGGAGGAGCAATGTGACGGCGCGCTGATTTGGGACGTGCTGGAGTACCTGGCGCCGCCTCTGCTGAAAGCCACGGTGGACCGGCTGTCCCGAGTAGTCAAGCCGCGCAGCTACCTGCTGGCCATCTTCCACGGAGACGACCGGACCGAGCTGGTGCCTTCTTATTCTTACCGTATCGGCGACGCCCATAGCCTGGCGCTGTCTCTGCGCCGGATGCGCCCGCCCGCCCAGTTGTTCAACAACCGGGCCGTGGAGAGGCTGTTTGAGGGCTTCGAGGCGGTCAAGTTTTTTCTCACCCGCGATCACCTCCGCGAGGTGATCGTGAAGCGGTAGGCGGGCCGGCGAATGAAAGAATCGGCGCAACGAAGATCTTCACAGAGAGGGGACCAATGAAGCATCCTGGTCCCATCAAGGAGCAAAGTGGCCATGGAACTTGAGAAGGTGTGGGGTTGCATGACGGTGGTCGGCATCATCATGCTGGTGGTGGTGCTCATCCTCGGTGGCCTGTACCGCACGGAGGTCACCTACGTGGTGCCGGGCGCGCCGGACATCGCGGACACGGCGGCGGGGGGTGTGCCGTTTGAGGAGACGCTGAACTCCTCGCACTGGCTGGCCGGCCTCATCAAGGGCAGCCAGCCGGACTTGCAGCAGGCTCTCCGCAAATACGTGCGGGAGGGCGACCGGGTGACCCGGCTGACGATCGGCGTCAAGCACAGCGTGGTGGATGTGTTGCTGACGGGGGTGACCCTCACGATTTACGCTCCCACCACGGTGACCGTCCGTGGCACCATCAGCAAGCTGAGCGAGCCCGCGCGGAGGTGAGCCGGAACGCCCCTGCGCCGGGCGGACCGCGGCTTAGCGGTATCGCCCGCGCAGATCGTTCCAGCGGATGCGCGCCAGGTCCAGGAACATGCTGAGGCTGTCGTGCAGCATCCGCACCTTGGTGCCCTCGGCGTGGCTCCAGCGCACCGGCACCTCCAGGATGCGGAATCCCAGCTTGCGGGCGATGTAGAGGGTTTCGACGTCGAAACCGAAGCGCTCGATCCGCTGGCGGCGGAAGATCTCGCCTGCCGCCCCGCGCGCGTAGAGCTTGAAGCCGCACTGCGTGTCCAGGAAAGGCAGGCCCGCCAGAACTCGCACCAGCAGGTTGAAGATGCGCCCCGCGTTCTCGCGGAAGCGGGACTGGTGCACGGCGATCAGCGAGCGGTCCAGGGCGCGCGAGCCGATGACCACCGCGGCCTGGTGCCGGCGGGCGGCCTCCAGCAGCTTGTCCAGCTCCTCGATGGGCGCCGACAGGTCGGCGTCACTGACCAGAATCCAGTCGCCGCCGGCCTCCAGGACTCCGTGACGCACGGCATAGCCCTTGCCGCGGTTGCCGGGATTGCTGAGCAGCCGGACCTCCGGATGAGCGGCGCGGAAACGCTCGACCACCTGGGCGGTGTCGTCGGTCGAGCCATCGTCCACCACCACCACCTCGAAAGGCCGGAAGGCGCCGGGGCGGAGATAGCCCAGGACCGAATTCAGAGAGGCCTCCAACCGCCGGGCTTCGTTGTAGGCGGGAATGACGATGGAGATGGAGGCCAACCGTCAATTATAATGAAGCCTTCAGCCAGCGGATCGTTGACAAGCGCGCCCGGCAGGCCGCTTGCTGACGCGCGCGGCTCGGAAAGCCGCTGGGAGTGCCTGTGGCCGATGCCGAGCCGCGACCGTCAGGGAGCGGTGGCGCGCTTGTCAACGAACGCCCAGCGAAGGAGCCGCGCTTGTCACTGGAGCAGGAGCTTTTCCGGCAGCGTCTGGACCGTATCCGGCAGATCGAGGCGCTGGGCTACCGCGCCTACGGCCGCCGGTTCGAGTTTACCCACACGGTCCCGCAGGTGAACGCGACCTATGACTCGAAGGGCGCCGCCGAGCTGGAGCCGCGGGTCCAGGTGCGCGTGTGCGGCCGTCTGCAGACCATCCGCCGCATGGGCAAGGCCGGCTTCGCGCACCTGGAGGGAGGCGGCGAGCGCCTCCAGATCTATGTCCGCCAGGATGGGGTGCCGGAGCGTGATTTCCGGCTTTTCCAGCTCGTGGACATCGGCGACATGGTGGGCGCGGAAGGCTACCTGTTCCGGACCCGCACCGGGGAACTCACCGCGCACGTCGAGCGGCTGGAGTTTCTGGCCAAGACGCTGTTGTCGATGCCGGAGAAGTGGCACGGGCTGGAGGACGTCGAGACGCGCTACCGGCAACGCTACCTGGACCTGATCGCCACCCCCGAGGTGCGCCGGGTCTTCCAGACTCGCAGCCGGGTCATAGCTTCGCTGCGACGGCAGCTTGAAGCGCGGGGCTTTCTGGAAGTCGAAACCCCGATGATGCAGCCGCTTTACGGGGGCGCGACCGCGCGCCCCTTCCTGACTCACCACAATACGCTCGACCTCGACCTCTATCTGCGCATCGCGCCGGAGTTGTACCTGAAACGGCTGGTGGTGGGGGGCTTGGAGCGGGTCTACGAGATCAACCGCAACTTTCGCAACGAAGGCATCTCTTCCCAACACAACCCCGAGTTCACGATGCTGGAGTTCTACCAGGCCTACACGGACTACCGCGGCCTGATGGACCTCTCCGAGGAGTTGTTGCGGCAAGTGGCCATCGATGCCACGGGCTCGGCGGAAGTCCCCTATCAGGGGCAGCGGCTGGACTTCGGCCGGCTGCGACGGCTGACCATGCGCGAGGCGGTCATCGAGTTCTGGGACGGCCCGCAGCGGCCCACGCTCGAGCAGGTCAAGGACCCGGAGTGGCTGAAGTGGCACTCGGACAAGGCCACCGCCGGGGAGGCGCTGGTGGATCTGTTCGAGCGCGTGGCCGAGCCGCAACTCCTCCAGCCCACGCTGATCTGCGATTTCCCGGTGGAGACTTCGCCGCTGTCGAAGAACAAGCCGGAGGAGCCCGACTTCGTCGAGCGCTTCGAGATCATTGCGGCCGGCATGGAAATCGCCAACGCCTACACCGAGCTGAACGACCCGGCCGAGCAGCGCCGCCGCTTCGACCAGCAGGTGGCCTTGCGCCAGCAGGGCGACGAGGAGGCGCACCAAATGGACGAGGACTTCCTGCGCGCTCTCTGTTACGGCATGCCGCCTACCGCCGGGGAGGGCATCGGCATCGACCGCCTGGTCATGCTGCTGACCGACTCGCGCTCCATCCGGGACGTGATCCTGTTCCCGCTGCTCCGCCCGGAGGGGCCGATCGGGCTGGCCGACCTGCTACGGGCGGCGGATCAGTGACGCCGTGACTGCGCGCTTCGAGTTCTTCGTCGCCCGGCGGTACCTGAAGGCCAAGCGCAAGCAGGCCGTCATCTCGGTCATCAGCGTCATTTCCGTGCTAGGCGTGGCCGCCGGCGTCATGTCGCTGGTAGTGGCGCTGGCCATCAACAACGGCTTCCGAAACACGCTCCAGCGCAACCTGCTGAGCGCCACCGCCGACGTCATCATCCTGGAGAAGGAACCCGGCTACGGCATTGAGAACTGGCGCGATCTGGCGGCCAAGTTGCGGAAGCTGCCGCGCGTGACGAGCGCCGCTCCCGGCCTGTACGGGGCCGTGTTCGTGTCCGGGCCGTTGCAGGCCGAGGGCGCCGTGCTGAAGGGGATCGAGCTGGGGGCGAGGCCCCCGGGCGGTTTGCTGGGCCGGCTGAAACAGGGTTCGGTGGAGGGCCTCAAAGGCACGGAACGCGCGCCCGGGATCATCCTCGGCTCGAAGCTGGCCGAGAAGACGGGAATGCGCCTGCACAGCCTGGTGACTGTAATCAGCCCACAGGGGAACCTCACCCCGCTGGGTCCCTGGCCGAAGACTGAGCGCTTCCGCGTGGCCGGCATCTTCGAGTCCGGCTTCTATGACATCGACTCGGGCTGGGCTTTCGCGCGGCTGGAGGCGGCGCAGCGCCTGCTGGGGCTGGAGGACGTGGTCAATGCCATCGAGTTGAAGATCGACGACCTCTACCGCGCGCCCGAGGTGGCCCGCGCCGCCGAGCAGGTGGCTGGACCAAAGCTGGCCGCCACCACCTGGATGGAGCAGAACCGCCAGATCTTCAACGCCCTGCGCATGGAGAAGGCCGTGACCTGGGTCACCATCGGGCTGATCGTGCTGGTGGCGGCGCTGAACATCCTGATCACGCTGGTGATGATGGTCATGGAGAAGTACCGCGACATTGCGGTGCTGATGTCGATGGGGGCGCGGCGCGAACAGATCCGCAGGATCTTCGTTGTCCAGGGTGTACTGATAGGCGCGGTGGGGACGGTTATCGGGCTGGGGGCCGGCTACACGCTGTCTTATCTGGCTGACCGCCACCACTGGATCCGCCTGGACGAAGCCGTCTACGCGCTGAGTTTCGTGCCCTTCGAGCCGCGCTGGGTGGACGGGGTCTGGATCGCCGCCGCGGCCCTGCTGGTCAGCTTTCTGGCGACGCTCTACCCGGCCCGCAGCGCGGCGCGGATTCCCCCGGCCGAGGCGCTGAGGTACGAGTAGACACACAGGCACGAATGCCTGTGCCACCGAGTGGCACAGACTTTCGAGTCTGTGTTTCCTGAGAGGAGCTCCTGCTCTGAGCCACTGATGGTGTTGTGGCCTACTATGAGAGGAACCTGCCGCACTGGCATCCGGACGGAGCCGCGCTCTTCTTGACCTGGTGTCTGCACGGCTCCGTCGAGCGCCACAAAGCGCGCGAGAGGGCGGCGGATCCCGGCAAGGCTTTTGCGGAACTGGATCGGGTGCTCGACAAGGGGAGTTACGGTCCAACCTGGCTGCGGGATTGCCGGATCGCCCGGTGTGTTCAGGAGGCTTTGCTGTTCGGAGAGCGCCAGCTTGACCTCTATTCCCTGATTGCCTGGGTGATCATGCCCAATCACGTGCACGTCGCGCTGCTGCCGAAAGTGAGTGTGCCGAGGATCACCAAGTCGATCAAGGGCTTCACTGCCCGGCAGGCCAACACCCTGCTGGGCCGCACAGGCGAGCGCTTCTGGCAGGACGAGGTCTTCGACCACTGGGTGCGGAACGAAGGCGAGCTTCAGAAGATCATCGCCTACATCGAGCGGAATCCGGTGCGGGTGGGAATGGCGGCTGCCATTGAAGACTGGCCCTGGTCGAGCGCAGCACGGGCCACTCAGGCATGAAGGTCTGGAACCACCTGTCCTACGGTATCACCCGCAGCTCGGGAGAGCCATCCTCCGGGCGGACGGGCAGCGGTTTGCCACGCCATTCCGGCGGGCGCCAGAGGACGGAGTCGGCGGGGTCGTGCTCGCGTAACCGCTTCAGCGCGGCCGGGCGGTTGCTGGTGGCGTAACAGTAGGCGCAGCCGAAGACGCAGGTGTCGTAGGCGCCGATGTCGATGCTCTCGATGCAGCCGCACTGCGCGCGGGTGGGCTTGGGCGGAAGCTGAACTTTGACCTCGGGCCACAGGCGGCAGAACACCTCCGAGTCCACGCAGTGCGCCTTCTCGACGCCCTCGCCTACCAGGTCGTCTTCGCAGCAGGAGTACAGAGTGATCCCGCGGGGCAGGGCCAAGTCGCGCAGCTCCCGCACCAGGGTGCGCCGTTCTTCCGGCGACGGCTGCCAGACGGCGACGCCTGCCTCCCGCAGGTTTCGCTGGGTCTTGTGGTAGAGATCGACGATCGAGAAGTAGCAGCGCCGAGTGGCGCCTTCCAGCGCCTGGGCCAGTTGCTCGAACTTCCTCAAGTGGTAGGAGCGCGGCGTTCCCTCCGAGAGGATGATGGGGTCGTAGCGCCAGAAGACCTGCTCGGGCGAGGTAGTATCGGCCAGCCGGCGGAAGGCGTCGATCGCCCGTCGGGTGTTGGGATTCTGGACTTCGAGCGGGGCCGGGTAATCGTTAATGGTGAACTGGAAGTAGTAGCGGTAACCCCTTGCGGCTAAATCTCTTACGTGCGGCAGCAGAGCGCCGGGATAGCGTGTCCAGAAGACCATGCCCAGGCAGTCTTCCGGCCTCAGGGAGACCTGGATCACCTGGCCCCCGTAGGGGTGGATCCAATGACAGTAGCCCGCGTTGATGCGGCGCAAGAACCACGCGGTGTAGAAGGCTGGGATGTCGGTCCTTCGGCTGGCGCTGATGATCCGCATGCTCAGAAGACGTAGCGAAAGCCCAGCTCGATGCTGCGCGGGGAGTTGATCTGGGTCACCGGAACCACCCCGAACAGCGGCGAGTTGGGGTCGATGTTCGGGAAGTCGAAAACCGGCGTGTTGGTGAGGTTGAAGGCCGAGGCCTTGAACTCCAGCCGCTGGCCCTCGCGCGTCTGAAACGAGCGGATCAGGGTGGCGTCCAGTTGCGGCGCGGTGTGGCGGCGGATGTTGGGGCTGCGCAAGGGCGCGGTGCGCAGCGTGTCGGGCGGGCGCTGCACCCAGGTCGAGCGCGAAGTGTCGAACCAGCGGCTGAGGCTTTGCCCGCTGGCCAGTTTCGGATTGCCGTAGATGTAGTAGTCCGGCAAGCTCATGGGCATGCCCGATTGGAGCACGCCGGTCCAGCCGAGCTGCCAGCCGCCCACCAAGTGAGAGGCCAGGCCGTGGGCCAGCCAGCGCTTTCTGGGCCCGATGGGGAACTCGTAGACGCCGCTCAGCACCAGCCGCTGGGGCACGTCGAAGCTGACCAGCTCGCGGGAAAGCCCGGTGTCGGCGGCGTTCTTGTACGCGGCCGCTTCCATGGTTTTCGAGACGGTGTAGGAAGCCAGGAAGGCCAGGCCGTGTCTGAGCCGCCGCTCGACCTTGAGCTGAAGCGAGTTGTACCAGCTCTCACCCAGGCTGGCGTTGTTCATGGTCACGGAGGTGAAGTGCGGGTAGGGCAGCAGGAGGTTGCGGCGCTGGATGGTGGGCTGGGCCCCGCGCGAGGTGTTGGCCGGCAGCACGCCGTAGAAGGGATTCGGCACGCTCTGGGACAGATACGGTGTGCCCAGGGCCAGTTGCTCGGGCGCGAGGAAGTTCAGCGAGCGGTTCACCTGGATGTCGCGGGTCCGGCTCCCTACGTAGGAGGCTTCGATGAGCAAGCCAGGCACAAGTTCATATTCGAAACCTGCCGAGTACTGCCAGATGCTGGGGATGCGGCGCAGGGGGTCGCTGAAGCTGACCGCGTCCCCCACCTGTGTGGCCAGCCCGCGGCTGGCTCCGGGGGGTTGCATGAGACCGTTCGGGAAGGGATTGGACAGTGTGTGGAAAGGCAGATAGTCGGTGGTGCCAGCCAGAGCGCTGGTGGCCTGCGAGAAGCCCACCGTGCCGCCGAACTCGACCGTCGGCAGAAAGTACCGGCCGACTCCCGCGCGGAAGACCAGGGGCCTGGTAGAGAGCAGCCGGTAGGCCAACCCCGCGCGGGGCTGCCAGTTGTTCCGGTCGGGGTCAAAGGCGCCGCGCGGCTGGCCGGCGCCCGCAAAAAGCAGCCCGCCGCGCAAGTCCAGCCCGGGCATTTGATAGGGACTCTTGGCCGTGAAGGCGAAGCCGCGGTTCTGGCGATTGTAGCGCTCGAGGGGCGCTCCCTCGGAGTCCCAGCGCAGGCCCAGGTTGAGGGTCAGCCGTGAGGAGGCCTGCCAATCATCCTGAATGAAGAGGACCGGGTAGCGCGTGCTCAGGTACGGCGTGGCGTTGAGAGTGGCGCTGGCCGAGCTCATGTAGCCGAGCAGGAAGGAGGCGATGGCGTTACCGGCGGCCGGGTCGTTGACCTGGGGGTTGGACCCCGTCCAGGCCCGCGTGAAGCTGTAAGAGCCTGAGGCGTTAGCGCGCCCGAAGATGGCGGTGTGGATGAGGCGGAACTCGACGCCGGATTTTAGGGAGTGCCGCCCCTGGATCCTGAGCAGATTGGCCTGGGCGGTGTAGGTGTCCGAAGGCTTGATGTCCCACTCGTCCATGCCCGCCTGCATGTAGCCCTCGAAGGTGAAGATCGGGTACTTGTTGGGGACCTGTAGCTGGGCAGCCAGGCTGTTGGGGAAGCCCAGCGAGGAGACGTCCTGCGGGGCGAACTTGCTGAGTTCTTTGAAGCGGCCGAAACCGAGGCGGGCGCTCAGGACGGTGCGCGGGTTGAGGGTAGCGACGGCGTCGAAGACGGCCCCATCGTTGCCGCGCCCGGCGTGGATCTGGCGGCGCGCCGGGGTGTCCCAGCCGGAGTAGTTGATGCGCCCGCCATCGCGGTAGCTGTGGTTCCAGCGGCCGTAGATCCGCCAGGCGCTGGACAGCGTGTGGTCCAGGCGGGCGACGAGGTTCTGGAAGTCCTCGGCCTGCGCCACGTCGGCGTACCAGTTATTGACCAGGGTGACCGGATCGCCGGGCCGGCTGGGCAGCGGTATGTCTTCGAGCACGCGCCGGGCGATGGGGTTCAGGCGTCCCTGGGGGAGCTGGTTGGCGGCGAACGGGCTGCGCAAGTACTGAAGATTGGTCAGGGTGACGGGCTTGGAGGGATCGAAAGCCGCGTTCGGCGTGACGGTGAGCGGGTCATAGATGCTGTAAGGGCGGCCGGAGGCGGTGAGGGTCTGTGAGAAATCGCCCCGGTGCTGCTCGGCGGTGGGCACGGTGCCCACGGCGGGCATCGGGAGGGTGTCGCGCAGCCGCTCGAGCGCGAACATGAAGAAGGTGCGATCTTTCCCGCGGTACGACTTGGGGATTGTGACCGGCCCGTCGATCTCGACGCCGTACTGGTCCACCGTGCGTTCGGTGCGCGGGCTGTTGTTGGCGTTGTTGGCGAAGGAATTGGCCTCAAGACCCGTCCGGCGCAGGTACTCGTAGGCCGCGCCGTGCAAAGCGTTGGTCCCGGGCTTCACCGAGACGCTGATGATGCCGCCGCCCGTGCGCCCGTACTGCGCGTCGTAGGTGTTGGTCTGGATCTTGAACTCCTGGGTGGCCTCGACCGGCGGCACGTAGGCCATGGTGGGCCGCGTGCCAATGCCGACGTTGTCGGAAACGCCGTCAATCTGGTACTCGTTGATGCCCCGGCGGCCGCCGTTGATCGAGAAGTCGGAACTCGACCCCACGTCGAAGGGCCGGGCGTACTGGAGGCTGCCGGCGAACTGGACGCCGGCGGCCAGCCCCATCAGCATGAAGGGGTTCTTGCCGCCGATGGGCAGGTCAGTGATCTTGCGGCTCTCGATCACCTGGCCCCGGCTGCTCGAGGAGGTCTCCAGCAGCGGCGCCTCGGCGGTCACCGTAACGCGCTCGGCCACCTCGCCGATCTCCAGCGCCACGTCCAGCCGTAAACGGTCGTTCACGCGCAGCTCGATGGGGCTGCGGTCGAAGGTCTTGAAGCCTTGCTTGGCAACTTCGAGGCGATAGTTGCCCGGCAGCAGAAACGGCGCCACGTAATGGCCGGTCTGGTTGCTCTGGGCCCGCACGGCCACGCCGCTGGCCAGATTCGTGACCGTGATCGAGGCGTCGCTCACCGCGGCGCCGGAGGGGTCAGTCACCACGCCCAGCAGCGTGGCGCGGTACTCCTGGGCCGCCAGCGACAAGGCCAATGACAGAAGAATTCCAGCGAACCTCACGCGCACACCTGGATGTCGGGACTTCGGGGTGCCTGCCTCAGCCACTGAAGAGCACAAGACGGGGCAACAAATCAAATTTATCAGCAATTCCACCGTTCCGCAATCGCCCCAGGTGTGTTATAGTACCGTGCTGACAGTGTAGTCCAAGGGTGAGCGCTCCGCGGGTGCGGAGCCCAAGGGATCTAACCAGTGTGCGGCATCGCCGGTTTCACTCACAGCCGGGCTGCTGCTGACCCCGACCGGATCTACCGGGCCACGCTGGCGCTGGCTCATCGTGGCCCCGATCAGCAGGCGGTCTACGAGTCGGAACACGTCTCCCTGGGCGCCGCGCGCCTGCGAATCATCGACCTGAAGGGCGGCGACCAGCCCATCTTCTCCGAGGACCGCGACACGGTAGTGGTCTTCAACGGAGAGATCTACAACTACCTGGAACTGCGCCGGGGGCTGGAGAGCCGGGGCCACAAGTTTCGTACTCAGTCCGATACCGAGGTGGTCCTCGAGGCGTTCCGGGAGTGGGATACCGGTTGTTTTTCCCGCCTGCGGGGGATGTTCGCCGTGGCGCTGTGGACCGAGTCGCGGAAGCGCCTGGTGCTGGCGCGGGACCGGCTGGGTATCAAGCCGCTTTACTACCTGCGCCGCGGCACGAACCTGGTTTTCGGCTCGGAGCTGAAGGCGATTCTCGCCCACCCGGAAGTGGAGCGGCGGCTGGATCTGGAAGGCCTGGGTTACTACCTGCTGTTGAACTATGTGCCGGGCCCGTACACGCTGGTGGAGGGGATCAGGAAACTCCCGCCCGGGCACTGGCTGGAGTGGTGCGACGGGCAGGTGCGCCTGGAACCGTACTGGCGTCTGGAATTCCGCCCGCAGCGGCGCTGGACGGCGGCCTCGGCGGCCGAGGAGTTGGATGGGCTGCTCAAACAATCGATCCGGGAGCACCTGATCTCCGACGTGCCCCTGGGCATCTGGGCCAGCGGGGGCATCGATTCTTCCACCATCCTGCACTACGCCGCAGCCGCCACGTCCTCGCGCTTGAAGACCTTCTCGGTCTCCTTCGCCGGGCGCAGCTTCGACGAGAGCCGCTATTTCCGGCAGATCGCCAGCTACTACGGCGCCGACCACCACGAGGCTGACCTGAACCCGTCAATGGACCTGGCGGGGGCGATCGAGGAGTTGACCTATTATTCGGACGAGCCCAGCGCAGACGCCGGGGCGCTGCCGGTGTGGTTCCTATCCCGCCTCAGCCGCGAACACGTCACCGTGGCCCTGAGCGGGGAGGGCGCCGACGAACTGTTCGGCGGATACGTTACCTATCTCGCCGACCGCTGGGCGCGCCGGCTGGCGCGCATTCCCGCGCCGGTGCGCCGCTTGGCGCTCACCGGGCTGCGCCGGTGGCCGGTATCGGACGAGAAGGTCAGCTTCGAGTACAAGGCCAAGCGCTTCCTGGAAGGTTCGCTGCTCGGCGCTGACGAAGCGCACTGCTATTGGAACGGGGCCTTCTCGGCTTCCCAGACGCGCGCCCTCTGCCTGGCGTGCGGGCGCACCGGATTGAGCGACCTGTTCGGCGCGCTGCCGGCGGAGGCAGGCCGCGCCGGGCGCCTCAACCGCTACCTCTGGTTCGACCAGCTCTACTACCTGCCGGACGACATCCTCTACAAGTGCGACCGGATGAGCATGGCGCACAGCCTCGAAGTGCGCCCGCCCTTCCTGGACCACCGCATCGTCGAGTTTGCCGCCTCCCTCCCCGAGAACCTGAAGATACGCGGTAACCGGCTCAAGTACGTGCTCCGGGTGCTGATGAAGGACAAGCTGCCGCCGGCCATTCTGCGGCGCCGCAAAGAGGGTTTCGACATCCCGGCGCACGAGTGGTTGCGCGGCCCGCTCAAGCCCCTGCTGCTCGACACTCTGAACCCGGAGGCGCTCCGGCGCCCGGGAGTGTTCCGGCCGGAAGCCGTCCAGGCCGCCGTGCGCAGCCACCTGGATAGGCGTGTTAACCTCGGATTTCACCTATGGGGACTGTTGATCCTGTTCCTGTGGATGGAGCAGTGGAAGATACAGGAACCATCACGGGAGGGAGTCCGGGAAGAGGCCGGCCGGGCGGACTGGCTCTACGCCACGAACTGATCGTGGTCCTGTTCGCGGCGCTCATCTACCTGGGCGGCATCCTCAGCTCGCCTTCCCTGATGGACGACGTGGACGCGGTGCAGGCCCAGATCGCGCGCACGATGCTGGCTTCCGGGGACTGGGTGACGGCGCGCCTGAACGGAGTGCCCTACCTGGAGAAGGCGCCCCTGAAGTACTGGACGATGGCGGTCGCGTTCGCGATCTTCGGCGTGCAGGATTGGGCGGCGCGGATCCCGACCGCGCTGGCGGCGATTCTGCTCTGCTGGATCACGGCGCGCTTCGGCGCCTGGGCGTTTTCGGCTCGCGCGGGCTTCTATGCCGGCTTGAGCCTGGCCACCTGTGTGGGATTGTTCCTGTTCACGCGCATCCTGATTCCCGACGTAATGCTGACGCTGGCCGTCACTTTGGCCGTGTGGTCCCTCTTGCGGGCGTTGGACGAAGAGGAGCCCCGGCCGAGGCTGTGGGCGGCGGTGCTGGCCGCGAGCCTGGCGGCGGGAGTTCTGCTGAAGGGCCTGATTGCGCTGGTGGCGCCGGGCGGCGCGGGGTTCCTCTACCTGCTGTTCACGCGGCAACTGCTGGCGCGGCGCACCTGGCAGCGATTGCACCCCGTCTCGGGCCTGTTGATTTTCCTGGCGCTGGCGGCGCCCTGGCACGTGCTGGCGACGCGGGCCAACCCGCCGTACTTCGACTTGACGCTCAAGAGCGAGCCGGGCCGCTACCGCGGTTTCTTCTGGTTCTACTTCATCAACGAGCACGTGCTGCGCTTTCTGAACGTGCGCTATCCGCGCGACTACAACACCGTGCCGCGACTCCAGTTCTGGCTGCTTCACCTGGTATGGCTGTTTCCCTGGAGCGTGTTTCTGCCCGCCGCGGCGCGCCTCACCTACAGGGCCGCGGACCGGGCCGGGCGGACGCGCGTGCTGGCGCTGTGCTGGGCGGGTTTCCTGCTGGTGTTTTTTTCCTTCTCGACCACCCAGGAGTACTACTCGATGCCCATTTACCCTGCGCTGGCCCTGCTGGCCGGGTGCGCCATGGCTCAAGGCGGACTTGCGATCAGCCTGGGAAGCAAGGTGGCTGGCGGGGCGGCGGCGCTGGCGGCGGTGGCGGCGACAGTCATCCTGGCGCAGGTCTGGGGCGCTCCGGCGCCGGGGGACATCTCCCAGGCGCTGGGCCGGAATCCCGAAGCCTACTCGCTCTCGTTGGGGCACATGAAGGACCTGACGCTGGCCTCGTTTGCCTACTTGCGGTTGCCTCTGGCGCTGGCCGGCCTGGCTTTCCTGTTGGGGGCGCTGGGCGTGCTCTGGCTCCGCGGCCAGGGCGCCTTTCTGGCCCTGGCGGTGATGATGGTAATCCTGCTCCACGCCGCCCGGCTGGCGCTGGTCACCTTCGACCCCTATCTCTCTTCGCGGCCGCTGGCGCGAGCGCTGCTGGAGGCGCCTGCCGGCAGGCTGATGGTTGACAACCAGTACTATGCCTTTTCCTCGGTTTTCTTCTATGCCAATCGGCAGGCCCTCCTGTTGAACGGCCGGGTGACCAACCTGGAGTACGGCTCTTACGCTCCGGGCGCGCCGCAGGTATTCATCGAGGATGCCGATTTCGCGCGGCTGTGGATGAGCGCGGAGCGGTGGTACCTGGCGGCGGAAGACGTGGCGCTGCCACGGCTGGAGGGGCTGGTGGGCCGGCAGCGGCTGCATCTGGTGGCGGCTGCCGGAGGCAAAGGCCTGTACACGAACGTGAACTGATGCGCATCTCGATCGACGCCACGCCGCTGCTGTTGCGCAGCGCGGGCGTTAAAAACTATCTCTACTACTGGATCCGCCACCTGCGGCGCCTGGCGGCCGGGCACGAGATCCTCACTTTTCCGTTCTCGGCGCGCATCGGCGAGCTGGACCATGAGCGCTCCCTCATCGGGCGCTGGCCGACCCTGGCGGGGCTGGGCCTGCTGCACCTGGCGAACTACTGCCCGCTGCCCGTGCTGGACTGGCTCGGTGGCCGGTGCGACGTGTTCCACGCCGGGCAACAGTTGCGCAATCCGCCGCGCCGCTGCCGGCTGACGGCCACTATCTATGACATGACCTGCTGGCTGATGCCGGAGATGCACACGCCGGCCAATGTCGCTGCGGCCAGGAGGTTCGCCGAGAGAGTCTTGTTGCGGGCGGACGGCCTGATGGCCATCTCGGCCGCCACCCGCGCGGATGCCGTCCGGATCCTGGGCCTGAAACCGGAGAGCATCGAGGTAGTGCACCCGGGGATTCCCGAGGAGTTCTTCCAGGTCCCGCCCCAAGCGGCCGCGGCGGCTCGGGAGAAACACCGCCTGGAGCGGCCGTACGCGCTGTTCGTGGGCACTATCGAGCCGCGGAAGAACCTGGAGACGTTGCTGGATGCCTGGAGCGAGTTGGCGCGCGCGTTGGGCGGGGAGTTCGAGCTGGTGGTGGCGGGTCCGGCCGGGTGGGCGGAGGGCGCGCTGCTGGAACGGCTGCGCTCCAGCCGCGGCGTGCGTTACTTGGGCTACGTGCCCGAGCCAGATCTGCCCGGCATCACCGCCGGCGCCACGGTGTTCGTGTACCCGTCACTCTACGAGGGATTCGGTTTTCCGGTGGCTCAGGCCATGGCGGCCGGGGTCCCGGTGATCACCTCGAACGCCTCCTCGCTGCCTGAGGTCACCTCGGGCGCAGCCCTACTGGTGGATCCTCGCAGTGTGACTGAACTCGCCGTCGCGCTCGAGCGGCTCCTGCTCGACCCCGCTGAGCGCGCCGAGCTGGCGCGGCGGGGCAGGGAGGTGGCGCAACAATACCGCTGGGAAGCCTGCGCGCAGAGGTCCCTCGGCTTCTTCGAGCGAGTGGCGGGATTGAGCGTGCCATAATGAGCGAAACGCCATGGACGGCGGTGCAGTGCCCTCGGTCAACGTGCCGGTCCTCATACCGGCCTTTGAGCCGGGCGACCGCTTGCTGGAGCTGGTCGAGGCTCTGGCGCAAAGCGAGCTGCCCGCCTTCATCGTGGTGAACGACGGCAGCGGGCCTGCCTACCAGGCGTGCTTCGACGCCCTGCGGTTGAAGCCGAAGGTGTGTCTGCTGGAGCACGCCGTGAACCTGGGCAAAGGCGCGGCGCTCAAGACGGGTATCAACTACGCCTTGTGCGCCTTTCCCGATCTGGCCGGCGTGGTGACAGCGGATGCGGACGGCCAGCACCATCCGGAGGACGTGTTGCGCGTGGCGCGTCGGCTAGCGGCGCAGCCGGGGACTCTGGTCATGGGGGTGCGGCGCCTCGGGGCGGGCGTGCCGCTGCGCAGCCGGCTGGGCAACGCCATTACCAGCCGGGTGGTGCGCCTGCTGGTGGGCCAGCGCCTCAGCGACACCCAGACCGGGTTGCGCGGCATCCCCCGGTTGTTGCTGCCCGGCCTCCTTCGCGTACCCTCTACCGGCTACGAGTTCGAGCTGGACATGCTGATCGCCGCCCGGCACCAGTCTTGCCCGCTGGCGCAGGAACCCATCCGGACGATGTACCCGGACGGCGCCCGGACCTCGCACTTCAACCCGCTGCTGGACTCGCTGCGCATCTACTTCGTCCTGCTGCGCTTCGCCACTGTGTCGCTGCTGAGCGCGGTTCTGGACAACGCCGCCTTCACTCTGGCCTACGGGCTGGCCCCGAGCATCCTGCGGGCCCAGGTGACCGGCCGCCTGGCGGCGGTGGCCTTCAACTACCTGGCGGCGCGACGGGCGGTGTTCCTGTCGCATCAACCGCACCGCGCCACGGCTCCGAAGTATCTGGCGCTGGTGCTGGCCAGCGGCGCGGTCTCCTATGGGTTGATCAACTTCCTCAGCGCGGAGTTGTCGCTGAGCGTCATCGCGGCGAAGATTCTGGCGGAGTCCTTGCTGTTCATCGCCAATTTCGCCATCCAGCGGGATTTCGTGTTTAAGGAGCCGCCGCCTGCCGGGGGCGGCACGGACTGGAACCGTTACTACACCGCGGTTCCGCTCAGCGCGCGGCCGGCGCGCCGGTACACCGCCCGGGTGCTGCTCAAGCTGGCGCAGCGGTTCGCCGGCGGGGCGGGGAAGTGCGGCACGATCGTCGAGCTGGGGGGCGGCAACAGTTGTTTCCTGGAGGGAATGATCCGCCGCTTCCACCCCCGTGTCTGCCACGTGGTGGACAACAACCAGTACGGGCTGGATCTGCTGCGCCAGCGTCTGGGCAACGCTGCGGGCGTGCTCTACCACAACCAGGATGTGCGCCGCCTGGCGCTGGATGTGCAGGCGGACCTGGTCTTCAGCGTCGGTTTGATCGAGCATTTTGACGTGGCGGGCACGCGGGAGGCGATTCGGGCGCACTTTGACCTGCTCAAGCCCGGCGGCTGGGCTATCCTGTCGTTTCCCACGCCCACGTGGCCGTATCGCGCCGCGCGCTTCCTGACGGAGAGCGTCGGACTGTGGAAGTTCGTTGACGAGCGTCCTTTGAGCCGCCAGGAGGTGCTGGCGACGGTCAACGAGCGAGGCCGGGCGGTCTACGAGAAGACGCTGTGGCCGCTGGTGTTCACGCAGCGGGTAGTAGTGGCGCAGAAGGCGGAGCCAGAGGAGCGGTGCGGGACTACCGGACGTCCTCGCCTGTCGGAATCGCAGCCAGGTCCTGGACGCACATTGTCTTGACGTCGTGGGGCCAGTTATAGCCATGCCGGGTGGCCCAGGCCGCGTTGGCAACTCGGTGTTTGATTCCCTTGCGGATGACATAGCCCTCGACGTCCTCGGCAAGAGTCCCAGGAGGCCTGACAAGCTGGCCTTCCCACTTCGACGCCAGTTGCTCGGTGAGCCAGGGTGGGGGCGCTCCGAAACTGCACCCCGGCAATTGTATTCGCCAGGGTGGCGGGTTGATGGGGACCGACAGTGTTTCAGTCGGCATACGAGACCGCGTGGCGCGCGACCAGTTCTCAATTGCCGCAGCGGACTCGCGCCAGCGAAAGTCAGCCAGCGGCCCGACGCGGAAACTTGCGATAGCTCCGCCGGCAAAGATCAAGATCAACGCCAGACACTTGGCGCCGTCCCCCTGCCGCTGAAACACCCGTTCGACGCCGATAGCCGCAAGATAGGCAAAGACGCAGCAAGCAAGGTAAAAATAACGCTCTCCTCCCCACTCGGGGAGCTGGTCCAGAGTTAAAAACATCCTGGTCATCGATCGGCTATGCAAGGACAGCACAATGGAGCCGAAAATCAGATAGAGGCCTGCGGCTACCCTCCAACGCCGGGACCACGGAGTGTGCGACCACAACCAGCTAAGGCAGACCGTCAGAACCAGCAAAGTCATCAGGGCCAGCCCGCCCGCCCTTGACGCTGAAACGAATTGCGCCAACTGGAAGCCGCCAACCGAACATAGAGCTACTCGGTAGATGAACGAAATGAGCGCGGCAGCAACAAGCTCATCGGGCCGGCTCTCGAAATGCAGGACATGCTGTGAGGCCTGACCGGCAACAATGCCGATCTGTATCAGCACCGCGCCGGTCAGGGCCGCCGGGGCTAGACGCGCCCGGCCTCGGCTCTTGGCTGTCTTCCAGGCGCAGAACGGCACCAGAACGACGGTCTGCGGAGCGCTGAGCCCAATGATGAAAACCAAGAAGCCCTCGGCGAGCGCGACCCAGAGCGGCCAGCGGGCCTCCAGCGTCGCCGGGCGAACCAAGACGAGGAGGGCGGCGACGGCTAAGTACCACTGCACGCTGGTGAGGACTCCGACGAGCGCGTCAGAATAAAATGCCGAGGCGATCAGCAGGCAAAGCGCCGCCCGCAGGACATCAGAGGGCAATAGATGCCGGTACCACGGCAGGAAGAACATGCTACAGCAGATTGAAGCGATCGCCAGGGCGCACAGGTTGAATATCAGAGGGGCGAACACCACCGGAAACAGCGACGCAAGAGCCGCAATCAGGCGGGGCACCAGGTGTAAGTAGCCTGCGTAGGTGGTGAACAACGCCTCCCATGAGCCTGAGACTGACTGAGAGTAAAAGAAAGTCGCGCCGTCCTCGGCCCAAAACTGCGGGTTAGTGAGCGCATCCGGCCGGCGGAGCACCAGAAGCGCGAAGATCAAGGCGGCCAGAGTCAGAAAGCGCCGGTGGTAATTCCGAAACGGAGGCGGCGATTGGTCAAGGGCGGACACCTCAGTTTCTCCCGATTGATGCCGCGCTCCCGGCTTCACCAGTGAGGTCGCGGGGTTCGCCTGTCCCTCGTTCGGGGAGGGTTTCGGCTTTCCAGTGAAGCAGGCGGGGGAGAGCGTCCAGGGGTTTGACGAATCCCTCACCGGGCTCGACACCGGGCATGAGAACGGAGACAGTCACCACTGCGGGATCCATTCGTCGGGAGCCTCTCTGGACTTGCGAGCGCACAGCCGCACATTCAGGAAGCTCTCGCGGTTCCGCAAGCCAGGCTCCTGCTTCGAGACGATGCGGCAGGGGAACTCATAATCCGTGCACAGCACCTGAAACCCGATGCTGCCGTTGAACAGGCCTTCCAGCGACTCTCGGGTGAACCTCCAGTAGTCGCAGGGGTGGGAGTGCAGCGGAAAGGACTGATGGGTCTGCACGAAGATGATGCCGCCGAGGCTGAGGACCTTCGCGAGCTCGACGGCTGCGATCCAGGGATACTTGACGTGCTCGAAAGTGGACGCCGAAATGATGGCGTCGAAGCTGCCGCGGTCGAAGGTCTGCGAAAGACGATGAATGTCGGCCAAGACATCCACGTCCAAGCCTTCCTGATAATCGACCCCGACGAACCGGCTGGCGTGAGGCGCCCAACTCTTGTGCAGCGTGCTGGTCCTCGGGTCGGACCGCCGGGCGCCCAGTTCCAGCACGCGCGGCGCAGCCATCTGCCGGAGCCGCTCTAGAAACACGTCGAGGACCGGGCTGGCCACGGTGGGCATTCTATCAAAGAACATACCTGTGAGAATCCGCACGGGAAGACCACCGGGGTCGCGGCGGGACGCAGGCCACGTGACAGTCGCCCGTCGGTGAACTCGGCCTTCGGCCCGGCTCCGCCAGCCGTCATGCGGCATCCCTGCACAGGGACCTGAGCAGGATGCTCTCGAACCGTGTGCAGGTGTCCTCCCAACTCGCAGTGATGCTAGCCACGTGCTTCTCGCCGCTTTCGGCTACGCGCCGGCGGAGCGCCGAATCCGTGACCAAGTGGTGGAGAACCTGGGCCACAGCCTTCGGTTCAGGCTCGACCAGCAGGCCATGCCGGTTCTCGGCGCCCACCCAGTGCTCGACGCCCGGCGCCCTGGCCTCCACGACTGCGCAGCCGCAGGCCATGGCCTCAAGCGGAACCCACGAGATGTTGGTCAGTGAGAAGGACAGATGGATGTGGCTCAGGTTCATTTCCCGGGCCAGTTGCTCCTGGGAAAGCCGCCCCAGGTTCTGGTACGGGAAACCCAGGTCCTCGGTCTCCTCCATGCCGTAGAAAGCGATGCGCACCTCGGGACACTGGTAAACCACTCTGCGGAGGGCCTCCACGCCCACCGGGTAGGCGCGCCGCCGAAGCCCGGGGCGAGCGAAGAACAGGATGCGCACGGGCGCTTCGGGGCGCGCATTCTCGTTCCGGAACAGGGTTCGGTCCAGCGAGAAGGGAATGTGCGCCGTGGGCAGGCGATCGCGTGTCCGGAACAGCTCGGCCAGGTATGATCCCAGCGTCACTTTCTTGAGCGGCAGGCCGTAGGTCCGCTCCGCCTCCTGGTAGGTGGGGCTGTCTCGCTCGTAGAAGTCCGGCTCGAAGTCCTGGACCAGGTAGAGCTTACACTTGGTGTTCTCCAGTTCCGCCACCGTGTAGGCCGTGTACCAGTTGGTGGCCACGGCGATGTCGCTGGGCAGGATCTGGTCATGGCCGACGTGGATGGCGGCCGCGCTCTGGCCGAAATGGCGGTGACAGAAGTCGATAACCTCCGCTTGGGACAAGCCGGCCCGGGGGGCGATCGGCTCGACGTAGAAGCGCACGTCGTGTCCCTTTTTAGCCAGCCAGTGGCCCAGCACGAAGAGGTGATGGTAGCCGCCGCCGGTCTGCGGGATGGGCCCCCAGATAAGGATGGCCACTGACAGTGGGCGCGCGGGCTGGCGCTGCCAGGGGCGGAAGACCTGTCCCATGACTTCCAGCAACTGCGGGCTGCGGCTGCGGGTGGTGTAGCGCTCCAGCGCATCCCGGCGCGCGGCCGTCCCCAGGCGGGCGCGCAGTTCCGGGTCCAGCGCCAGGCGCTCCAGCGCTGGGTACCAGTCCTCTGCGGTCCGGCACAGCAGACCGTTCTCTCCATCCCGGATGGCCAGGCGATAGGCGGGAGTGTCGGAAGCCACGGTGGGCACTCCCAGCAGGGCGGCCTCCAGGTACTTGACCTCGCTCTTGCATTCTGTGAAGCGGTTGTCCGGCTCGAGCGGCGCCAGGCTAATGTCCACGCGGCGAATCAGCGGCGGGAGTTGCTCCCAAGGGATCAGCGGAACAGTCTCCAGTTGGCCGGCCAGCCCGGCAAGCTCCGCGGGTACTTCGATATGGCCGACGAGCATGAGGCGAGTGTGGGGATACTCGCGCAGCAGGCGCTGGAGGGCGGGCACGCACTCCCGGAGGTCGCCGTGGTGGGTGCGGGTTCCGCTGAAGTAGGCGATCCGCAGGAGGCCGTCATCCGGCCTCGGGACTTCGCGCAGGGCCGCCTCAGCCTGCTGGACCATGGCGTCGCTGACAGCGTTGCGGTTGACGTACACCGGCAACTGAGGAAACAGCTCCCGCACCGCCTCGGCCAGCGGCTCGGTGCTGACCAGGGCTGCCGAGCACCGCCGCAGGGTAGCGTGGTAACGCCGCACCCTCTCGACGTACTCCTCTCGCTTGGCCCGGTCCAGCAGCTCCAGCGCGCGCATCTGGTTGAAGGCTCGCTCGTCGAAGACCAGATCATCGGTGTCGAAGACCACCGGCTTGCCGAGCTCTCTGGCGCGCCGGATGAAAGTCTCTACCGGCAGGGTGCGTGGCACGCGGTGAAGGAGAAAGCCCTCGTAGCGGGAGACCGCGGCGGCGAAATCAACAGCCTCGCACCGGTGGACGGCGGCAGTCAGGCCAGCCAGGCGTAACTGCTCGGCCTGGTGCTCGCAGCGGTAGCGCATGGTATCCCCCGGGCAGCCGCTGATGAGGAGCATGAACTTGGATGTCTCGCCGCCGGAGGGCGGCTGGGCTTTCGCGCCCCGGGTGGGTCGGGGCACGACGGCGTGCTTCGCTTGCAGGCTGATTCTCGACAACAGCCACACGGCCACGGCCTCGTAGCGCTTGCGCAGGCGAGGGTGGGGGCACACTATGCGCTGGTACCAGTCCCGGTATGTCCCGATCAGTCGCCAGCCGGGACTGGCGAGCACCTCGCGCAGCTCTTCGCGAGCGGCGTCGCGCTCGGCGACAGCCCGAAAGATCTGGTCCACCAGCAGCAAGTTGCGCGTGCTCAGCTCGGCAAGCTGGAGAGAGACCTCCTGCAAGTGGTGACGCACCTCCGCATCGGCTCGGCTGGTGGCTTTACGGAACAGAATCGCCCGTGGCGCCACGAAGCTGGCGTCGAACTGCAAGTCCGGCCAAAAGTCGAGCTCGAAGAACAATGTCAGCCAGTGCAGCGGCGGCTGAACGTTGACGTGGGTGGACTCGGAGAAATCGCTGGGCGTGGAGGAGAACAGAACCGTGGGGGCGGCGCGAGTCAGGTTCTCGATGGCGGGCCGGGCCTCCTCCGGCGGCATGTGTTCGAGCACCTCGATACAGGTGATGAGGTCGTAGGTGTCCTCGAGGGGCTCCGTGAGGGACGCCACGCGGCAGTACGATCGGATGTCCGGGCGGACCTGCGAGATGGCGTAGGGGGAGATGTCAATGCCCCAGGCGTCCACGCCGCGGTCGCGCAGGGCCTCGACCAGAAAACCTTTGGCGCAGCCGGCGTCCAAAACGCGCCGGGGCTCGAGACGCGCGATGATCTGCTCGGCGATCCGGTTGAAGACACCGAGCCAGTGTTCGTTACGCTCATACGGGACGCTGCCGAAGCGGCATCTGAAGTACTCTTCGCCGAACAGCGCGCCCCGATCAGGCGACATAGGCGTCAGCGGCCCTCCAGGAAGCTGGCCGGCTCCAGGGCCTCCTCCAACTCCAGCGACGCGTCTTCCCAAGCGGAGGTCAAGTTGGGGTTGTAGTAAGGATCCCCGGTTTCCACTATCTCGGCCCAGCGCTCGAGGAAGCGCTCCCGCTCGCGGTGGCGGCTGCCGGGAGGACGGCTGCGGCACTCCCAATGCATTAGGGCGGCGGCGGGCTCGTAGATCACCTCCAGCCCCGCTTGGCGCGCGCGGAGGCAGAAATCCACGTCGTTGTAGTTGACGGCGAAGGACGCGTCGAACCCGCCGAGCTGATCGAACACCGCCCGGCGAACGGCCAGACAAGCTCCGGTGACCGCGGAGACCCTCCGCCTCATCTCCAGCCACGGCCAGCAGCGGCTTCCCGCAGTGCCGCGCCCGGGATGGCCGGAGCCCTCCATGATTCCGACCGCTATGCCCGCATGCTGGATGGCTCCCGACGGGTACAGCAGCCGGGCGCCAGCCACCCCTACCTCGGGCCGCTGCACCTGGGCAACCAGGCAGGCCAGCCACTCCCGGGCCAGCGGCTCGACGTCGTCGTTCACGAACAGCAAAATCTCGCCGCGGGCGGCCTGCGCCCCACGATTGCTCATGTCCGCGAAGTTGAACGGCCCCTCATAGGGCACGCCTCGGCAGCCCGGGGGCAGGGGCCAGGCCCGGCCGGTCGTGTGTTGCACCACGATGACCTCCCGTGCGGCGTAGGAGGTCTTTTTCGCCAGTCTCTTCACGCATCGGGCCAGCAGCCGCGAGTTGCGGGAGCAGATGATCAGGCTGACCAAGGGCTGGCCGGCGACCTCGCGGCGAGAGGCCCGGGGCGGAAGCGGTTGGGGAGGTTTTCGGCGGTGGCAGAGCACTCTGGGGATGTGCCGGACCCGGGGGTGGCGTTCCGCCAGCCGCAGCACCAGGTCGTGATCTGCCTCGCCGCAGGAGCCGCGGTACCCGCCGGCGGCCTCCAGCGCCTGCCGGGAAACCACCAGCAGCCGGCCCGGGTAGATGCCCGAGGCCAGCAGCTCGGGTGACCAGGCGGGCTTGAAGACCGGGTCGCAGCGCCGCCCCTGCGAGTCCAGCCGATCCTCGTCCGAGTAGATCAGGTCCGGCTGGGTCTGGTTGAGCACCTCTGCCACGTAGTGCAGGGCGTGCGGCGCCAGAGCGTCACTCGAGTCCAGCAGCAGCACGTAATCACCGCGCGCCGCCTCGACGGCCGGGTTCTGCGAGGCGGCCAGCCGGATGCGCCGATCCTGGCCACTCACGCGGGCCAGGCAGTCGGCCACCCAGGTTTCCCCCGGCGCACTCTGCCAAACCCACAGCTCCCATTCCGGGTAGTGCTGGCCCAGGACCGAGTTGACGGCGCCTTCCAGCCACTCCGGGGCCGGCTCGCCGGCCGGCAGGAGAATGCTGAACAGAGGGCGTTCCCGGAAGCGGCTGGCCCGCTCGGCAAACCAGTCTGGCGGCGGTGTGCCGACAATCTCCAACTGGACCCACTGGCGGTACAGAGAAGCGTCCACAGGCTGGGGAGCCGCGCGGCCCAGTCTACGATTCCAGCCCCCCAGCAGCCTGCCGCCGGCCTTCAAGGCGCGGAACAGGCGGCTATGCTCGATGGCCCGGACCCTGTCGTCGAGGCCCCGCTGATGCCTGAGCAGCCGGCGCAGGCTCCGGCTCTGGCTATCCAACTGGGCCAGCGCCTGATCGAGCGACTCCACGATCGCCAGCAGCTCCTGCGGCGACAGGCTGGGGCGACCGCTTTGGAGGGCGTCCCGCATCCGCTCAAGCCGCTGGCGCAAAGTCTGATCCATCCGCAGACTCCTATCCTAACTCACGCAGGCTTCCTTTCACCGCCGCGATGCATTGCGCCGGGGCTGCCGCAAGGTCACCGTAGCCGCCGGTCTGTTATAATGCCTGCCAGCCCGCTTCAGAACTGGTTGGAGCACGGAGGAGACCGTGGCGACCCCGAACGACAGAGGTGCAACCGCCGGCGGGTCCGGAGCCGCCGTCGCAGCCGAAGCCGTTCACGCCGCACTGGAGAGAATCCTCGCCAGCGCGGGCTTCTGCCAATCCGAGCGCCTGAGCCGGTTCCTGCGCTTTGCGGCAGAGGCCACCCTCCAGGGTCGTGGCGATCAGCTCAAGGAGTACTCCCTGGGAGTGGAGGTCTTCGACCGCGATGAGTCCTACGACCCGCGAACCGACCCCATCGTGCGGGTCGAAGCCGGACGGCTGCGGTCCAAGCTGGCCAAGTACTACGAAGGGGAGGGCCGCGCCGACCCGGTGCTGATCGAGTTCCCAAAAGGGTCTTACGTGCCCGTGTTCCGGAGGCGGCAGCCGCCCGAACGCGGCCCGCACCTGCGCGCCTGGGGCCGCGCCCTGCGGCGCCCCACGGCGATTGCCCTGCTGATTCTAGCGGCCGTCACCGGCGTGGCCCTCTACTTTGCGGTCGGGCTGGGGAGGGAGGCGGAGTCGCTGCGGCGGGAGCTGGCCCGGCTGGAGTCTTCCCGTAGGGATTTCGTTCCGCTATGGGGACGGCTGCTGGCCAGCGGCGCCGACACCACTGTGGTTTTCGGCAGTCCGGTGTTTTTCGCCAGCCCGCAGCACAACCTGTTCCTACGCCTGATGGGCATCAACGATCCGGCGCGGTTCCGCATGGACCCCGGTTTTCAGGCCATGGAACAGCGGCTGGGGCCGCCCTTGCTGGGCCCCCGTTACGACTATGCCCTGATGGGCGACGCGTTGGCGCTCCAGCAGTTGACGGCGTTCTTCGCCCGCGTCGGCTGCAACCTGCGCGCCGTGCCGGCCGACCGGGCCATTTGGGAGGACCTGCGGGGCGGCAATATCGTGTTCCTGGGAGCCGCGCGCATGAATCTCTTGCTGCAACGCCTGCCGGTCCAGCAGGATTTCGAACTGGGGCCGGACAACAACATTCACAACCGCAACCCGCAGCCGGGGGAAGAAAAAGTCTACGTCACTGGCGATCACCGGGACATGACCTACGCCGTCGTCGCTCACTTCCCAGGGTTGCGTCCGGACCGCGAGATCATGGTGCTCAGCGCTCACAGCGAACCGGGGATCCTGGCGGCGGTCGCGGAGGTCACCCGCGCGGAGAACGCCCGCGCCTTGGCCGAGAAGCTCCGGCGGGGGCCTGCCGGGCCAAGCAGCTACTACCAGTTGCTGCTGCGGGTGGCGGCGGATCGCGGGGTCCCAGTCAAGACCGGGTACGTGACGCACCACCGTGTGGAAGGCCCGGCCTTACCGTAACGACACCGTAACATTACGCCGGTACACTCCCTGCCGGTCCCAGAAGAGGCCCAAAATCGACAACACGAGGTGGTCTACGCAGGCATGGGAGCGGCCATCCGCAGACCGCAGGCAACGATCAGCGCCGAAGAGGTGTTAACCTGAATACGTTCTATAGCTTGGGCGTGGGAGCAGGACACATGTCTATGAAGAACAGGATTACCCCACTGATGCTCTTTGCAGTTCTTCAGTGTGCGGCAGTGTTTGGGCAGGAGTTTCGAGGCACCATCCTGGGGCGGATCACCGATCCGTCCGGGGCCGTGGTCCCCAACGCGGCCGTGAAGGTGACCAATGAGGAAACCAACGTCACCGTGGAGACGCAGTCCAACCAGGACGGCAACTACAACGTTCCGTTCCTTCTTCCCGGGCGGTACAAGGTCAGCGTCGCAGCGCCGGGGTTCCGGACGAGTGTACAGCCCGGCGTGATTGTGCAGGTGAACGACCGGATCGCGCTGAACCTGACCCTCCAGTTGGGATCGATCTCGGAGACCCTCGTGGTCACAGCCGAGAGCCCGCAGTTGCAAATGGCCAACGCGGACCTGGGCCAGGTCGTGGACCGGGGGTTCCTGGACCGCCTGCCGACCGCGGGGCGCAGCGTGCTGGCTTTCGCCGACATGGCGCCCGGGGTGAACGCCAGCGGCGGCGGCTTCGCCGGCGTGATGAGCAACGACCAGAGCGCTATCACGATCAACGGAGGCAATGGCACCCAGAGGGGCAACGACATCACGGTGGACGGCGTGCCCGCCCTGGCGCCCCGGCAGTCCGGACTGGCCGTGGGAATCCCTATGTCCGACTCGGTGCAGGAGGTCAGGGTGGCCACCACCATGTTCGACGCCACCCTGGGCCGCTCCAACGCCGGAGCAGTAGCCATCACGACGCGATCGGGGACCAACGAGTACCACGGCACCGCCTTCTACTTCACGGAAAGGGCGTGGCTGGACGCCAACTCCTGGACCAATAACCGGGTCCGGATCGGCAAACAGCCGATCCATCGGTATGCGGCGGGCGTAACGGTGGGCGGCCCGGTCCGCCTGCCAAAATATGACGGGCACAACCGCACCTTCTTCTTCTTCGGATTTGAGCGGGTCATCAACGGCCGGCCCGCGGCCGCGCTGGCGCGGGTGCCGACTTCCGCCGAGAAGCAGGGTGATTTCGCGCAGACCCTGGCGCCCAGCGGCGTCCCGCTGGCGCTACACAACCCGTTTTCGACGCAGACCAACGCGAGTGGCGGGTTCGTATCGCGGACGCCCTTTCCGGGCGCGAGGATCCCGGCCTCGCTGTTGAACCCGATCGGCGTCGCGGTGCTGGGGAAACTGCCGTCGCCGAACCTCCAGGTGCCGGCCCAGATCGGCCTGGAGAACTGGGCGTCCACGATGAACTTCACCGCCCACGTGCAGAACTTCCAGGTGCGAATGGACCAGCAGCTCGGCGACAAGCAGCGCCTGTTCGTCCGGGTCGCGGTGCCCGATTTTCTCCAGTCGCCCGACGTGCCGTATTTCCCGGGCGCCCTGGCCGTCCCGCCGAACGGTCAATCCAACCTGAACACCGACAACCGGCGGCAGAAATCGGCGATCGTCGATGATACCATCACCTTCACGCCCAGCTTTGTCGGATCGGTGCGGGGCGGCTACACGCGGCTGTTCAGCATCAACTTCACCGACGGCGACCGGCAGAACCCGGCTGATCTGCAACTTCCGGCGGCCATCACGGCCCACCAAGTCGGGCCGGCCTGGCCGCAATTCAACCTCAGCGCCGATAACGCACCCTTCATCGGGAGCAAGCCGCGGCTCAGCGTGAACGACGTATGGACGGCGCTGGGCAACTTCACCAAGCTCCAAGGCAACCACGGCCTGCGGTTCGGCGTGGACTACCGCCTGGTGCGGTGGAACGAAAACAACCCGGGCGAGCAGGCCAACGGCCAGTTCGTTTTCAACAACACGCTGACGCGCTCGGACCCGACGAAATCCTCGTCGGGCACCACCTCGGGGAGCGCGATGGCGTCCCTGCTGCTGGGTTTGCCGGCGACTACCGGCAACAGCCGCATCGGCTACGTTTCGGCGCTTACCTTGCAGAGCCACTATGCGGCCTTTTTCCTTCAGGACGACTGGAAGGTGAGCAGCTCCCTGGTGCTCAACCTCGGGCTGCGCTACGAGCTCGAGACCCCCTCGACGGAGCGGTTCGACCGGCTGATCTATGGCTTCGACAGCTCCGCCAATCTCGGGCTGACGGCGCCGGGCCTGGGGCCGCTGCGCGGCGGAGTGCAGTTCGTCAACGACCGCGGAATCGGACGGCGGCAGGGCCAACTGGACACCAACAACTTCGGTCCGCGGGTGGGGTTCGCCTGGACGCCGGCGCCGAGCTTCGTAATCCGCGGCGGCTACGGCATCTTCTTTTCCAGCGGCATCAACAACCTTAGCAGCGGAACTCCCTCGACCGATGCGGCCTTCGGAGCCACGACCCCTTATGTGGGATCCTCCGGCAGCGACATTACGCCCATCCCGGGCGTGAGCCTCAGCAATCCGTTCCCTAACGGGTACGTACAGCCCACCGGCAAGACGCTCGGCCTCGCCACCGACCTGGGCAGCAACGTCACGTTTATGAATCCGGACCGCGTGCTCCCCTATGTGCAGCAGTTCCAGCTCAGCGTTCAGAAGCAATTCCGCGGCCAAGTGCTGGGGGAAGTCGCTTACGTGCGCATGCACAGCCTCAGGCTCTACGAGGATGAGAATCTCAACGAGCTTCCGGATTCCGCGCTCTCCCAAACCAACAGCGTTGCGAACCCGTTCCTCGGCCTGCTGCCGGCCACTTCCACCCTGGGGCAAGGGTCCACCGTGCGGGCCAACAGGCTGACGGTGGCGCTGCCGGCCTTCAACTCGGTGACCAGGCAACGCAACTCCACCGGGCGAGCCAACTACCACAGCCTCCAGGCCCGCGTGCAGAAGCGCATGTCTCGCGGGCTGCAAGTGGCGGCAAACTACACCTTCTCCCGGTCCATGCTGTATTACCAGTACAGCACCGTCAACCCTCGGCCGACCTGGCGGGCGGTGTCCCCCCTCGACGCCCCGCACATGGTCCGCGCGTTCGTCACCTACGAGATGCCGTTCGGTCGCGGGCGGTCCTTGGGCAGGAGCTGGGCGCGCTGGCTGGACTCCGTGGCTGGCGGATGGTCGCTTACCTGGGCGGCGCGGTACACCAGCGGCCCGCCGCTGGCCATCACCGATACCAACGGGCAACCGATCCCCATCGCCGACCCGCGGACATCCGGCTCGATGAAGGACCGCCTGGGCGACCGGATTGACCGCGCCACCGGGCTGCCGCTCAATCCCTATCTCCGGCCTTCGGCGTTTGCGCACCTGCCGGACTTCACCATCACCCCCGAGCCGCCGCTCTATTCCTGGCTGCGGGCTCCGGGCCAGCTCAGCAACCGGGCCGCGCTTGCCAAAACCCTGTCGCTTGTGGAGCGGTGGCAGTTGGAGTTGCGGGCGGACATCGACAACCCGTTCAACTCGCCGCAGTACGGCGCTCCGAATACGAATCTCGCCACGCCGTCCGCGTTCGGAACCATCACTTCGGCCGGCGGCAACCGAA
>CAYGVJ010000036.1:0-40630 GCA_964353255.1 uncultured Solibacteraceae bacterium | reverse complement strand
GGATCATGCCATCCGGATCCGCGTACGGGGGAGTCCGCAACAGGGAGTAGATCCCGGAGGCCATCCGGGTGTAGTAGCCAAACTTGCTTAGAAGGCCCATTTCAGCGCCAACTGCACTTGCCGCGAAGGGGTGCTGGTTTCGGTGATGCGGCCGGCCGTGCCCAAGCGGCCGAGGGTGCTGTCGAACAGGGCCAAGCCGGAGGGGGTCTTGAAGTTCGGGTGGTTGGTCGCGTTGAACGCTTCCACACGCAGGCGCAGGTTGTGACGCTCGGTCTGCCAGAGGGTCTTGTGCAGGCTGGCGTCCGCGGTGAACAGGCCGGGGCCGGCGAGCGTGCCCCGTCCCAAATTGCCCAGGAAACCGGCCTCGGGCAGCCCGAAAGCCAGAGGGTCGAAGTAGCGCGCCGGGTCGCCTAGCACGATGCGGTCGCCGGGTTTGCCAATGAAGTTCGGACGTTGTCCCATGTCGAGACGACTGGGCAGCAAGCGGGCCTGATCGAAGCCGACCGAAGGGGCGAAGGGATGTCCGGTCTGGAGCTTGCTGAGGGCATGAATCTCCCAGCCGCCCAGCCAGCGCCGGCCGGCGCCGCGCCCCCACGCCGGCAGGCGGTAGGAGAGGCTGGCGTTGAAGACATGGCGCAGGTCGAAATCCGAGGGGCCCCGGTTCTGCCGGTAGTTGAACACCGTCGGAATGCCGTCGCTGTTGGCGTAGTCCATCGTGACCAGGGAGGAGGTTTCGTCGATGGACTTGCTCCAGGCGTAGTTTAGACCAAAGCCCACCCCGCCGCGCCACTTGCGTTCGAGGCCCACCGAGAGGCCGTGGTAGAAGGAGTTGAACTGGGTGCGGCGTACGGAGATCTGTCCGAAGGCGGGGTTGATTCTGGCGCCGTCCGCCGCGAAGAAGATGCGGCCATCGGGCAAGACCTGCGGACGCGCGGTGTTGACATTGCCCAGGTATCCCACCAGGTGAGCGCCGCGGGTACCGGTGTAACTGATCCGAACGACGGTCGTGGAGCCGAGCTGGTGCTCCACGAGGAGCTGCCACTGCGCCGCGTAGGGCTGCTGCAGATAGTAGTCCAGGGTTTCGGGAGCCAAGGTGGGAGAGGCGTTGCCGGCGGCCGCGAGCAGGTCCGGGAACGACGGCCGAGTCACGCTGAGGCGGTTGAAGAAAGGCGGCATCCGCGCGCCGGCCACGACCAGCTCGCGGACACCGAGCAGATCGTAGAAGATCCCGGCGCCGGCCCGCACCGCCGTGCGTCCCGAGCCGAACGGGTCCGCTGCCAGCGAAACGCGCGGCGCGAAGTTGCGGGCCGCCGGGTTGCGATACACCGGCCCTCCGATGGTGACGGCGCTGTCGCGCCAGGGGTCGCGCAGCGTGGACACCTTGCCATTGACCTCGGAGGGCGTGGAAGCGAACTCGTAGCGCACTCCCAGGCCGAAGCTCAGCCGGGAGCTCGCCCGGCACTCTTCCTGCGCGTAGGCGAAGAACTGGTTCTGCCGCCACTTTCTATCGGTGTCGGAACCCGGCGCCATCACCTCGCCGGAGCGGGGCTGGGCTCCCAGGAACTCCGCCAGAGAGTTGAACGTGTAGTGGCCGATGGCGCTGAAGTCCGAAACCTGGCTGAAGGCCAGGTGATTGAAGGCCCCGCCCAGGCGGAGGGTGTGACGGCCGCGGGTGTGAACCAGCTCGTCATTGAGCTGGAAATCGCTGGATAGATGCCGGCGGGGGCGTGTCCTGGCGATTGATCCGCCCATGTCGGCCAAGCCGGCCACTTGGATGGATCCCAGAGGGCGGCCTGCCACGAAGGACAACGACGCGGGGATGTCGGGGCGCGTTTCACTCAGCTCCTCATTGCGGACCCTGCTGAACCCGGCGCGCAGCGTGTGAATGGTACGCGGGGAAACCAGGTGCTGGGCCTCGGTGTGGACGAACTGGTACCGGCTGTCGCTCGGGAACCGCCAGATCTGCAGCGGGTCGGGGGCCCCGCGGGCGGCGTCATCAAAGGTGTAGCGGCCGGCTAGGCGCCAGGCAGGCGACACCAGCCAGTCCAGCTTGCCGGCCACGTAGTCCTCGCGAGTCTGGCGCACCGATTCGTTAACAAACTCCGCCGTGCCGTCACCGAAGTCGCGTCCGTTGGGCAGCGGATATAGATCGAGGTAGGGGCGCACCTTGGGGGAGACATCCACGATGCGGGTCCCTCCGCCCGCGCCGGGCAGGATGCCCCGACGCGCCTCCAAGGTGGGCACGCTGGGCCGCAGCGTCTGGCTGAAGGTCTCTCGCAGCGCCTCGTAGTCGGCCAGGAAGAACAGACTGTTGCGACGCAGCGGTCCGCCCAGCAGGCCGCCGAACTGGTTGCGGCGCAGCGGCGGCATCGGCTCGGCGGGGTTATCGAAGAAGTTCCTGGCATCCAGCGCGTTGTGGTGCAGGAACTCGTAGAGGCTGCCGTGGAACTCGTTAGCCCCGGACTTCGAGACGGCCGTGAAAACGGCGCCGGCAGCGCGCCCGTATTCGGCGCTGAACGGGCTGGTGACCACGCGGACTTCGCGGATGCCCTCGACGCCCAGGGTGCTTCCGGAGGCGCTGGCCGCCACCGAGCTCGCCGCGTCGTTGATCTGGATGCCGTCCAGCAGGAAGCTGTTCTGGGTGGGTCGCGCGCCTTTCACGGAGATCTTCAATCCCGGCCCGCGGTTCACGCTGCGGTCGGCAATGCGGATCAGGTTCACCTCCGGCTGCTGGCCGGAGAGCCCGAAAACGTCCCGGCCGTCCTGGGGCAGCCACTCGAGTTCCTCCTGCCGGATCCATCCCCCCCAGCCGGCCGGGCTGAAGCTGACCGGGGAAGCCTCCGCGGTCACCACCACGCGGTCGCGGGCTTCGCCCAGTTCCAGAGTGAAGTCCACCCGGACGGCGGCGCCCGCTTCCAGCGCAACGCCGTGCCGCACCTGTTCTCGAAAACCTGGGCGCGACACGGTGATCTCGTAGGTCCCGGGGGCCAGGCGGAGGGCCTGGTAGTAGCCGGTGCTGTCGGCGGACAGGTCGCGCGTGGCCGACGTCCCGGTTTCGCGGATACGCACCGGTGCCTCCGCCACCACGGCTCCGGAAGGATCCCGCAGGATACCCTCGATGGCGCCGGTGGTCTGCGCTGCGGCCGGCGCCAGCAAAACAACTGAAAGAAACACGTTACGCACAAGCGTTCTCAACCTTCTAGGGGACAGTGTGTTGTTCCAGCCGCCGGTTGGCCTCCTCCACAAAACGAGTGTCGATCAGCTCGGAAGCATTCACGGTCCGCAGAAGATAGCCCTTGCCGGCCGCCCAATCCACGAAGCGCTGGATGCTGGCGCGGTCGGGCCGGCCATCCCGGGAGATGCTTTCCCGGCAGGCCGCGCGGACGGCGGCCAGGTCGTGACGGGCGGCGCGGGCCAGCTCCTCCAAGGCGCGCGGCGTCTTGCCGGCCCGGTATTCCCGCACGCCGTGCAAGTAGGCCCATAGAAAGCCGATGCCCGCTTCCGGGTTGCCCTCCAGCAGGTCGGCTCCGAAGATCACGAAGGTATACTGGTGGTTCGGCAAGACCTCTTCCAGAGTGATGCTGCGCACAATCTCGGCAGAGACCAGATCTAGGTTCTTGTCCAGTTCAGCGGCGGTCACGGCGTCGAGCTTGCCGGCGGCTACGGCGGCGGTCGCCTCCGCCACGCCCATGATGACCGGGTTGATGTCGTTTCTGGTCATTCCTGCGGAGGCCAGCAACTGATCCAGTGAGAAGGCCACCAGCCCGGTCTGGTTGTGGATGGCCACCCGTTTGCCCTTCAGGGCGCGGAGGTCGCGCAGGCCGCTGGGGAAGGCCCGGCGATTGCCAAAGATGGCTCCGCTGTTGGCGCAACCCGGAGTCGTGGTGTCACGGGCAGCGACGATCCTCATCCGGGCGCCTTTCAGCACGGCGTTGATGAAGGCCGGCGTCGGGCTGCTCATGGCCACCTGGATCTGGCCGCCGGCCAGCAAGGTCGGCATCAGGGCCGACTGGTGGATGTGGACGAACTCCACCTCCAACCCGGCCTGCCGGAAGGAGCCCAGTTCGGCAGCCAGGTAAATGGGCGCCAGCGTGAAACGCGGAATGAAGGCCACCCGCAGCCTGTGCGGCTGCCGGCTTTTCCTGCCGCAGCCGGCGACCGTGGCGCCCGCCAGGCAGGGCAGAAACCCTCTACGACGCATCGGACCTCCCCGTTCCTGAGCCCAGCAAATGAAGCGGCAGCACTTTGCCGGTGCGCGTCACCAGGGGGTCCTCGTGGACCACCTCCAGGGCCCCGGCGCTCCGCCACGCGCGCAACGCCCCGGTGCCGCCCTGGAACTGCCGCAGCTCGCTCAGGAAGCAGTCCCTGACAGCCTCCCGAGAGGGCAGTGCGACCCGCCGGCTCACGCGCAGGATGATGCGCGCCTGGTGGGGGGCGTCCGCCTCGACGAGTTGATAGTCCAGGGGGCCGCCGCCGAAGCGCGCCGGAAGAACCTTCTCCAGGATGTCGAGCACGTCGGTGCCGGCCAGGGCGACGCCGTGCCCGGTGAGTTTGCCGTAGCTGAAGATGTCGCGAATCTGGGTGGTGAAGCCGGCGCGGCTGAAGGTGCAGTCGCAGGTGGCTCGCGCCAGCACGCCGCAGTCGTCCATCTCGACATTGATCAGCACTAGCGCGGTGCATGGGAGCAACGTGGTGAACAGTAGGGAGTCCACCTGGGCGCCGGACAGAGGCGCGGTGCGGCGATAGTTGATCACCGCAACCGAGTCGTGAAAGAGGTGCACCGAATTGCCGGTAGTCATCTGGCGGCAGGCGTAGCCGATGGGCCCGAGCTCGACGATGGGGTAGCGAGGAAAGACCTCGGCGCCGGCGGCCTCAATGACGCGGCGTTTGGCCTCGGTCAGGGTTTCTCCGCCGACCAGAAAGAGCGTGCCGCGAATGTCGAGGCCTTCTTCGACGGCGGCCGCCGCCACGCGCACTGCCGGGCTGGTGTGGCAGGTTACCGCAACCGCTTGGCCCTGCCGGCGCCGGGTGGCGATCCACTCGGCCACCGGCGAGAAGTCGTTGGGCGGCAGGAAAGCGGGGAAGGGGACCTTCTCTCCGAACAGGCGCGCCAGCGCGACCATGGCCTGGGTGGCGACCTGATAATGCGTAGAATCGAGCGATTCGGAATAGGTCGAGAACCACTTCTCTATGGGGCAGCCCAGCCGGGAGCTCCTGACGCAACGCAGGATGCCGTCCGCGGCGGGCAGAATCGGCTTGAGCTGGATCCGGCGCCTGGCAGCCAGTGCGAACTCGCGCTGGCTCAAAACGGCGTACGCCTCCCCGTGCAACTGCTGAGCAGTGCTCTTTGGAATCCTTGTCCCGCGGCTGCGGCTTCCGCCGCTGGAGGTCTCCATCCCTCCCTTAATCAAGGGGTTGCGGAAACTCCTCGGGCCGGCGGCGATCTCCCGATTCGACCGCACGATGGGCTTCTTCCCCTTGAACTCGTCGTGCAGAAGGTAGACGCCTTGCCGATGCAGAGAAGCCAGCGTAGACTCCAGCCCGTCGCGATGAACAGCCTCCACCAGGTCCTCGTAGCTGCACCCGGCCAGCCGGAACATCTCGTAGTAAGGATTGGCCGGGTTGGAGAAGATCACGCGCTGGGCCAATTCCAGGAAGTGCCGCTCGCGGTTCTCCATTTGGAAGCGGATCATGCCATCCGGATCCGCGTACGGGGGAGTCCGCAACAGGGAGTAGATCCCCGAGGCCATCCGGCGGTAATAGTCGAGCTTGCCCAGAAAAGCCACTTCAATGCTAATTGTACCTGCCGCGCGGTGGTGCTGGTTTCCGTGATCCGACCGGCGGTGTTGCCGACTACACTTTCCAGGGAATGACTCGGCGTTCCAGCCGCAGAAGCGCCGCATGGAGTAGAGCCCCGAGCGTGCCGGTCACCATAACCGCTACATACAGCCGCTCGGTGGCGAAGGTTTGCCAGGACAGCCAGATCATGCTGCCCAGGCCCTCGTTGGAGCCGAGCAGTTCCACTGAGACGGTAATGACCAGCGCGCGGCCCAGCGCCAGCCGCAACCCGGTGAAGATCTGCGGCAGGCACGCGGGCAGGTACACGTCCCGGAGCAGCGCCCTGCCGCGGGCGCCATAGTTGACCGCCATCTCCACGTAGGCCGGGTTCAGGTTACGCACCGCGTCCTGGGCGTGGATGGCCGTGAAGATCAAAGTGCCCAGCGCGATCAGCGTGACGCGAGAGGCGTCGCCCACGCCCAGGAACAACATGAGCATGGGGAACAAGGCCAGCTTGGGCGTGGAATATAGGGCCGAGATCACGGGTTCCAGCGATTGCCGGACCTTCTTCCAGGCGCCCAGCAGCAGCCCCAGGCCCACCCCCAACGTCGAGCCGATCAGGAATCCCGTGGCCATCCGGGTGAAAGTGGCGTGCACGTGTTTGGGCAATTCTCCGTTCCCGATGACCCGGCCGAAGGTCGCCAGCAGTGTGGTGGGCGCCGGAAAGAACAGGGTGTCCAGCACGTGGCGAGCAGCCAGGACTTCCCAAACCACCAGGATGAATATGGGCAGCCAAAAGGCAAGGAACAGTTTCTTCATCGCTTTGATCCACTGCGCCGGCTGAACCGGCGAAGGGCCTCCTCTATGAAACGCGCGTTGATGAGCTGGGAAGCGTCCACCGCCCTGGGGATGTATCTCTTCTTGGCCGCCCAATCCGCAAACCGCTGGACGCTCGCCCGGTCAACGATCCCAGTGGCCGAGGCGCTGTCCCGGCAGGCGGCGCGCATGGCGGCGGGATCAGCATGGGTGGCACGGGCCAGCTCCTCCAAGGCGCGGGGGTCTTTGCCGGAGCGGTACTCCTTGACCCCCCGCAGGTAGGCTTCCAGAAAGCTCACCCCGATCTCCGGGGCGCCGTCCAGCAACGCGGGTCCGAAGGCCACGAAGCTGTATTGGTAGTTGGGCATGAGCTCCGCCAGAGTGGTGCTGCGGACCACGTGGGCGGAAATGAAGCTGAGGTCTTTGTCCAGAGTCGAGGTGGATACCGCGTCGATCTTGCCTGCCGTCAGCGCAACGGCGGCATCCGGTTGGCGCATGCTGACCAGCTCCACTTGATCGGTGGTCACGCCGGCAGACTCCAGAAGCTGATCCAGGAAGAAGGCGGGCAGGCCGGCCGGGGAGTTGACCGCCACGCGCTTGCCTTTGAGGAGGCGCAGATTGCTCAGCCCTTGCGGGAAGGTTCCCCGGTAGCCGTAGATGACGCCGGCGGTGGCGCAGCCCGGGACGGCGACATCGCGGTTGGCGACGATCTTCATGCGCGCGCCCTTCAGCACGGCGTTGATGAAGCCCGGCGAGGGCCCGGTGAAGCTGACCTCCAGCTCGCCGTCGGCCAACAGGGGAAGCGCTTGGACAGATTCGGGAAGCTGGTGGAACTCTACTTCGAGCCTGGCCTCCCGGAAGAAGCCAAGTTCCTCGGCCAGGAAAACAGGGGAAAGAGTGAGGCGCGGTATCACGGCGACCCGCACCTTGCGGGGCGGGCGGCTTCTCCTGCCGCAACCCGCCACGGCTGCGCCCGCTAGGCCGCCCAGCAATCTCCTACGGTGCATCGCTGCTCCTCGATCCCGAGCCCAGCAGGTGCAGGGGCAGCACCTTGCCGCGGCCCGTGACCAGCGGGTCCTCGTGCAGCACCTCGACCGCCTGGGTGTTGCGCCACAGCCGCATCGCTCCGGTGCCCCCCTGGAACTGCCGGAGTTCCCGTAGGAAGCAGTCCCGCACCGCTTCGGGGGAAGGCAGCGGCACCCGCCGGCTCACGCGCAGGATGATGCGGGCCTGCCGGTCCCCGTCCTGCTCCACCAGTTGATAGTCGGTGGGAGCGCCTCCGAAGCGCGCCGGGAGCACCTCCTCGAGAATGCGCAGGATATCGGTTCCGACCAGCGTGACGCCCTGCCCGGTGAGCTTGCCGTAGCTGAAGATGTCGCGAATGCGGGTGCTGAAGCCAGCGCGGCTGAAGGTGCAGTCGCAGGAGGCCTGCTCGAGGATGCCGGCGTCATCCATATCGACGTTGATGAGGACCAGGCCCGCAGAGGGAAGCAGAGTCGTGAACAGCAGGGCGTCCACTTCCGTCTCGGACAGCGGCGCCACCCGGCGATGGTTGATCACGGCCACCGAGTCGTGGTACAGGTGCACGCAGTTGCCGGTGGTCATCTGACGGCAGGAACACCCTATGGCTCCGATTTCGCTGATGACGTAGCGGGGGAACACCTCGGCTCCGGTGCTCTCAATCACCCGCCGTTTGGTGTCGGTGAGGGTCTCGCCCGCCACCACAAAAAGCGTGCCGCGGATGTCCAGGCCCCGCTCCGTCGCCGCCGCCGCCACGCGGACGGCCGAGCTGGCCTGACCGGTCGCCGAGCACGCGACACCTTCCCGGTTCCGCCGGGCGATCCATTCCGCCGCCGGGGAAAAGTCGTCCGGGGGCATGTAGGTGGGGAAGGGAACCTGCTCTCCGTACAGCCGCGCCAGGCGGACCAGGCAGTGCGTGGCCATCTGGTAGTGCGTCGAATCCACGGCCTTGGCAAAGGTGGAGAACCACTTTTCCACCGGAAAGCCCAGCCGGGAGCTTCTGACGCAATTCAGGATGCCGTCGGCAGCGGGGAGAATCGACCGGACCTGCATCTGGCGTCTATCGGCCAGTCCGAACTCGCGCCGGTATAAGACCGCGTACGCTTCCCCGTGTACCCGCTGCGCGGCGCTCTTGCGTACCCTGGTGCCGCTGCTGCGGCTGCCGCCACTGGAAGTCTCCATCCCTTCCTTTACCAGCGGGTTGCGGAAGCTCCTCGGGGTGGCGGCGATCTCCCGATTGGACCGCACAATCGCCTTCTTGCCCTTGAACTCGTCGTGGGAGAGATAGACGCCTTGCCGGTCGAGCGCGGCCAGGGTGGCCTCCAGCCCGTCGCGGCGTACGGCCTCCGCGAGGTCCTGGTAGCCGCACCCGGCCAGTTGGAACATCGCGTGGTAGGGATTGGCCGGGTTGGAGAAGACCACGCGCCGCACCAGTTCCAGGAAGTGCTCCGCGCGGTTCTCCATCTGCCGGCGGATCAAGCCGTCGGGGTCGGCAGGCGGCCGGGTACGCAACAGCGCATGCAGCCCGGAGGCCATCCGGGCGTAGTAGCCGAGCTTGCTCAGTGACGTCACGCCCGGCGCCCTCCGTCCCAGAATGCGCACCTGGTCTCGTGACAAGCCGCTGGGGCGGCGGCCACCCGTGGTCTACGAAGCATCGGGCCTCCGTGATCCAGGCCCCAGCAGGTGCAGGGGCAGCACCTTGCCGGTGTGCGTGGTGAGCGGGTCCGCGTGGACCACTTCCACGGCTTGCGTGCTGCGCCACAGCCGGGATGCGCCCGCCCCGCCCTGGAACTGCCGCAGCTCGCGCAGGAAGCAGTCCCGGAGCGCCTCGGGCGATGGCAGGGGGACTCTGCGGCTGACGCGCAGAATCACGCGGGCCTGCCGGTCCCCGTCCTGCTCCACCAGTTGATAGTCGGTGGGAGCGCCGCCGAAGCGCGCCGGCAGAACCTCTTCGAGAATGTGCAGGATGTCTGCGCCGGCCAAGGTCACGCCCTGGCCGGTGAGTTTGCCGTAGCTGAAGATGTCGCGGACCTGGGTAGTGAAGCCCGCGTGGCTGAAAGCACAGTCGCAGGTGGCGGGGGCCAGGACGCCGGCGTCGTCCATCTCGACGTTGATGAGGACCAAGCCGGCCGAGGGCAGCAGGGTGGTGAACAGCAGCGAGTCCACCTCGGCGCCGAGGAGCGGCGCGGCGCGGCGATAGGTGATGACCGCGACGGAGTCGTGGAACAGGTGCACGGAATTGCCGGCGGTCATCTGGCGGCAGGCGAACCCGATGGGCCCGATCTCGCTGATCCAGTAGCGGGTGAAGACCTCCGCACCGGTGACCTCAATGGCCCGGCGCTTGGCTTCGGTCAGCGTCTCGCCGGCCACGAAGAAGATGGTGTCCCGGATGTCCAGCCCTCTTTCGGAGGCGGCGGCCGCCACGCGCACCGCCGGGCTACACTGAGCACTCACCACGCAGGGGGGACCTTGCTGCCGCCGCCGGGCGATGTGCTGGGCGACGGGCAGGAAGTCGTCGGGCGGCAGGTAGGTGGGGAAGGGAACCCGCTCCCCGCACCATCTGGTCAGCAGGACCAGGGCGTGGGTCGCCGTCTGATAGTGACTGGAATCGAGCGACCGGGCGCAGATTGAAAACCACTTCTCCATGGGGTGCCCCAGCCGCGAGTAGACGAGGGAAACGAGCAGCCCCTCTCCGGCGGGCAAGATCGACCTCAGGTGCAGGTGGGGCCTGGCCACAAGAGAGAATTCGCGGATGTTCAAAACGTAATGGGCTTCCCAGTGCCGCCACTCGAGGGCGCTCTTGCGGACACGCGTGCCGCCGCTGCGGCTGCCGCTGGAGACGGATTCCAGCCTACCCTTGATCAGGGGGTTGCGGAAGCTGGAGGGGGTGGCGCGGATCTCGCGGCCGGAACGCCGGATGGGCTGCTTGCCCTTGAATTCATCATGCGTGAGATAGACGCCCTGCCGGTGCAGAGCCGCCAGCGTGGCCTCCAGCCCGTCCCGGCGGACCGCTTCGGCCAGATCGTCGTAGCGGCAGCCGGCCAGCTCAAACAACTGGCAGTAGGGGTTGGCGGGGTTAGCGAAGATGGCGCGCTGGGCCAGCTCCAGAAAGTGCCGCTCGCGGTTCTCCATTTGGTGGCGGATCATGCCGTCGGGGTCACTGAGCCGCGGGGCGCGCAGCAGGGAGTAGAGCCCGGAGGCCATCCTCCCGTAGTAACCCAGCTTGCTCCAGACGGTCATAGCTCGGGGCGCGGCGCCGGACCTTCACGCTCGCCCAGGAGCTTTCCCAGCCTGGCCCAGATGCGCCTCTTCAGCAGCAAGAACTCCTCCCCCAGCATGACCGATGGCTCGCGCGGCCGCGGGAAGGGCACGGCATACTCGGCGATCACCGTCCCCGGCTGGCGATCCAGCACCAGGATCCGGTCGCTCAACAGGATGGCTTCCTCGACATCGTGAGTCACGTAGACCACTGTTCTATGGTGCTGTTCCCAGAGTTCCAGTAACTCCTGGTGGAGCGACATGCGGGTCTGGTAATCCAGCGCGGCGAAGGGCTCATCCATCAGCAGCACGGCGGGGTTGCTGAGGAAGCACCGCATCACCGCCACGCGCTGCTTCATCCCCAGCGACAACTGGTGGGGATAGTCGTACTCCCGGCCGGCCAGGCCGAACCGCCGCAGCAGCTCCAGCGCCCGCGCCTCGCGTTCCTGCTTCCCGCAACCCTGCATGCGCAACCCAAAGGCGGCGTTCTCCAGCACGGTCATCCAGGGGAACAGGCTGTTCTCCTGGAACACTAACAGGATCAGCCCATCGGTGCCGGGTGTCACGGGAATGCGCTCGACCACCCCCTCCTGCGGCGTGAGCATGCCGGCCAGTACCCTGAGGAGCGTGGTCTTGCCGCAGCCGCTCGGTCCTACGACCGAGACGAACTCGCCCGAGGCAATGGCGAAGCTCACGCTGCGCAGGGCCGGCAGGGGACCCGCCGGGGACGGGAAGGTGACGTCAATGCCGGCACAGCTTAGGCGCATGTATTCCCCTCCGAGCGCACAACTACCCCTTTCGCCCGGACTGCCGGGTGCGATCCCTCCAGTCTGGTGAGTATACACGATCTCGGAGCAGTCTGTCTTCTCATCGTGCATTGCGGGTGCGCGGCAGACAACAGAACAGCGGTGGCATTACCCAAAAGGATGCGGCCGCCGAGCGTACTAGTACGCGGGCCACCGCGGCGCGGCCCGAGCGTGTAGACTGGACAGAGACCCGCAGGGCGAAATGATGGAACGCAGAACAGTCCTGTCCCTGGCTGTAGCCAGCCTTGCGGGGTGCTCCTCGCGGGCCGGGCGGGAAGTGGAACGGCGAGTCCGCGTGTCGGTGTACCCCAGCCTCTCCGCCTGCCCGTTTCACCTGGCCTTGGAACAAGGGTACTTCCGGAAGGCCGGCTTTCGGGTGGTGGTCGAGCAGCTTGGCGATCCGACTCGCTTCCTGCCGCTGCTGGCGCGCGGGCAACTGGATGTGTCGTTCGGCGCCTTGAGCCCGGCGCTGATCAATGCGGTGCTAAAGGGCGCGAGAATCAGGATCGTCGCCGGGCGCCAGCGCGCGGTCGCCGGCTGCAATGATGGCGCCGTCTTATACGCGGACCGGCGCGCCTTCCCGGGCGGGCTGAAGGACCTCCGGCAGCTCAAGGGGAAAAGGGTTGGAGTAACCGGCCGGACCAATGTGACCGGCTTCGCGCTGGATGTGATCTTGAGCCGGGTGGGGCTTTCCGCCGCCGACATCGAGCTGAAGTCGCTCTCGCATCCCGAGGCGGCGGCGGCGTTCCTCGGGGGCAAGCTCGACGCCATCGCGGCCACCTACCTGGACAGGGACCTGGAGGGGCTCTCGCCCAACGTGATCAGGAGCATCGGGCTGGCCGACGTGCTTCCCAATCACCAATACGCCTACGTGGTTTACGGGGTCTCAATGCTGGATGCCGATCCCGACGCCGGGGCGCGGTTTCTGGGCGCCTACCTGCGCGGAGTGCGCGAATTCGTGGCCGGCAAGACGCCGCGATTCCTGGAGGAGTACGCGAAATCCAACCGTCTGGATCCGCAGAGATCGCGCGAAGCCTGTCGCGCTTACCAATCCATAGACGGCGAGATCGATGTCAACAGCATGCAGCTTTGCATCGACTGGTGCGTCAGGAATGGATACTGCCCGGTTCCGGCCGCGCCCGAGGCCCTGATCGACCGGCGATTTCTGGAGGGCGCGCGAGAATGGGCGCGGCAGGTTGAGGCGGGCTGACGGGGAGGGGGACATGAACGAGTTGTGGCGCACGGAGGACGCTTGAGGAAGGCGCCAATCCTGCTGTCCATGTTCTTCCTGTCTCTGCTGGCCGTCCGGGCGCAGACCACGGGCGCCATCGCGGGGAGCGTGATGGATCCCTCGGGAGCAAGCGTGCGCGGCGCACGGCTGCGCGTGCTGGAGACCGGGACCGGGGCCGAGCGCACCGTCCTTACGGACAGCCTGGGTCACTACGAAGCCTTGGGGCTGGCGCCCGGCCTGTACGATATCACGGTTGCGCATCCCGGCTTCCGCGAGGAGACCAAGAAGGGTCTGGCGCTTGGAGCGGGACACACAGTGCGGGTGAACTTCGCGCTGGTGCTCGGCGAATCGCGCAGCGGCATTGAGGTGGTGGGCGAGACGCCCCTGGTCAGCACCAGCCCCGGCGACTGGGGCGGCTCGATCAGCCAGGGGCAGCTCGCGACCCTGCCGCTGAACGGGCGGGACTTGTTCGAGCTTTCCGTGCAGCAAGCCGGGGCCACGATCGCCTCGACGGCGAGCCGGGAGACCAACCACGGACTGGGCATCAAGATCTCGGTTCACGGCGCCCGGCCGGCGCAGAACAGCTTCCAAATGGACGGGATCTACATCAATGACGCGGCGGCCTCGGCTCCGGCCAGCGCCGCTGGGGCCTTGCTGGGCGCGGAGGGAATCCGGGAGTTGCGGCTGGTGACCACTCCGTTCAGCGCCGAGTACGGCCGGGCCGCGGGCGCCATTCTCACGGCGGTCTCCAGGTCCGGCGCGAACGAGCTTCACGGAAGCGCCTACGAATTCCTGCGCAACAGCGCTCTGGACGCCAAAAACTACTTCGACAAGCCGGACGAGAAGATCCCGCCCCTGCGACGCAATCAGTTCGGAGGAATGCTGAGCGGGCCGCTCCGTCCGAACCGGCTGTTTTTCCTGGTCAACTACGAAGCGATTCGCGAGCCGCGCGGGGAGACCACGCGGGTGGTGGTGCCGGACAGAAACTCGCGCCAGGGCATTCTACCGAGCCAGCGCGTGGCGGTTTCGCCCCTGGTCCGGCCATACCTGGATCTGTTTCCGCTGCCCAATGGCGTCGAGTTCGGCGACGGGACGGGCGAGTTCATCCATCCGGCGGTGCGCCGCACCCGCGAGGACTACGCCGCGGGCAAGATCGACTACCTGCATTCCCCAGCTCTGAGAATGGCGGCCCGGTACACGTTCGATGATGGCGACCGCGCTGCTCCCGATCCCCTGAATGTGTGGCGCTTCGCAATGACTTCCCGCTACCAGTTCGCGCACGGCGAAGCGCAGCGCATATACTCACCCCGCACGATCCAGACTTTTCGGGCCGCTTTCAGCCGTGTCTGGAACCTGGAGACCGCCCCCGTGCGCCCGGACATCCCGGCGGAACTGGCGTTCGTTCCGGGCCGGGGTCTCGGTGCCATCCGCGTAGAGGGGCTGACCGAGCTTGGAGGAACGGCGGTGCGGCAGACTCCGCGCCTTCAACTCACCAACATCTATCAGCTCAACCAGGACCTGGTTCAGGTGCGCGGGCGCAGCACGATTCTGCTGGGGGCAGGCTTCGACCGGGTGCAGCTCAACCAAGTGGCCGACCTGACCGCCATGGGGTACTACCAGTTCGGAAGTCTGGCCGATTTCTTGCTGGCGCGTGCCCAGCAGGCGGACGTAATGATGCCGGGCTCGAACACCGCGCGAGGCTGGAGACAGAACCTGTTCTTCGCCTATGTGCAGCTCAACTACCGGGCCGCCTCCCGTGTTGGGCTCGGCTTCGGCCTCCGGTACGAGGCCTACTCAACGCCGGAGGAGGTGAACGGGAAGATCGCCACGCTGCCCAACCCCGACACCGACCAGGCAGTGACCGTCGGTGGGCCGTTCTTCCGCAATCCCTCGGCGGACAATTTCGCCCCGCGGGTGTCGCTGGCCTGGGATCCCCTCGGCCAGGGGAAGACCGTGCTCCGAGCCGGCGCAGGTGTTTTCTTCGAGCTTCTCGGCGCCCGCAACTTCCTCATCGCGGGCGTGCGAATGCCGCCCTTCTACAACCGCGTGGTCGTGAGAAGCCCGAGTTTCCCCAACCTGCTGGCGGCCGTGGCCAGCGCCCAGCCGGAGAGCACCGTGGAAGGCTTTGAGTTCCGCCCGAACCAGCCCTACGCGGCGCAGGCACAAGTTGCCATCGAACAGCAACTGGGCCCCGATAGCGCGGTCCGGCTGGCCTACGTGACCACGCGCGGCATCCACTTGCCAGGCGCCATTGGCAACATCAATCCCACCCGCCCGGAGTATCTGGCCGATGGGCGGATCTTCTTCCCGGCGAACACACCGCGGGTCAACCCGGCCTTCGGCAACATCGGGATGCGGCGAACTCAGTTCGACTCCTACTACCACTCCCTGCATGCCTCATTCGAGCGGCGATGGCGGCGGGGCTTCCGGGCCGAGGCAAGGTACTCTTGGGGCAAGTCCATCGATACGACTTCGACCAGCCTCCGCAAGGATTTTGAAAACAGCGACAACATCCCGATGGTTTTCAACTACCGGCAAAACCGGGGACGGTCCGATTTCGACCTGCGCCACGCGGCGAGCGCGAACTTCTCCTATGAGTTGTCACCGGCGGTTGCGGGCCTGGAGCTTCACGGCCTGCTGCGGTGGCAGACCGGCCCGCCGTTCAATCCCTTTGTGGGATTCGACCGGGCGCGGTTGTTGCCCATGAGAGGCGATCTGGGTCAGCGACCGGACTACGTGGCCCAGCCCGGACTCCGGGTGATCCTCGGGGACCCGGCACGGTATTTCAACCCGGCGGCCTTTGCCGTTCCCGCGGCCGGGACCTACGGGAACCTGGGCCGCGGAACGCTCACCGGCCCAGGCCTGTTCAATCTCGACCTGGCAATCCACAAGACCCTCTGGCGAAGGGAGCGGGAGAGCCTGAAGCTAAGGGTGGAGGGGTTCAACCTCACGAACCGGCCCAACTTTCAGATCCCTTTGGAGCTCTCGCTCTACAACAGCCGCCTGGAGCCGGTGAACTCGGCGGGGAGAATTACCTCCACCACGACAACTTCCCGGCAGATCCAGCTCGGGCTGCGGTTTGTGTTCTGATTCAGCGGGCCTCGGCCGGAAAAGGCCGGCCCTGCGGGGACTCCATGATGCTCGGATCGGCGCGGCGTAGGCGGCCCCGACCGCAGCGGTGGAGGCCGTCATTCACTACTGCTCCTGAGCATCTTCGAGGATGGGGGCCACGTCCCGCTTGCCGTGGAGAACGCGGACCACTCGCACATGTGATCCGGTGGCCAGGTAGTAGACCCTGATATCGTCGAAACCCGACACCGGCCACGAGCGGAGGCCTTTTGGCAGCAGGGCGAATGACGTGTTTCACTTGCGCTTTCGCCGCGACGCCAGCGATCGGGCGGCTTCGGCTTTCAAGCGGCGCCAGAATTCGCGCGTGAGTTCAAAGTCCTCGCCCGACTCCAAACCCTGTAGCAGCAACGCCTCCAGCCGGGCGTCGGCCTCCCGAGCTTGTGCATCCCGGAGCAACGATCGAAAATACTCGCTGACATTGCCGAAACCTCCGGTCTCGACCTGGGCTTCCACGAACTCCCTGAGGGAATCGGGCATCGAAATGGTGACCGTGGCCATGGACCTCCCGCTTCTGTACACGATTCATCGTAGCACGGCTCTTATCTATTAACAATAGATGGGAATCACCGGGTTCCCGTCGTCTCGGCCGGAAAAGGCCGGCCCTGCGGGGACTCCATGATGGTCGGATCGGCGCGGCGCAACCGCAGAGAGATCTCCTTCTCCTCGCGGGCCCGCTGCTCCTCTCCCAGGCGGAAGTAGACCTGGGAGAGCAGCAGGTGAGGATGCGGGTGCTTGGGCTGTAGGCTGAGCGCCTGCTCGAGCTCCCTTAGGGCCTCCGGGTAACGCTCCAGGCTCATCAGCGCCTTGGCCAGAGCGACGGCGGCCACCACGTAGTCCGGCCGGTTCTTGAGGGCCTGGCGGAAATAAGGGCTGGCCTCCTGGTAGCGCTCCTCCCTGAGCAGCAGGTCGCCATAGAAGAAGAACGGCTCCTCATAGCTGGGGTCGGCGGCCATGGCCTTCTTCAAGTGCGGAATGGCTTCGGTGGCCCGGCCGATTTTCTGAAGGTGAAAGGCGTATTCGAAGTTGGCTCTGGCGGAATCAGGAAACTTCTCCGCCGCGCGGCGGGCGATCTCCATGGCGGCGCCGTCCTGTGCATCCTGGCAGGCCTTGATGGCGATGAAGTAGGCGTTCGGGTCGTCGGGGTTCAGCTCCAGGGCGCGGCGGGCGAGGGCGGCGGATTCGGCGAAGTAACGGCCCTTGCTGTACTCGACGGCCATCACCTGCGTCAGCCGGACGTTGCGCGGCTGGATCTTCAGCGCGGCGCGCCACTGGCGCAGCCCGTCCTCGCTCCGGCCGAGGTTGACCAACGCGGAGCCGAGCAGATAGCGCGTGTTGAAGTCGTCCGGCTTCACGCGGGCGGCGCGCGCCAGGAAGGGCTCGGCTGCCTGGAAGCGCGAGCGCGTGACCTCCATGTAGCCCAGGTTGAACAGGGCGGGGAAGTAGTCGGGCTGGAGCTTGAGGGCGCGCTGCCAGAGGGCGGCCGCCTCGTCATAACGCTGTTGCTTCGCCAGTTCGGTGGCCTTCTCCGAGAGCGCATCGGGATCGCTCTGTTGTCCGAGCAGGAGGGCCAAGGCCAGCAGCGCGGGCTTCATCTGGGCAACTCCACGAGCTGCGTCTGCCCGGAGCCTTCCCGCAGCAGCACTAACGTCCCGGCGGCGGCGCCGGGGAACTCCTCAGTCTCCCCGGAGGGCCAGTGGACGGTGATCCGGTCGGCGCGGTCGGCGCTGCCGAGCCCGAAGTGCAGGCGTAGGTCGTTGTGAGAGAGGAAGCTCGACTGGCTGAGGACGGCCTGGGTCTGGGTAAGCCCGCCGGCGGCCAGGCTGACCACCGCGCCGATGGCGCTGCGATTCGATTTCGTGCCCTCGAGCCGCACCTTGATCCAGTGGTTCGCATTCTTGAGGTCGTTGCGGAGCAGGCTGGGCGGCTCGTGCATGTTCATGACCAGCACGTCGATGTCGCCGTCGTTGTCGAAGTCGCCGAAGGCCGCGCCGCGGCTGGCGAAGGGCGTGGCGATGCCCGGGCCGGCCATGGCAGAGACGTCTTCGAAGCGCCCGTTGCCCAGGTTGCGGTAGACCAGGCGGGGCTTCTTGTACTTCTCCGTTTTGTCAATTGACTCCACCTCGGGGTAGACGTGGCCGCTGACCTGGAGGATGTCCGGCCAGCCGTCGTTATCCAGATCCGCGAAGCCGGTGCCCCAGACCACGTAGTCCGGATTCACCGCCAAGCCCGCCCGGACGGTCACATCATCGAAGATCCCTTTGCCGAGATTGCGGTACAGGTTGGGGTAGTCGCCGACGAAGTTGGTCTTGAGGATGTCCAGGCGACCGTCGTTGTTGAAGTCGCCCACGCTCAAGCCCATTCCGGCCTGCTCGGCCCCGTGCTCGCTGTAGGCGACCCCGGCTTCGGTGCCGATCTCCCGGAACGTGCCGTCTTTGTTGTTTCGGAAGAAAAGGCTGGGCGTGGAGTCGCAGGCGATGTAGAGGTCGGTCCAGCCGTCTGCGTTCAAATCTGTGGCCACCGCGGTGAAGGCGTAGAAGTCCTTGGCCTGCCGGATCCCGGCTATCAGCGACACGTCGTCGAAGACGCCATCGCCCCGGTTGTGATAAAGGTTCGCCGTGCCGAAGGGAAGGCCACGCGGGCCGCAGTAGACCGGCGCGCCTTTCCAGGTGCAGAAGGGGAACTGGCCGGGTAGGGGCGTGCGCTCGGGCTGGAAGTCGAGGTAGCTGGTGACCAGCAGGTCCAGATGGCCGTCGCGGTCGTAATCGAGGAATGTGCAGCCGGTGCTCCACTGCCTGGGGTTGCCGGCCAGGCCGCTCCGGGTCGTGATGTCGGTAAACGTCTCGTTCCCGTTGTTGTGGTAAAGGGCGTTGGGGCCCCAGTAGGTGACGAACAGGTCAATGTTGCCGTCGTTATCCACGTCCCCGGCGCAGACGCCGTTGCCCCAGCCGGAACGGTCCAGGCCCGCCTGGCGCGTTACATCCACAAACCGGCCGTCGCCCGCGTTGCGGTAAAGGTAGTTCGTTGGGGCGGCGCCATCGGGGAAGCCTTCCAGCCGCGAGCTGTTGACCAGGAAAACGTCCAGCCGGCCGTCGTTGTCGTAGTCCAGAAAAGCGACGCCGCTGCCGTTGGCTTCGATGACGAATTTCTTTCTGGTCTCGTTGCCCGAGGTGAACTTCATGCGCAGGCCGGCCTCGGCCGCCACATCCACGAACGAGACGGGGAACGGCCTGCCCGAAAAAGCGGCACGCGAGACGGCGGTCGCCCCGCCGGTGATCATGCCCTGGGCGAAAGTGGACTGCGGATGGCAGAAAAGAAGCGCGGCGGCCAGCCAAGGCCGCGGTTTGGAACAGCCGATCACATGGAGGAAACCCCCAGCCGGGCGGGCCGGCCGGGGGTCTTTGTTGTCTCCTCTAGAAAGAATACCGCAAGGCGAACTGGATCTGCCGCGCCGAGGTGGCGGTGGTGATCTGCCCGAAGGTCGCCGCGCTCACGAGGGTACCGGTGGATGGCATCGTGAAGCTCACATGGTTCGGGAGGTTGAAAAACTCCGAGCGGAACTCGATCGTCTGCCTCTCGACTATGCGGAACTTCTTCCCGATCGATAGGTCGATGATTGCCCGCCCGTCCTCTTCGACCATGAACGCACCCGCGTTTCCGAACGTGAAAAGCTCGGGCATCTTGAAGGCGGTCGTGTCGAACCAGCGGTCCACCGTGCGCTGGTCCCGCGGCAGGTTCGGGTTGCGCAGCACGTCGGGGCGCTCCTGAGTCTTGCCGACGTTGGCCCGGTCCCCTCCCGTTCGGACATTGCGGGGCGCGCCGCCCTGAAGCTGAACGATGCCTTGGACGGACCACCCGCCCAGCAGCGCATCCACCGGCCGGTTCCAGTTGCCGCCCAGGGTTCGGCCGCGGCCGAACGGCAGGTCATACAGGAAGCCGTTCTTGAAAACATGCTTGATGTCCCAGCTCGACCGCGACCAGTCGGCCCGCCGGTTCAGGAAGTCCTGGTATTTTGCCTCGGGCAGCGAGGACTGGTCGTCCATCGACTTGCCCCAGGTGTAGTTCGCCATGACCTGGAGGCCCTTGCTGAACCGCTTGTTCAGCTTGACCTGCAAGGCGTTGTACTCCGAGCTGAACACGTTGCTGCCGCCGTCCAGGTTGCCGGTAAAACCTGAACTCGCCAGCAAACGCCGCGCCGCGACGTCCCCAGGGGCGGGCTTGAGGGCGTTGTTCCACCCGACGTAGCCGATCTGGCGCCTGTTGGCGGAGCCGACATAGCCCACGTCCAGAATCATTTCCTGCGCCAACTGGCGCTGGATGAAGAAGTTCCACTGCTGCGAGTAGGGCGTGCGGTTGTTGGGGTCTTGCGGCCAGCCGCCGATGGCCTGCGTACTCGAAAACGACGGGCCCGCGTCGGAGATCGACAGATCCGGCAGCGCGCCGCGGTTGGGGCTGAACTCCTGCTGCGGCAGGTAGGGCCAGAACTTCCGCAGATCGTTCAACTCCTGCATGAACGTCGTGGCGTGGAAGATGCCGAAGCCCGTCCGGATCACCGTCTTCGAGTTGACCTGATACGCGATCCCGACGCGGGGAGCGAAGTTGAACCAGCGGCTCTTCATGAGCGAACGGCCGTAGCCCAACTGGCGGGGCGGCTCACCCACCTTGCCGGTATCCGGCGCCGGCAGCGGGTTCACCCCGGCCCACATGAGCTGGGCCTCAACTTTGCCGGTCTGCGGGTCGCGAGTGATGAGCAGGTTGCCGGCTTTGTCTTGGGCGTCGTAGGGGCGGTTGAATCCCTCCCAGCGAACGCCCAGGTTCAGCGTCAGCTTGTCGGTGGCGCGCCAGTCGTCCTGGAAGAAGGCCGACAGGTCGTTCTGTCTGCCTTGGGCGTTCGGAATGCCCAATCCCCGGCGGATGTAGGAGGGGTAACCCAAGAGCAGCGTGGCGAAGCTGTGGCCGCTCCCCGAGACGGTCCCGGAACCGGAGACGTCCTGGTAGAAATCCGCGCTGCCGTTGGTCGGGTTGGAGAAGAACGCGTCCATGGCCCGGCGCACGTACATGCCGCCCATTCTCAGCGAGTGGCGCCTGATCATCTTGCCCAGCTTTACTTCGAACTGGTGATCGGTGTCGATGATGGTCTCGCCGCCGCCACCGCCGATGGTAAACTGCCCGATCGCGTTGAAGGACGGGACCGGGCCGCCATACCCGTTCGGGTCGTACATCGTGATGCCGGCCTTGCTCAGGGAGTCCGCCCGGGTCGTGTTGAAGTAGTGCGGGAATGCGCTGAGGTTATTCGGGTGGTTGTAGCCGTACCTGGCTTCCAGCACGGTGGCGGGGCCAAAAGTGTGATTCCAGCCCAGGCCCAGGTTGTCCGAGTCGATGCGGTTCGTGCTGGCGTAGGTCCGGTAATTGGTCGGGCTGTCCTGCCCCACCCGCTGGCGCAGGTAACGCCCGAAGATGTTGTCCTTCGTTCCCAGGGTCCGGTCCCCGCGCAGCACCACCATGTCCCGGTCGTTCGCGGTCGAATCGGTCATGATGTAGTTGCTGGTCAGGCCGGACCGGTTCGGGAGCGGCATGAGCAGGTCCGTCAAATACTTCATGCCGGGGTGGATGCGATTCGCCGGGATCTTGTTGTCCGCAAACGGCTGTCGCACGATCTTTCCGTCGGATCCCAGCACGCCGGTCTTCGGGTCGAAGATGCGCGCCGTGACCATCGAAAAATCGCCCGTGCGCTGCTCGGCAATCGGAGTGGTGTTGATCGCGGTGTTGCCACGGCGGCGCCGGTACCCCTCCCAGCTCACGAACCAGAAGGTGGAGTCGCGGCCGTTGTAGATCTTGGGCAGCACCACCGGGCCTCCGACCGCCACTCCATACTGGTTCTGGCGGAACGGCACCTTGCCCGTCTTCTGCCGGTTGGCGAACCAGTCGTTGGCGTCGAACTTGTCGTTGCGCAAGTACTCGTAGACACTGCCGTGCAGATCGCGCGTGCCGGACTTGATGGCGACGTTAACATTGGCGCCCGCGCTCCGCCCGTACTCGGCCGAGTTGTTGGTGGCCACCCGGAACTCCTGGATGGCCGCCATCGGCGGCGCGCCATACCCGGAGCTCTTGTACATGATGTTGTTGTCCACGCCATCGATGGTGAAGTTGTTGTCCTGTTGTCTCTGGCCATTGATCGACACGGGCGACATGCCCGCCTCGCTCCCGATCGACTGGCTGGAAGAGTAGTCGCTGGAGCCGGCCATCAGGACCATCAGCCGCGTGAAGTTCAGCCCATTGACCGCGATGCGCTCCAGTTGCGACGTCGTCACCACGACGCCCACGGACGTCTCCTGCGTCTGCAAGATCGGCGCGGCGCCGGTCACCTCGACGCTCTCGGTGATGGCGCCTATGTCCAACTGAAAGTCCACCTTCACGACCGCACCGGTTTCCAGCACCACCCCCGGCTGGACCCGCGTCCGAAAGCCCGTGCTGCTGGCTTTGATCTCGTAGCGGCCGGGGATTAAGGGAGCCACGGTGTAGGCGCCCACCTCGTTGGTGGTAACCGACCGGCTGACTTTGGTGGCAATATTCGTTACAGTAATGGTGGCTCCAGGGACAGCTCCTCCGGAGGGATCGGTCACAATCCCCACTATCGACGCATTCGTGGTCTGCGCCACCGCCAACGGAGCCGCTAGCAAGACCGCCATCAGGATAAACGATACAGAAACCGCTCTCGTTCGCTCACTCATGTTGAAACCTCCCCTTCGACAGTATTATGAACCAGAACCCGACTCAATGCTAGAGGGGCCGGAGAAATCTTTGAGGGAGGGGCTGCGGGGGCTGTAAGCTGTTGAAAACACAGCCCGCCAAACCATCCTATCCCAACCGGCCTGGCGCCGCAGCGGGCTCGATGGCGGCTCGGGGGATCATCGCGCCCCGACGACCTCTTTCCAGGCCGGGAGCGAAACGTTGACCCGGTAGTTGGACTCGTTGCAGTCAGGGTTACGCTCGGGAGCGTAGATCCGGCTCCCCTGGAACGGGCGGTCCTGGGTGTAGATCCAGACGCGGCTGGCGTCCCAGACGACTACCTCGTCGCGGGGGTCGCCGGTGAGGTCGAGCACGTTGAAGGCAAGGTCGGGATGGCCGTCGTCGGGGAACAGGACGACCCGGCGGAGGCGCCCGTCGAGCATGCCGCCTTCGGCGACGTTGGCTGAGAGCATGGCGAACTCCTGCCCGTCGCCCCGCCAGTTGACGGGCAGCAGCGGGCTGCCGGTGTGAATGGGCTCCTCCTGGGCCAACATGCGACCGTCGGCGTCGAACAAGGTGACGATGCCCGGGTTCCGCCAGAAGTTGACGGTGATCAACTGAAGCCCCGCCAGCTCCGGACGGAACCTGGCGACGCTGGGGCTTTGCGTGTGCCCGATGCGCGAGCGCGTCAGGATGTTTCCCTCGAGGTCCGTCATCAGGAACCCCTCGTCGCTGCCGAAGATGTAGACCCGCGGCTGGCGCTGCGGGTCGCCGGAGAAGTTGCCCAGGGCGATGCCGTCGGCGTGATCACTCAGCTTGCCGTCGAGGGTCCACAGGCGCTGGCCGGTCGGAGCGTACATCGAGTAGCCGATGACCATCTCCTGGCGGCGGTCGCCGTCCACGTCAACTGTGTACGGGTAGTGCCCGGTGTTGGCCTGGCTCATCCATAGCAGCTTGAGGCGGTTGTCGAACACCCAGAAGGTTCGGTAGCGGTCCTTGATTACGACCTCCTGGGGCCGGCCCTGGCCCGTGAAATCGGCAAAGAGAATCGAGTCGCCGACCTCCATCTCATAGGGGCGTTCCTTGTTGTCGCGCGGCGCATCGGGCATCCAGGCCCATTGCTTGAGCTTGCCCGTGCGGCCTTCCAGGACCTGGATCTTGAAGTCCTTGACCAGGACCACTTCGCTGGCGCCGTCGCCGTCGAGGTCGTGTATCTGGAAGGGCGTGTCGTTGGCCAGGACGTCGTTGTAAGGGTCCGGGCGGCCGATCTGCCAGAGCACCTTTCCGTCCAGGTTCACCGCGGTCAGGCAACTGAGGTGGTCGAAGGAATTCGCCGAGGCTTTGCGGACATTCTGCCCGATCAGCATGTCGAGCTGGCCGTCGCCGTCCAGGTCTCCGAAGCGGACGTTGCGGCCCGCGCCGAAGCGGGGCGTGTCGAACTTCTTCCAGAGCTTCGGCTTCGGGTTCTCCGCGCGCAGCCGCGCCAGTTCGGCCTCCCGAGCCGCAATGCGCTCCTTGATCTTGCGCTCCACCTCCGGCGTTGCGCTCACCCGCACGTCAGTGAAGCGGGCCGGGATGTTCGCTGTGACGCCGATCTTGCCTTTGAGGATCTCGGAATCGCGGGCCTCAATCAGGAGCTTGCCGTCCGCGTAGGCGCGGATGAGCGGGCCGTCGTTTTCGACTTTCAGCGTGTACCAGCGCCTGACGTCATAGGGGAACTCCGCCGCGCCGAGATCCTTCCATTCGGCCACGCGGTATCTCTTCTCCTCAGGCAGCCGCAGTCGCAGGACGGCGCGGCTTCCCTGGGTGAGCGCGAACAGGTAGTAGTGGCGGTTGGTGTGGTAACGGAAGACGATGCCCGCCATGTCGGCCAGCGACAGCGGCCGGACCTTGACTTCGAGCGTGTAGTCGAGCCACTCCGGGTCCCCCGTGATCAGCAGGGGATTCATCAGCCTGGCGAGCGTGTTGACCGTGTGCTGCTCAAGGTACGGCTTACCGTCCTCGTCGCCGCCAGCCCACACATCGTCGTGGCAGATAGCGTTGGCCCACGGCTCCAGCGGCACCCCGCGGTGGGCAAGGTAGTGGTACTCCTGGATGGCGTTGGTCAGTTGCTTGATGGGCTCGGAGAACACGCGCGGCGGGAACCGGGAGAAGTCGTCCTTGAAGAGGTCCGCGGGAAAGGCCACCGAGGCTAGCAGCAAAAGGCTTGCGGCAGATAGTTGGAACAACACACCCCAATTCTATGTCGGTGCGGCGACGATGTGGGGAAACTCCGCTCGGCGATGTAGAGCCGGAGCTGGTACGCCACGGTGAGGTGGCGCGGCCTTCAGGCTGCCAGGTCGAGGGACGTCTCGACCCTTCCGCACCAGGCCGCCTCGACCGCCGCTTAATCGCGCGGAGTCAGCCGGTGTACGATACAGGTATGACCGTTCTGGAGCAGATCCAGCGGGCCGACGTCCAGGTGCAGCCGCAAGTTCTGGAGGAGGCGGTGCGCCGGATCGTGGAGGTGGCGGACCCGGAGCGGATCATTCTGTTTGGCTCGGGCGCGCGTGGGGAGTTGCGGCCCGGTAGCGACCTGGACCTGCTCGTGATCAAAGGCGGCGAGTACGACTATCACCGGACGATCACAGAGATTTACGCGGCCCTGTCGAAACTCGACACGCCAGTGGATGTGGTTCTCGTCACTCCAGAACAGGCGGAGACGTATCGCAACAGCTTCTGCCTCGTGATCCACCCCGCCATGAAGGATGGCAAGCCGATCTATGAGCGCGAAGCGGTACCAGCCTGACGACCCTCGGGAGTGGCTCAACCGGGCGCGGAGCAACCTGGGCTGGGCTTTCCCCTACACACATAATCTCGCCCGGCTACTCGACCTGCTGGCCGAAGGCGGGATTGGAGTGCCACCGGAGGTCCGGCGGGCAGAGGATCTGACCCGCTTCGCCTTCGAGGCCCGCTACCCCGGCGCCGGTCCCGAGGTCACTAGCGAGCTCTACCAGCAGTGCCTCAAGATTGCCGAGGCCACTTTGCGGTGGGCCGAAGGCAGAGTCGGTGGAACCCGGTCTGGGTCGTCCACCCCGGCCTGAGTGTGGTCCAGTTTCGCGGCCGGCTGAGCGACGCCCGTGGCTGATTACTCCCGCGCGAAATCTGTCGCTGTTTGGCCGCCTCAGGACTCGCTGGAGCCACCCGCCGGGATCGAACCGGCGACCGGCTGATTACGAATCCCACAGAGCGCCGTCTCTGGCGTTTTCTCTGGTGATTTCACAGCGCGTTCTGTCTATTCCTTCGTCCACAGTGGACACTCACAGACACACGGCCCAACGCCGTTGGCTGCCAGCGTGGCTGTCACGAGCTTCTGCTGCCAAGCGGATGAGAATGCGCGTTTGCGTAATCATCCCCCTCAGATCCGTTTGAGTAGTTCCGCCTTCTTTGCCTCAAACTCCTCGGCGGTCAACACGCCTCGGTCTCTCAGATCGGCCAACGTCTGAAGGTCCGTAAGGGTGTTTGTCTTTCCATCCTTCAACCGCTTGTACTCTCCTCGCTTTGCGAGGTACCCAGGGAAAGCCACAATCCATAGAAGCAAACACGAGAAGAACCACCCAGCTACCCCCATATCGAAGACGCCGCCCCCCAGCTTTCCCTTCTTCACTTTGAGAGTGGTTGCGTCAACCAGAACCCACAGACTCGTAGGGAGAACGACGAGACTGAATCCAGTCATCCAAAAGTTCAAAAACAGCAGATCGAGGATGCTCATTTCATCGGCCTCCCGCCCTCGAGTTCCGCCTTCCGTGGAGGGAAGGCTTCTGCGCGCTTCTTCTCCAGGCGATCCACGGCGTCCGTGAGAGCCTGGGCGGCCTGGTCTGCCAGCGTGAGGCCACGCGTGCAGTAGACGGTGTTCTTCATAGGCCGCAGTTTATCACCGCGTGCCACCACGGTTTCAACGCATCCACGTCCGCGGTGGTGCCCGCTTCGCGCGCGATACCGTCCCAGTCGGGTTCCTCTTGGTAGATGTGGATGACTTCCGCTTCCGGGCCTTCCGGTTCGGCAAACAAGGTGTACCCCCGTTTTGTGTGGAGCGGGCGTAGCCAGCGGGCCCTCAGGATTTCCGGAGACCGGCGGACCTTAGAACCCGTACATCACGAAACTCGGTAGCAAGCAGATTCGGTTCTCCAGATCCGGCGGGTCGCACGCCTCGCAGACCAACAGCAGGCTCTCGATTGCTTTCCCGATACTGAACTCCTGTGGGATCAGAATCACCCCGGGGCTGGTGCGCTCGCAGACAAACTCGCGGAGATGGTCGGGCAGCGTGCTGAAGTCATGGCTGACCAGCACTCGGTGTTCTTGTGCTGCCACCGTCAGGACCGCCAGATCCTCCAGCCCTTCGAGCGGAACTTCCTCTGCTCGTTTGAAGTCCAGGTCCCGGCTGCGCCGCAGCACGCCCGAGACGATAGCCAGGTTCAGATCGGCGTCGGCGAGCAATCGGCGGATCAGGCCTGCTCGGCAAACATTTGTTGCCGCGCCTGCTCAAGTTTCGCTTGGAGTTCTTCGCCAGGCGCTTGCCCGTTGCGCTCGAGCTCTTGCCACTTCCGCTTCAGCTCCTGAAGGTATGCTTCCGACTCCCGCGTATGGCTCAGATAAAAGGCGATGGCACCGTACACCTGGGCCAGCGAGAGGGAAGGAAAGCTCTGCCGGATGGTTTCTGGGGAGGCTCCGTCGCGGAAGGCGTAGATGATCGAGGCTAACGACACCCGGCTCCCGACGACATAAAAGGCGCCTTCGCGCTCTTCGATGTACTCAGGAGACACAGCCTCTGCCCTCTGAGTGATTATAGCCCAGAGGGGTGCGCCCCGGGGCCCTTGGGCAGCGGGTCCCCATCAACTGATTGGGAAAGGGCTGGCCTGGAGCCGCCCGCCGGGGCCGAACCGGAGGCCCGTAGTGCTCCGAGGCAAAATGCGTCTCAGCTCTTGACCGCGCGGCGCGTAATCTTGACGACGATGCCGTTCGAGGTCGGATCGGGGCAACGGACGAACTCCGTGGCAATGCCCTTCGGGTCGCTCACCTTTTTGTAGGGCGTGCCGTCGTAGTCCCAGGGGAACACGGCGCCCCATTCCATGGCCCGCAGAAAGCCGCTCATTGAGTCGCGCAGCCAGGGGCAGATTTTCCCGAGGTCCTCCGGATAGGCGAAGCGCTGCCCGAGCTTGTGCGCGTGGCACAACGACTTGGGTGGCCCTACGACCTCGATCTCGAAGGTATAGCGCTGTCTGAGCGGCGCGACCACCGGTTGCGTGGGGTCTTGCGCTGCCGCCGTCGTGCCCGCGAGCGCTGCCGCGCAGCAGCCTGTTCTTCCGAAGAATTCTCTACGTCGCATATCAAGACAGACTAGCAGCTTGTGCCCGGGCTCGCAAGCCGAGACGGAGGCCGGCTGACCAGAGGTTAGAGTTCTTGGCCGGGCGAGGCAGGAATGAGGGCCTTTCCTGCCGCCGTCCAACGCTTGACCTGGTTATCAGAAGTGATTACACTAGAGGTTTGACCGCAAGTGGGCTGAAGCGCTGGCGGGAGCGGAGAAGATGCTGCAATATCCGGCTTTGTTTGAACTCGACAGGGAGGCTGGCGGCTATGTCGTCACCTTCCCGGACTTCTCCTTCGGCGCGACCCAGGGGGAGACCCTGGAGGAAGCGATGGTAATGGCTGCGGACCTTCTGAAGATCCTCATCGCGGATTGCATCGAGAGCAATCTTGATCTTCCCCGCCCGTCAAAGCGCCGAGGTCGGCACTACCGCCTGGTCTCGCTCCCGGCGCTGCAAGACGCGAAGGCCATGCTTTATCAGGCGTGGCGCGCGTCAGGACTTCGCAAGGCTGACCTGGCTCGGAGGCTCGGCATCCCCAAGTCCAACATCGACCGCCTTTTCGATCTGGACCACCATTCCCGACTGGAGCAACTGGAAGGGGCCTTCGGGGCCTTGCACAGGAAGGTAGTAATCGAAGTCCGAACCGCAGCCTGAGCCGCGTCGCGGGCGGATCTGCGCCTGCCCTAGTGGAAACTCTGGAGCCACCCGCCGGGGTCGAACCGGCGACCTGCTGATTACGAATCAGCCGCTCTGCCAACTGAGCTAGGGTGGCTCGTTCCTTAAACCTTTATAGCACGTGGGGTGAGCCTCCGGCTTGCCGGCCGACTTTCGGGTCGGCCTTGTTCAAAGCCGGCATGCATGCCCGCCCAGAGGGCACCCGGCAAGCAAGAATGCTCACCCTACCGCCTGCGCAGCCAGCGCTGGATTTCGGCGAAGAGCAGTCCGCGGACCTCAGCTCGGCGCTGCTATCGTGGGATTGTGAAGATCCGAGATCTGATCCGATTGGTAGAATCGGATGGGTGGAGGCATGTTCGGACAACCGGCAGTCATCGCCACTTCAAGCACCCGTCAAAACCTAATGTCGTGACGATTCCCGGCCACCCGAACCACGAGCTGCCGGTGGGCACGCTGAAGTCCATCTTGAAGGCTGCGGGGCTGGAGGGGAGGAGTAAATGAAGTACACCGTCATCTACGAGCGGGCCGAGAGCAACTGGGCGGCCTACGTGCCCGACCTTCCGGGCTGCATCACAACTGGCGAGACACTCGAGGAAACAGCCCGCAACATCCGCGAGGCCATCGAGGGGCATCTTCAGGTCATCAGGGAGTTTGGAGAGCCAATCCCCGAACCCAAGACCGTCGCAGGCGAGATCGAAGTGAGCCCCGCAGCCTGATCCTTGGCCGGATCAGGGCAGTGCGGCTGCCCATGTGCTTCGCCGGGGCGACAGCCGGCATGCCCGCCCAGAGGGCACCCGGCAAGCCGGAGGCTCGCCCCACACCTCGGCAAGCTATTCTACGGTAGATGCCGGAACTGCCTGAAGTCGAGACCATACGCCGGGCGCTGGAGCCGCGCCTGCTCGGCCGGCGGTTGCTCGAGGCCCAGTTCCTCGCCTGGCGCGTGGCGCGCCGGCGCGGCGGGCGGATCGCAGCGCGGCTGCGCGGCCAGACGGTGCGGGCCGTGCGCCGCTACGGCAAGCACCTGGTCATTGAGTTTGAAAGTGGTTTGCTGCTGGCCATCCACCTGGGCATGACCGGCAGCCTGCTGTGGAACGGCGAGCGCGGGCCCCACACGCGCGCCCTGTTCATTCTCGACAACGGCAGCCTGCTCTTCGATGATCCGCGCCAGTTCGGGCGCATCGAGCTGGCCGCGACGCTGCCCGAGCGCATTGCGCGGCTGGGGCCGGAGGCGCCCGAGATCTCAAAGGCGGAGTTCGTCGAGCGCCTACAGCATCGCCGCGGGGCCCTCAAGCCGCTGCTGCTGAACCAAACGTTCCTGCGCGGCCTGGGGAACATCTACACTGACGAGGCGCTCTTCCGCGCGGGCATTCATCCGCGAGCCGTGGCGGCGCGGCTCAGCCCGCAGCGCGCGGCGCGGCTGCACCGGGCCATCCGCGAGGTACTGGAGGCGGCCATCGCCAGCGGGGGCACGTCGGTTTCGGACTACGTGGACGCCGAGGGCCAGCCCGGCCGGTTCCAGCTCCAACTCAAGGTGTATGGGCGCACCGGCGAGCCCTGCCCGCGGTGCCGCGGCCCGATCCGGCGCATTGTCATCGGCCAGCGCGGGACGCACTTCTGTCCGAAGTGCCAACGGCTCTAAACCGCCTTCAGAATCGCGTCGGCTACGCTGGCCACCGCGCGCATCTCGGCGACATCGTGGACGCGCACCAGGTGAGCCCCCGCCAGAATCGCCGCGGTGACGGCCGCGGCGCTGGCGAACTGCGTTTCGCGCTCCGTGGACTGCGCCAGGAAGGACTTCCGCGAAGGCCCGGCCAGGATGGGCAGGTCCAGCCGCGCCAGCTCGGCCAGCCGCGCCAGGATCTCCGAGTTCTGCACGCCGCGCTTGCCGCAGCCCAAGCCGGGATCGATCACCAGGCGCGCGCGGTCCATGCCGGCGCGCGCGGCGCGGTGCAGCGAGGCCTCGAAATCGTGGATGATGGCGCCCATGACGTCGGACAGAGGAGGCAGCTTGGCCCAGGTGTCGGGCGTGCCGCGCATGTGGTTCAGGATCAGCCCGGCGTCGTGCTCGACCGCCACCCGCGCCAGCTTCGAGTCGAAAGTCAGCCCCGAAGGGTCGTTGATGATCTCGGCGCCCAACTCCAGCGCATTGGCCGCCACGCCGGATTTGTAAGTGTCCACCGACACGGGCACACTGAGCTTGCCGCGCAGGCGCTTGAGCACCGGCATCAGGCGGCGCTTCTCCTCGGCCTCCGAGACGCGAGCTGCGCCCGGGTGCGTGGACTCGGCGCCGATGTCGATGATGTCGGCGCCCTGCTCCTCCAGTTCGAGGGCGCGGGCGAAGGCGCGGTCGGGGTCCAGGTAGTTGCCGCCGTCGGAGAAGGAGTCCGGCGTCACGTTGAGGATGGCGATGATGAGGGTGCGGTCCCCGAGCTGGATTTCGCGGTGCTTGAGTTTCCAGAGGTAGCGCTTGCGGGGCATCATCCACCCGTGACCCGTCTCCACCGCCGGCCTGCCTGAATCACCATCTCGGCGGGTGCATCGGCCAGGATCAGCTCGGTGACCTTGCGGCCGTTGATCTCGACGGCGCCAGCTTTGATTTTGCGCGCGGCGTCGCTAACTGAGTCGGCCAGGCCCAGGCGGGCCAGCAGCTTGTCCAGGCGTATGCCGCCGGCGTGGCGGACGCCCTCGGGCAGCGGCACGGTTTCAATGTCGGAAGGCGCCTGCCCCTGGCGAACCACGCGGGTGAACTCCTCGGCGGCGCGCTCGGCCTCGGCTCGCGAGTGGAAATCGGCGACGATGCGCCGGGCCAGGTCCATCTTGGCCTCCATGGGATGGAGGTCGCCGCAGGCGACGCGCTGCCGCAGCAGCTCGATTTCCGGCACGCTCAGGTCCGTGAGCAGGTCGTAGTACTCGAGCATGAGCTGGTCGCTGATGGACATCAGCTTGTTGAACATCTCCTCGGGCGGCTCGGTGATGCCGACATAGTTGCCCAGGGACTTAGACATCTTCTGGACGCCGTCCAGCCCCTTGAGCAGCGGAGTAGTGGCCACGATCTGCGGCGGCTGCCCGAAGTCCTTCTGGATTTCCCGGCCTACCAGCAGGTTGAACTTCTGGTCCGTGCCGCCCAGCTCGACGTCGGCCTCCAGCACCACCGAGTCGTAGGCCTGGGCCAGCGGGTAGAGCAGTTCGTGGACCGAGATGGGCAAGCCCTCGCGGAAGCGCTTGGCGAAGTCGTCGCGCTCCAGCAGCCGCGCCACCGTGTAGCGGGCGCACAACCGGATCAGGTCCTCGAAGCGCAGCGGGTCCAGCCACTCGCCGTTGAACCGGACCTCGGTCTTGTCGCGGTCCAGGATCTTGAAGACCTGCTGCCGGTAGGTCTCCGCGTTCCGCTCGATCTCCTCGCGGGTCATGGGCGGGCGGGTGACGTTGCGCCCCGTGGGATCGCCGATCTTCCCCGTGCCCGAGCCGATCACGAAAAACACCCTGTGCCCGAGCTCCTGAAAGTGCCTCATTTTGCGGATGAGCACCGCATGGCCCAGGTGCAGGTCCGGCGCGCTCGGATCGAAGCCGACTTTCACGCGCAGCGGCCGGCCCTGCTGCTCACACTCCAGCAGCCGCTCGCGCAGTTCCTCCTCCCGGATCAGCTCGGACAGTCCTCTCTTCAGGCGGGCCAGTTGCTCGTCGATGGGAATGCGGGGCACTCTCACATTGTACCCAGGGCGCTCCGGATGTGAACAGCCGCGTCCCACAACCGGACACCGGGGGACGAATTGCCGGGACGGGACATCTCTTAAGCTCGAACGTCTAAGCACTTAACGGCGGGAACAGCTGGCATGGCAGTTGCGTATAAATTACTCTAGAAGCGATGAGCATGGATATCGCCCGACCAGAAGCGGCCAGGAAGCGGCGCATCCGGCGGATCATCTACCTGGCGCTGGTGGTCGCGGCCATCCCGCTGGTGACGCTGGGGCTATCGCGGCTGAAGCCGGCGGCGCCCACGGTGGAGCGGGCGACGGTCTGGCTGGACACGGTCAAGCGCGGCCCCATGCTGCGCAACGTGCGCGGCCTGGGCACGCTGGTTCCCGAGGAGATCATCTGGATCCCGGCCACTACCGACGGGCGGGTCGAGCAACGCTTGGCGTTGCCGGGAACCGTGCTCAAGCCTGACACCGTGATCCTGGTGTTGAGCAACGCAGAGCTTGAGCAGTCGCTGCTGGACGCCGAGTGGAAACTCAGGGCCGCCGAATCCGAGCTGGCCAACCTGCGAGTCAAGCTCCAGAGCGAGCGCCTCAACCAGCAGGCCACCGCGGCCACCGTGCGCTCCGACTATCACCAAGCCAGCCTGCAAGCCGACCGGGACGCGGAGTTGAACCGCCTGGGGCTGCTGGCGGACCTGAACTCGAAACTGTCACGGGCCAAGGCCGACGAGCTGGCCAATCGCGACCAGATCGAGCAGAAGCGGCTGGAGATCGGCGTGGAGGCCATCCAGGCCCAACTGGCGGTGCAACAGGCCACCCTCGAGCAGCTTCGGGCGCTCGGCCAGCTCAAGCGCGACCAAGTCGCGGCGCTGAAGGTACGGGCCGGCATCCAGGGGGTGCTCCAAGAGGTGGCGGCGCAGGTCGGCCAGCGGGTAGCTGTCGGTTTCAACTTGGCCCGGGTGGTGCAGCCCCAGCGCCTCAAGGCTGAGCTGAAGATCGCCGAGACCCAGGCCAAGGATATCCAGATCGGCCAGAAGGTCGAGATCGACACCCGCAACGGCGTAATCATGGGCCGGGTGTCGCGGATTGACCCGGCGGTGGTGGCCGGCACCGTGACCGTGGACGCGAAGCTGGAGGGCGAGCTGCCCCAGGGCGCCCGCCCGGACTTGAGTGTGGACGGGACCGTCGAAATTGAGAAGCTGACTGACGTGCTCTACGTGGGCCGGCCGACCTTCGGCCAGCCCAACAGCACCGTGGGCCTGTTCAAGCTGGAGGCGGACGGCAGCCACGCCGTACGGGTGCAGGTCAAGCTGGGGCGCAGTTCCGTGAACACCATCGAGATTCTGGAGGGATTGCGGGTGGGCGACCAGGTCGTGCTGTCGGACATGTCCGCCTGGGACGCCTACGACCGCATTCGATTGAACTGAAGGAGCGAGCCGATGAGCGCATCTGATGACAGCATGATCCGCCTGGAGGGCGTGACCAAGGTTTTCTTCACCGACGAAATCGAGACGCACGCTCTGGCGGGCGTGCACTTGCAGATTCGCGCCGGGGAGTACATCTCGATTGCGGGTCCCTCCGGGTGCGGCAAATCGACGCTGCTGTCGATACTGGGCCTGCTGGATTCGCCGACCCAGGGGGCCTATCACCTGAACGGCAAGCCGGTGGAGAACCTGAAGGCCTCCGAGCGCGCCCGCATCCGCAACCGCGAGATCGGCTTCATTTTTCAGGCCTTCAATCTGATCGGCGATCTGACGGTGTTCGAGAACGTCGAGCTGCCGCTGACCTATCGCGGGATGTCTTCGGGCGAGCGCAAGAAGCGGGTGCAGGCGGCGCTGGAGCGGGTGGGCATGTCGCACCGCATGAAGCACTACCCGGCGCAGCTCTCCGGAGGCCAGCAGCAGCGGGTGGCCGTGGCCCGGGCCCTGGTAGGCGAGCCGCTCATCCTGCTGGCCGACGAGCCCACCGGCAACCTGGACTCGAAGAACGGCGAAGCCGTCATGGACCTGCTCCGCGAACTGCACCGGCAGGGCGCCACCATCTGCATGGTGACCCACGACCCGCGCTACGCCGAGTTTGCGGACCGCACCATCCACCTCTTCGACGGGCGCGTGGTCGAGGACGAGAACGCCGGCGCCGACAGCAGCGTGAACTGAGGATCCGCCGAAGCCCTGAATCACCCCTCACCCCGCCTCGGTTTTGTGGTATTCAGATATGAATAAGCCGGAGCTATGCAGGGGTGGGCCCTCGATTTTCGCTACGCGCTGCGGATGCTGGCGGTTCACCGCCGGGTAACCGCGGTGGCCGTGCTCTCACTGGCGCTGGGGTTGGGCGCCAACATCGCCATCTTCAGCGTGGTCTATGCGGTTTTGCTGCGGCCCCTGCCCTATAAGGACCCCGATCGGCTCACCATTTTCTGGGAAAGCCACGTGGCTCGGGGCAGCGGCCGGGCCATGATCTCGGCGCCGAATTTCATAGACTACAGGAGTCAAAACACGGTTTTTGAAGGCATGGCGGCCTTCGAGACCGTGGATGTGGCCTTGACCGGCGTGGGAGAGGCCGAGCAGGTGCGGGGCCTGGCGGTGACTGAGGGTTTCTTCTCCGTGCTGGGCGTGCGGCCGTTCCGGGGACGTGATTTCCTGCCGGCCGAAACCCAGGCCGGCGGCCCCTGCGCGGTGGTGCTCAGCCAGGGTTTCTGGCAGCGACGGTTCGGAGGCGAGCCGCAAGTAGTGGGGCGTGCGCTGGCTCTCAATGGAGTGAGCTGCGCCGTTACCGGGATCATGCCGGCGGGTTTCGAGTTCCCCGACCGCGAGGCGGAGTTCTGGATGGGGCGGGGGTTCAGTGCGGCGGAGCTGAGGCAACGCGGCTATCACCGGATGGGCGCAGTGGCGCGCTTCAAGCCGGGCGTCCAGCGCAGCCAGGCGGTGGCGGATTTGAACCGCATCGCCGCCCATCTCGCCGAACAGTACCCGGTGACCAACCGGGGGTGGGGAGTCTTTCTGGTGCCGGTGCGCGAGGAGCGCGTGAGATGGGTGCGCACGGCGCTGCTGATCATCGTGGGCGCGGCCGGACTGGTCCTGTTGATCGCTTGCACCAACGTCGCCAGCTTGCTGGTGGCGCGCAATGCAGCCCGGGAGAAAGAGATCGCCGTGCGCGCGGCGCTGGGGGCGGGGCGCGGGCGGCTGCTGGGGCAATCTCTGACGGAAAGCCTGCTGCTGGCGCTGCTGGCCGGCGGGGTGGGCCTGGCCCTGACGCCCTTCTTCACCCGAGTGCTGCTTTCGCTTAGCCCGAAAGGTTTCGTCTTGCCGCAGAGGGTGGGGCTGGATCCTGTGGTTTTGTCCTTCGGCCTGGCGGCGGCGCTGCTGGTTGCCCTCCTGTCTGGTCTGCTACCGGCCATGCAGGCCTTGCGGACCAACCTGAGCGAATCGCTCAAGGAGGGCGGCCGCGCTGGGGGCGCGGGTTTGAGCCGGCAGCGGGCGCGCAGTTGCCTGGTGATTGCGGAGGTGGCAGTGGCGCTGGTGCTGCTGGCCGGCGCGGGCGTCATGCTGCGGAGCTTTCTGCGGCTGCGGGTGGTGGACTCGGGATTCCGCACCGACCATCTGCTCACCGCGCGGCTCTTCCTGCCGACGGCCAGGTATGGGGAGGCTCGGCAGAAGACAAGCTTCCATCGGGACCTGCTGGAGCGAGTCCAGGCCTTGCCCGGGGTCGCGTCGGCGGCGGCCGGCAACTGCCTGCCCCTGATCTCCGATTTCGGGCGGGCGTTCACGATCGGCGGCCGCCCGATACCGCCGCCTGGGCAGTGGCTCTCAGCCAGCTACCGATCAGTGACGCCGGAGTACTTCCGCACCCTGGGCATTCCGATCCTCAGGGGCCGCGCCTTCACCGACCAGGACCACGCGGACGCCCCGGGCGTAGCCATCGTTAACCAGACCCTGGCGCGTCAGCAATGGCCCAACGGCGATCCGATCGGCCAGCAAATCAACCTGGAGCGCCCGGAGCGCCAGCATGCCTGGCGGACCATCGTCGGGGTGGCGGGGGACGTGCGGCACCGCGGGCCGGACGCCAACTACTCAGTCGAGGTTTACGCTCCCTACTACCAGATGCCGGAGGCGGCGGCGACGCTGGCGGTGCGCACCGCTTCCGATCCCGCCGGGCTGGCCGCGGGGGTGCGGGCCGCGCTACGCGCGGCAGACCCGAACCTGCCGCCGGGCCAAATCCGCACTATGGAGCAACTGGTGGCGGAATCCGATTCGCTCAGCTCCCGGCGCAGTCTGATGGTGTTGCTGGGGGCCTTCGCCGTGCTGGCGGTGCTGCTGGCGGGCGTGGGGGTCTACGGCGTGATCTCCTATTCGGTGGCCCAGCGGCGGCAGGAAATCGGCTTGCGCATGGCCCTGGGCGCCCAGAGGGGGGACGTGCTCCGGCTGGTGGTCAGGCAAGCCTTGGGGTTGGCCCTGGCGGGAGTGGCGATCGGAGCCGGGTTGGCGCTGGCGCTGACGCGGTTCCTGGGGAGCTTGGTCTACCAGGTGAGCGCGTCCGACCCGCTGACGTTCACGGCGGTGGGGTTGCTGCTGCTGCTGGTGTCGTTGGCGGCCAGTTACCTGCCCGCCTGGGCCGCCACGCGGGTGGATCCGATGGCGGCCTTGCGAGTGGGCTGAGCCGGCGGCCTTACGGCCGGTGGTTTCCCGATTTCTTCAAGCCCGCGCGCAGGTCCAGGTTGCGGATCAGGCGGTGCAGGTTGTTGGGGTGCAGGCCCAGCAGCCGGGCGGCCTCCGTGTAGTTGCCGCCGGCCTGCTCCAGGGCCCTGAGAACCACCTGGCGCTTGGCGGCGCTGACCGCCTCGTGGTAGGTCGTGGTCGGGAGGCCGGAATTGCCCTGGGCCTCCAGCAGCGCCTCGGGCAGGTCCTCGGGCAGGATCAGCTCGGTCGAGCCTAGCACGACCGCCCGCTCGATGGCGTTCTCCAACTCGCGCACGTTGCCCGGCCAGTCGTAGTGAGCCAGCAGCGCCAGGGCTTCGGGCGAGACGCCCAGCACCCGCCGGCGCGAGCGCCGGGCGCACTTGGCGGCGAAGTAGCTGGCCAGCGAGGGAATATCCGGCTTGCGTTCCCGCAGCGGGGGCATGGTGAGAGAGACGACGTTCAACCGGTAGTAGAGGTCCGGGCGGAAAGCGCCCCTCCGGACGGCCTCGGTCAGGTCTTTGTTGGTGGCGGCCAGCACGCGCAGGTCCACCGGAATGGTTCTGACGCCCCCGACTCTCTCGAACTCGTGCTCCTCGAGGACTCGCAAGAGCTTGGCCTGGAAGGCCGGCGTCAGCTCGGCGATCTCGTCCAGGAAAACCGTGCCGCCGTCGGCCACTTCCAGCTTGCCGCGCTTCTGGACTACGGCTCCGGTGAAGGCGCCCTTCTCGTGTCCAAAGAGCTCGGTTTCGAGCAGCGTCTCAGTGAGAGCGGCGCAATTGATGGCCACGAAAGCGTGGGCGGCGCGCGGGCTGTTGCGGTGGATCGCGCGGGCCACCAGTTCTTTGCCGGTCCCGCTCTCCCCGCAGATCAGGATGGTCGAGTTGGTGGGGGCCACCCGGGAGATGAACTGAAAGACCGCCCGCATGGCGGGACTCTCGCCCACCATGTTGTGCTCCAGGTTGATCTCCGCCAGAAGCCGGCGATTCTCGGCGGCCAGCCACTCCAGCTCCCGCTCACGGCGCAACTCCGGCGGCGTCTCCGCCTCGTAGAGGAGGAACAGGAACAGGCACTCGCCGATCCGGATCTCGTCGCCGTGCCGGAGCAGGCGCTCTTCGACCGGCAGGGCATTCACGTAGGTTCCCTTCGGGCTGCCCAGATCGCGCAGCCGGAACTCCTCGCCGGAGCCCTGGATGAGGCAGTGGTCCGGGGCCACCGACGGATCATCGATGACCAGCAAATTGGAGGGACTGCGCCCGATGGAGACTTCCTGCTCGGGCAGTGCGAAGAAGGCGCCCTCCAGCGGTCCGGCGATGGCGAAGAGCCGGGGATTCATCCCTAGTTAAGTTGACGGGCGGCCAGCCACCCCAGTTACCGGGTACGGCCAACTGCGGCGGCGAGCCCGGCTCGAAGCGACTCCCGCGGGGTGACTCATTCCCAGCGCCCGGCCAGAGCAGCCGCCGGATCGGCTATGGACTGAAAGCGGAACAGCCGCGCGGCATCCCGGCCCCGCACGCTGACCAGCGGCATGGGGCCGCGATCCAGGATGGCCTCGGCGGCGCGCTCGGTCAGCAGCACCTCGGCGCAAGGCTTGACCACGGGCTCCCCGGCCTCGCGGTACACGTGCGCGGGCAGGCCGTCCAGCTCGCGAACCTGCCCCGGACGGAGGCTCCAGCCGTAGCGGCTGAAGGCCTCGCCTAACAGGTAGGCGCAGGCGAAAGCCGGGTTGCCCCACAAGTAGTCTTGGTGAACGGGGCCTCCCGGCATCTCCTCGAAGTCAAACTGCTCGGTCGGATAGGTTTCCTTGCCGTAAGGCAGGCGGAGCAGAAACCGGGGCAGGGCCAGGCCGAGCCAGGCGCTCTCGCGGCGCCGGCGTAGCTCCTGGAAGGCCCGGCTGGTCTCGGCGTCCAGCGGCTGCTGCCACTCGTCAGGATCCGGTGTCCGGGCCAGGGACTCGCAGCCCAGGAAGCGGGCGCTCGCCGCAGCCAGAAGCGGCGCGCCCGCCTGGCGGGCGATGCTCGCCAGGCGGGCCAGCAGCCCACAGTCCCCCGGTGTGGCTTCGAACGTGTAGTTGCCGACGAGCGCTGCCCGGAGTGCGGCCCCCGGAGTGCCCACCGTTTGCTCGACCAGTAGCTTCCAGGTTTCCGAGCGACGCGGGTCTTCCGCCGCCGCCAGATCGGCGGCCAGCTGGGCCTTCGAGATATCGAGCAGATGGAGCTCGAGATGCGGGACCGTCTCCAGCCGCCGCACCAGGAGAAATACCGCGCGCCAGGCCGCCTCCAGGGCCTGGAAATCCGGGTGATGCAGCAAGGCCCGCATCTGGGCGCCTATGGCCGCATCGACCTCGGCGACCAGGCGGGCCTGCTCGGGCGGCGCGCCCGGAACCACGTGCGGGGCCACGATGTCGTGTAGCAGTTGGCTCCATTCATCCCGCAGGGGCCGCGCGGCGCCGGCCTCCGGCGCGCGGCTCTCGGTGGCTTGGACACTTTGCTCGAGAAGATCGGCCAGGGACACGGGGGCCGCCCGCTCGGGGGGCGGAGAAGGAGGCTGGGGAGGCTCGGGAGCGCGCAGGGCCTCGGCCGCCCGCTGGTAGGTAGCGGGATCCAGTAGCTCGTTGCGCGTCCGGCGCAGCGCCTGGAACAACTCGAGACGCTCAAAGAGCCGGTCGGGTTGGAAGTCGTCCAGTTCCCGGAAGCGGATCGCGAGCTTCTGACCCGCGGCCCCGCCGACGGGTAGCTGCAGCTCGACGCCCAGCCGGGCGAGCACTTGGTCGAAGTTGTCGCGGTCGATCAGGATGGGGTGCCGCAGGCTGAGGCGCGTGTCCTGGAGCCCGCGGTTGGCGCGCCCGCTGAAGTCGCCCAGCAAAGCAATCTGGAAAGGCTCCTCCGCCTCGGGCGGGTCGGCCACGGCGGCCCGGCCCACGCTCACATCTATGCCTGCCTCGCCGTAGGAAAAGCGGCGGCTGCTCATAGACACAGCTTACGCGATATTCAACCCTGCCGCGCCGGTTTTTTACACCGGCACGAGTGCCCGTGCCACCCGCTGGCACAGCCTTTCAAGCCTGTGCTCTCAGCCGCGCGCCGGCTGCCCGGACGGAAGTATCCGCGCCGCCACGGGCTGGCTCGCATGTATCAAGATCCTGCACCCGCCTAACGACTCGGGTGCTCAGGCACCCGTGCTTTTGGCGCGTCGCCTGGAGCGCCTCGTTAGGCATGGCCCGCCGGTTCTCTTCCGGTCGCGCCGACGCGATGGGCCCAGTAACCCGGCCGACGGCTATGGTGAGCCACCGCTAGGATGAGCAAACCGTCCTTCTCTATGGAGTACAGGAGCGCATACCGGAATTTCCGGAGCACGCGCTTGCGGATGCCCGGCAAAATCTCCGCGGCGGATTCCGGGAACTGTGCGATGAGGCTCTCGGCCCTCCGTACCTCGGCGAAGAACCGTCGCCCCAGTCCCTTAGCTCGTAATTCCAGGT
>CAYGVJ010000035.1:0-40904 GCA_964353255.1 uncultured Solibacteraceae bacterium | reverse complement strand
CCACCGCGCTGCTGGGCCTGGCGACCAGCTACAACAAGTCGATTCAGTACTTCCTCATGCAGACCCGCGAGTGGCAGTTGGCGTGGTACTTCCGCGACCGCTGGCAGGTGAGCCGGCGGCTGACCCTGAACCTGGGCCTGCGCTATGAGTACTACCCGCTGATCAACCGCGGCGAGCGCGGCATCGAGCAGTGGAATCCCTACACCAACATCGTTTCACTGGGCGGCCTAGGCAACATTCCGCGAAACGCGGGCTTTACCGTCAGCAAGAAGCTGTTTGCCCCGCGCTTCGGCTTCGCCTACCGCGTCGGGGAAAACAACGTCATCCGCGCCGGCTATGGGCTGAACTATAATCCGCTGCCCTTCTCGCGCCCGCTCCGCGGCCAGTATCCGGCGAGCCTGTCCGGATCGTGGGGCGCCGGCACCGAGGGGGCCGCGTTCCGGGAGAGCAGCTACGGCTGGTACAACACCCTGGCCCAGGGCATCCCCGACGTTCCCACTCCGGACGTCAGCAAGGGCACCCTCGAGCTGCCGCTGAACCTCGATATGGGGCCGTGCAGCCCCTGGGGTGGCAAGCTCACTCGCGGCTACATCCAGTCCTGGAACTTCACCGTCGAGCGCAAGCTGCCGCTGGATACGGTCATCTCGGCCGCCTACGTCGCTTCCCGCACCATCCACCAGATGATCTACCGCAACATCAACACGGTGGGTCCCGGGCTGGGCGCCGATACCAGAAACCTGCCGCTGGCGAAACTGTATGGCCGTACCAATACCGCGAACATGTGGGACGGCTACGCCTACGGCAGCTACAACTCCTTACAGGTGACCTTGAACAAGTCGTTCAGCAAAGGGCTGTACCTGAAAGGCGCCTACACCTGGGGCCGTTACATGAACATGGCCGAGGACGATGGCTGGGCCGGACCGGCCGCTTGGAACTGGGAGCCGATGATGGCGCGCAACTACGCCCCGGCGAACCGCGACCGCCGGCACAGTTTCGTGATGGGCTGGGTCTACGAGCTCCCGGTTGGCCAGGGCAAGCGGTACAGCCTGACCGGCATCGCCGACAAGGTCCTGGGCGGCTGGAAGCTCACCAGCGGCTTCGCGGCTTACACCGGCACGCCGTTCAACGTCTCGGGCAGCAGTGCGGCGGAGCGGTGCATCGGTTGCTACACGACGGCGGACCAGATCGCCCCGGTCAAGAAGATCGACCAGGGGCGCGGGCCGGGCTTCCTCTACTATGACCCCATGTCGTTCCGGGACCCGCTCTTTACTTTCAATGCGGCGAACCCCGTTTACCGTCCGGGCACCATGGGCCGGAACGCCCTGTATGGACCGGGTTTCTGGCAGATGTCAGGGGCCCTGTACAAGGAGTTCCGGGTGACGGAGCGGGTCAAGGCCGAGTTCCGGGCGGAGTCTCCCAACGTCACCAACACGCCGCGGTGGAGCAACCCGGGCAGCGGTTCGGGCTCGATGGTGCTCAACCCCGATGGCAGCCTTCGGACCTTGAACAACTTCATGTGCATCACCGGCGCTACCGCGGAGCGGCAGGTCCGCTTCGGGCTGCGCTTCCAATTCTAGTGTTCGCGAGTGTGGGGGCGAGGCGTGCCTCGCCCCTACTCGCCGTCCTGCTGCTGGCCCAGCCGGACGACCTGGCGCTGAAGTCCCGCCGCGCCAAGGAACTGATGGCGGCCGGTAGGTTCGCCCAGGCTGTCCCCGTCTACGCCGAGCTGGTCCGCGCCGTCCCCAACAACCCGGGCGTAATCCTGAACCTCGGCCTGGCCCAGCAACTGGCCGGACAGCCGCGTAAGGCCATCCCTCAGTTCGAAGCGGCGGTCAAGCTCCAGCCGAATCTCTACCCCGCGTGGTTCTCGCTGGGCGCCATCTACCTCGAACTGGGTGAGCCTGCTAGGGCGGCGGCGCCTCTGGAGAAAGCCGCCGCCCTCCAGCCGCGCGAACCTCGCGCGCTCTTCGCTCTGGGACGCTGTTACGAGGCGCTCTCCCGGCGCGCCTTCGAGCGCCTGGACAAGCTCGCGCAAGGCTCCGCCTGGTGGCTGGCGCTGGTGGCCGAAACCCGGCTCAGCCAGGGACAGCACGGCGCTGCCTTCGGACTGTACCGCGAGGCGCTGGCGAAGATGCCCGCCCTGCCCGGGGCACACGCCGCCCTGGCCGAAATCTACCGGAAAACGGGCCACCCGGACTGGGCCGCCGTAGAGGAGAGGAAGGAGCAGGCCCGGCCACAGCCCGACTGGAAGACGGCGCGTGGGGTCCAGCCCCCCACGCCAGAGAGCTACTACCGGCAGTCGCGCGCATACAACGCGCTGGCCTCACAGACCCTCTCCCGGCTGGCGCAGTTGCCGCCCTCTGTCGAACTGCACCAGTTCAAGGCCCAGCTCGCCAGCAGTAACCGCCGGCACCTCGAAGCCGCCGCCGAGTTGCGTGAGGCGCTCAAGCTCGCGCCGGGCGATCCACAGCTTCGCCTGGAATTGGCGGCAGCGCTGCACGAAGCGCGCGATCACGCGGGTGCCCAGGCCATCCTGGAGGAGCTGCTCAAAGCCGACCCCGAGGCTGCCCCTCTGAACTTCATGTACGGTGATACGCTCCTCCTTCAAGGGCAGCCGGAGAAGGCGATTCCGTATCTTGAAAAGGCTGTCCGGCAGGTGGCTGCGCGCGCCTCCCTCGGCCTAGCTTATATGCGCACCGGGCAGGCGGCGCGTGCGATCCCGCACCTAAAGGCGGCCCTGGAGCTGGATACTGACGGCAGCCTGCACTACCAACTCGCCCGCGCCTACCAGGCCACCGGCCAGGCGGACCTGGCGAAGCAGGCCATGGGGAAGTACCAGGAGATCCAGCAGCGGGCGCAGCCGGAGGGGGCGCAAATCACGCCGCCGTGAAACCGCTCCCTTACGGTCGCGGCTCAGCTACGGATAGCACCTGATCGGGCTTGACGTCCTTGAGCACCTGAAGCGTGCCGCTGGGCCAGCGGATCTCGATGCGCTCGGCAACCTCCGTCTTGCCGAGGCCGAAATGAACACCATCGTGGCTGGAGGAGGAGTAGCCGACTGCGGTGCTCATGTGATTGGTCTGGCCGCCCAGGCTGACTAAAGCGCCGATGCCGTCCCGGTTGCTCTTCGAGCCAATCAGCTTGAGCGTAAGCCAGTGGTTGCCGCCCGTGCTCAGGTTCTCCCACAGTTCGGCAGGCTCACCCAGCGCGGAGATGACGACGTCGATTCTTCCGTCCCCGTTGAAGTCGGCGAACGCCGTGCCGCGGTGCGCCTTCACCGAGTCCCGAAAGTCCTCCGAGGCGTCCACGAACTTTCCGCCCGCGTTGGCGAAAACCATGTTGCGTTCTTTGTACCGGCAGGCTTCGAAGCGCTCGATCATGTCGTTGACGTGGGAGCCGGAGACGAACAGGTCCTTGAAGCCGTCGTTGTCCAGGTCGAAGAAACCCTGGCTCCAGCCACTCCGTCCGGCGCACAGCGGCGCCAAACCGCTGGCGTGAGTGGCGTCGCGGAACATGCCCTTGCCCAGGTTGCGAAACAGCGGGAAGCTCTCGCCGGCCAGGGCGACAACGCTCACATCGGGCCAGCCATCGTTGTCGTAGTCGCGGAAATCGGCGCCCATGCTGGAGATGGGCATGCCGTGATCGGCCAGGGCCACGCCGGCCGCCAGGGCGACTTCCTCGAAGGTGCCGTCCCGGCGATTGTGGAAGAGGAAGTTGGGGACCTTGTCGTTGGTGACGAAGACGTCCATGTAGCCGTCGCGGTCGTAGTCGGCGAAGGCCAGGCTCATGGCCTTGCCGATGTGCTGCGCGAGGCCGGATTTCTGAGAGACGTCTTCGAAGGCGCCTTCGCCGCGGTTCCGGTAGAGGGTGTTAGGCAGGCCCTCGAAGTACTTGGGATGGCAGTAGGCGCGGAGGTTCAGAACGCGATCACCACAGAAACGGCTCTTCTCGGGCGACCACTGTAGGTAGTTGGCCACGAACAGGTCGAGCAGGCCGTCGTTGTCGTAATCGAACCAGCCGGCGGCCACGGTCCAGACGCCGCCCTTGATGCCGGCCTTCTCGGTCGCGTCCTCGAAGCGGCCGTTGCCGAGGTTGTGGTAAAGGATGTTGCGATTAACCCCCGCCACGAAGAGGTCCACGTGGCCGTCGTTGTCGTAGTCTGCAGCGGCGGCGCCGATCGAATAGCCAACTCCGGCCAGGCCCGCCTCCGCGGTGACGTCGGTGAACTTCATGCCGCCGTCGTTGCGAAACAGCCGGTTGAAGTACTTGGGAGCGTTCTTTTCGAGCCCCGGGATCGTCGCGCCGTTGGTGAAGAATATGTCGGGGCGACCGTCGCCGTTGTAGTCGAAGGCCGCCACGCCGCCTGCCATGGTCTCGATGAGATGCTTCTCCGCAGTGGGCGTGTTTTCGAGCACAAAGTGCAACCCGGCTGGCCGGGCCACGTCGCGAAACCGGATGGGGGCGGGAAGAGTTCTCTGGAAGCCGACGATCGCAGCCAGGAGGGGAGCCGCCGATAGCAGGAGCCAGCCGCGCAATATGCTCTTATTGTAGCGGGCGAGGCTTTGGGGGCCGGTCCCCGACCGGGATGGTTTTCTGGAACCTTTGGGCCCGCTGCGCCGAATAGTAAGAGACGGGCAATCGCGGATGGACATCCGAGAGCCGAGCGACGAAGAGTTGCTGCGGCGGCTGAGGGCCGGGGACGAGGCGGCTTTCACGGCCCTCTACCGCCGGCGCCAGGGAGGCGTATATCGGTTCGCGCTCCAGATGAGCGGTTCGGAGGCGATTGCTGAGGACGTCACGCAGGAGGTTTTCCTGGCGCTGATGCGGGAGGGCAACAGCTACAACCCGAAACGCGGCTCAGTGGCGGCCTACATGTACGGAATTGCCCGCAAGCAGGTGTTGCGTTCCCTCAGTAGAATCCGGTCTGAGACGGACGCGGCCTGCCTGGCGGCGGTGGCCCAGCCTGGCAGTGACCCGCTGTCGAGCCTGACGCATCGAGAGAGCCTGGCGGCGGTTCGGAGAGCGGTGCTGGCTTTGCCGGAACGCTACCGGGAAGTAGCCGTGTTGTGCGAGTTCCACTCGGAAATGAGCATCGAGGCCGGCATAGCCGGCCAGGTGGTCAAGGGAGCGCCCTTTTCGGCCGAGGCCATGAGTGAGAGCACCCAGATGCTCTATGACGGCAACCGGATTCAGCGCAAGACCACTGCGACGCTCTACCGGGACAGCCAGGGGCGGACGCGGCGCGAGCAGACGCTGGCCGCTCTAGGGCCCTGGGCAGCCGCCGAGCCGTTGCGAACGATCATCATCACCGACCCGGTGGCCGGCGTCACGTACGTGCTTGATCCGAGCACGCGCACAGCCAGCAAGCTGCCGCTGGGCAAGCCGGAAGTGTTCCTGGGGGCCTCAATGGCCGGCGTGCCGGGCGGCGTCGGAGGCGGCGTGGGCCACGGCGTCGCCGGGGGCGTAGGCGGCGGCGCGGTCGAGAAGATCATCGAGATCGGCAAGCGCATGATCGAGGGCGTCGAGGCCGAGGGCACGCGCTCGACGATGGTGATAGCCGCCGGACAGATCGGCAATGACCGCCCGATCGAGACAGTTACCGAGCGGTGGTATTCGCCCCAGTTGCAGACGGTGGTCTACAGCAAGCGTACCGACCCGATGTCCGGCGAGACCGTCTACCGGCTCACTGGCATCAATCGCGGGGAGCCCTCGCCGGGGCTATTCCACGTGCCCGCAGACCACACCCTGAAGGAAAGCCCGGCGCACTCGAAGACGCAGAGGGACTTCTGAAGAGTCGGCGGAGCAGGGGCGCGGCGGCCAGGAGGGCGAACCCGATCGCCGCCAGCGCCGCCGAGCCTGGCTCCGGGGTCTCCGAGGGAGGATCGGCGAAGGTCGTGAACTCGCAGAGGCTCGTGCCGTACTGGAAGCTGACGTTGGAAATGTCAGCAAGTCTGAAGCCGGAGGGCAGGTCCCCCAGGGTGAAGACGACCGAGCTGTGTATGAGCGCGTAGCCGCCGGTGACGGGAGTGTTGCCCGTGCTGGGGTCGTCGCCGGCGGAGGTCAGCCCGTATTGCAGTCCGTCTGGAGAGTCCGGGCCCTGAAGGTTGGAGCCCGGGAATCGATCATGCGGGCCGAACAAGTTCAGGCCCGCGCTGCTGAGGCCCTGATGCGCGCCGCCGGGCGCCCCTGCAAGGCCGCTGCGGTAAGCCCACTCCCCGCCCACTATGCCGCCCGGGTCGGTTCCGCCGAACCAGACGGCGCTATCCGGGCCCAGGCCGGCCGAAACGGGGGTCAGGCTCGGGTCGCCGACGATGTCAAAGAACAGAGCCGTAAGGACCTCCGAGGGCACCTTCACGTCGTGGGTGGATGTGTTCGTCAGGACGACCCGGAGGTTGTTGAAGACTGTGATGTCAAAGCTTACCGAAGCGCTGAGGTTTCCCTGCGAGCCGGTCAGAACCAGCGGCGCGCCTGCGGCGGCGCCGGCTGACAGGACCAGGAAAAGTGGCAAAGTTCGCATACGGTGTGATTGTAGGGGCTGGGGCTGCGTGGGTCCAGGACTACCATAAGTCCTGAGCGTACTGAACCGAAGGTAATGTTCAGCCTGCCGCGCCCGACCCCCTCGTAATACAATGGCCGTTCGCGGAGGTTCTGCTCATGACTATCGATGCTGGCGCCTTGAAGCGCCGGGCCTTTCTCGGAGCCGGTCTGGGCGGCGCCGCTTTCAGCGCGTCTGTTGCCGGAACCCAAGGAACCATCTCAGGAGGACGAAAGATGAAACTCGCTATTGGCTCGGACCACGCCGGGTTCCCGCTCAAAGGGCCCGTAATGGAACTGCTGCGTTCCTGGGGTCACAGCGTGAAGGATTGCGGCTGCTACAGCACCGATCCAGTGGATTTCCCCGATATCGCCAAGCTGGTGTGCGAGGAAATCAAGAGCGGGCGCGCCGAGCGCGGCATCCTGGTGTGCGGCACGGGAATCGGCGCGACGATCGCGGGCAACAAAATCCGGGGCATTCGCGCGGCGCTGTGCCACGACACCTACTCGGCGCACCAGTCGGTGGAGCACGACGACGTGAACCTACTGTGCATGGGCGCCTGGATCATAGGGATCAAGCTGGCCGAGGAAATCCTCCGCGCGTTCTTGAACGCCAGGTTCAGCGCCACTGAAGAGTTCCGCCGCCGAGTGCGTAAGCTCGAAGAGCTCGAGCTGGCGCAGCCCAAATAGGGACGGCCGGGCTCACCGCCCGGCCGCGGCCTCCACCGCGCGCATCAGCCGCAGCGTGTTGCCGCCATAGATCTGGCGGATCTGGGCGGCGGAGTAACCCTTTTCCAGCAGGGCGCGCGTCAGGTTGGGGAACTTCGAGACGTCCTCCAGGCCCGCGGGGACCTGGTCGATCCCGTCAAAGTCGCTGCCGAGGCCCACGGCGTCGATGCCGCCCAGCTTCACCGCGTGATCGATGTGGGACACCACGTCCCCGAGATTGGCGGGCGGCGCCGGGCGCTTGGTCAGGAAGCCGGGGTTGAAGTTGATCTGGATGACGCCGCCCTTCTTGGCGAGGGCGACGATCATCTCGTCGGTCATGTTGCGCGGGTCGTTGCACAGGGCGCGGCAGGAGGAATGCGAAGCGAGCACCGGCGCCCGGCTGGCCTCCAGGACGTCCCAGAACGTCTTGTCGGAGACGTGCGCGATGTCCACGATCATGCCCAGCCGGTTCATCTCGGCGATGACCTGGCGCCCGAAGTCGGTCAGGCCGTTGTGGTGGGGCACCTTGGGGTTGTCGATGTCGCCTGAGGAATCGGCCCAGTCGTTGGTGTTGACGTGGGTGAGGGTCAGGTAGCGCGCCCCGAGGGCGTAGTAAGCGCGCAACAGGCGAAGGCTGTTCTCGATGGCGTGGCCGCCTTCCACCCCGATGAGCACAGCGATCCGGCCCTTGCGGTGAGCGTGTTCGATGTCGCCGGCGGTGAGAGCGGGCAGGAAATCCTGCGGGCACCGGCCGATGATGTCCTCCCGGATGGCGTCTAGCATCTCCAGGGCCCGGTGTGCGGCCTGGCTCTTCGGCACGTATCCGGCCGCCACGTAGGCGGCGAAGAACACGGCGCCAACGCCGCCCTCCCGCAGGCGCGGCAGGTCGGTGTGTCCCTCGCGGGAGCGCCGGCCTATGTCGGCGCCTCTCAGGATGCGGAGCGGGGCGTCGTTGTGAGTGTCGATCAGGATGGCCGAGCGGTTAATCTTCTCGACTTCCGTCTTTACGGGTTCGCCCTTCTGAGGCAGCAGGGCCGCCGCCAGCAGCGCGAACCCGAGCACTAGTCGCAGCAGGCGCATTTCAGACCATTGTAGCCGGGGGCAGAAGGTTGACGGGCGGTGTTAGCATTCGCTAACCTAGCGGTTGCTAAGCCTAGGGAGGTTGTCTTGTCCATTACCTGCCGAATGACGGGAGAGGAGCGCCGCGCGGCAATAAGCGAGGCGGCGGTTCGTCTGTTCGCTGAGCGGGGCTTTCGCGGGACTACGACGCGGGCCCTGGCGGAGGCTGCCGGCGTCACCGAACCAGTGCTGTATGAGCACTTCAAGAACAAGCGCGAACTGTACTGCGCGATTGTCGAGGCCAAATCGCAAGAGGGGATGGCGCGTGGCACCGCCCTGCTCAGGCCGTATGCGGAGGCCAGAGACGACCGCAGGTTCTTTACCCGCACGGCCGAGTTCGTTTTGGAGTGTCACGGCGAAGCGTCGGCGGATTACACGCGGCTGCTGCTGTTCGTCGCTCTGGAAGACCCCGAGCTGGGGCTGCTGTTCCACCAGCGGCAGAGGGAGGGCATGGACCTGCTGGCGCGCTACATCGAGCGGCGCGTTCGAGAGGGGGCCTTCCGCAACGTTGACCCAGCCTTGGCGGCCCGCGTCTTTCTAGGCATGGTCGTCCGCCACGGCATATTGGAGCTGCTCTACGGCGACGCTTTCGCGCAGAGGAGCCGGGAGGAGATTGTCGAGGGGATGGTGGACATTTTCCTGAACGGGATAGTGAGCAACAAGGAACGGTAAACCATGAGATTACTTTGTGGGTTGTGGGTGTTTGGGGCGCTGCTGGCGGCGGGTTGTTCGAGGCGGACCGGGCCGGTCGAGGCTGCCGCCAACAGTCAGGCGCAGGAGCCGGTGACGGTCCGGGTGGCGCGGGCAGAGACCCGGCGGGTGGCGCGAACCATCTCGGTTACCGGGTCGCTCAGCGCCGACGAGACGGTGACGGTGAGCGCGGAAGTGGCCGGCCGGGTCTCGGAGATGCGGGTGGATTTCGGGCAGAGCGTGCGCCAGGGCGACATCATCGCCGAGCTGGACAAGCGCGAGTTCGCGCTGCAATGCGAGCGCAGCCGGGCGGCGCTGGCGCAAGCACTGGCGCGGGTGGGCCTGGATGCCAGCCAGGAGGAGGCCGTGCCGCAGGAGACGCCCTCGATCCGGCTGGCCCGGGCGCAGCTCGAGGACGCGCGCTTCAAGTATGAGAACGCGGCGCGGCTGGTCAAGACCGGCGACGTCTCCCAGGAGCGCTTCATCGAGCTGGAGAAGATCTACTACGCGCGGCAGGCGGCGCTGGACGCCGCCCGGGACGAGCTGCGGACGCTGCTGGCCGGCATCCGGGCGTTGCGGGCGGAATTGAAACTGGCCGAAAAACGCCTGAACGACGCCACCGTGAGAGCGCCGTTCGACGGGGCCATTGCGGCGCGCCTGGTTTCGCCGGGGCAGTACCTGCGCGACAACGCCCCGATCGTGACGCTGGTGAAGGCTCACCCGCTGCGATTGCGCGTCGAGATTCCGGAGACCGCGGCCGGCGAGGCGCGCGTGGGCAGCAGGCTGTCCTTTACGACCGACGCGGCGCCGGGGAAGCGCTTCCGCGCCGTAGTGCGGGAGCTGAATCCCACGCTGGAGAGCCGCTCACGGTCGCTGGTGGCCGAAGCCCGACTCACCGAGGCGGACGCGCGCCTGCGGCCCGGCATGTTCGTGCAGGTCGAGCTGGCCCTGGCGCGGGAGGCCGGCGCGGTGGTCGTTCCCACAGAGGCGCTTTACCAGGTGGCCGGGCTGACCAAGGTCTTCCTGATCAGCCAGGGCCGGGCCGTGGAGCGCAAGGTCACGCCCGGCATCGAGGCCGGTGGCTGGGTGGAAGTGCCCGGCGACCGCATACACCCCGGCGACGAGGTGGCCGTGAGCAGGCTGGCCGCCTTGACCGACGGAGCACCGGTGAAGACCGAGTCTGCGAGGTGATCCATGCAAAAGCTGGCCCAAATCTGCATACGCCGCCCGGTGTTCGCCACCATGCTGATCCTGGCCCTGGTGGTGCTGGGCCTGAACTCTTACCGCAAGCTGGGCGTGGACCTGTTCCCGAAAATCGAGTTCCCAGTGGTCACTATCAACACCACCCTGCGCGGGGCCTCGCCGGAGGAGGTCGAGACCCAGGTCACCCGCCGGATCGAGGAGGCCGTCAACACCACCAGCGGCATCGACGAGATGCGGTCAACCTCCTCCGAGGGCGTCTCCGTGGTCGCAGTCACGTTCGTGTTGGAGAAAGACCCCGACGTGGCCGCTCAGGAGGTGCGCGACAAGGTGGCCGGCATACAGCGGGATCTCCCTAAGGACGCGGACCCGCCGGTCGTCGAGAAGATCTCCACCGACGCCGCGCCGGTGATCACCCTTGCCGTTTCCTCCAAGCGCGACCTGCGCGAGACCACCAAGCTGGTGGACGATCAGATCAAGAAGAACATCGAGTCGATAAGCGGCGTCGGGCAGGTGCGCTTCATCGGAGAGCGCACGCGCCAGATCCAGGTGTGGCTGGACGGGGAGAAGCTGTACGCTTACAACCTGAACATCGACCAGGTGCGGGCGGCGCTGGCGGCGCAGAACGTGGAAGTGCCGGGGGGGCGCGTGGACCAGGGGACGCGCGAGCTGAGCCTGCGCACGCTGGGGCGGGTCGAGCGCCCGGCGGATTTCGCCCAGATCATCGTGGGCAACATCGGAGGCGCGCCGGTGCGCATCCGGGACATCGCCCGGGTGGAAGACGGCGTGGCCGAGCCGCGCTCGCTGGCGCGGCTGGACGGGAGGCCGGCCCTGCTGCTGGAGGTCCGCAAGCAGGCGGGCACCGACACGCTGGACGTCATCCACGGGGTCAAGACGCGGCTGGAGCAGCTCCGCGTCAACCTGCCGGCGGACTTCGAGATCACCTACGCCGGCGACCAGTCCACCTTCATCGAGGAATCGTTCAAGGCCGTGCGGGAGCACCTGGTTTTGGGCGGGTTCTGCGCAGCTTTCGTGGTGCTGCTGTTCATACGGAGCTGGCGCTCGACGCTGATCGCGGCGCTGGCCATTCCCACCTCGATCATCTCCACGTTCAGCCTGATCCAGTGGATGGGCTTCACGCTCAACCAGATCACCATGCTGGCCCTGGTGCTGGTGGTGGGTATTGTGATTGACGACGCGATCGTGGTGCTGGAGAACATTTTCCGGAACGCCGAGGAGAAGAAGCTGCCGCCGATGGAGGCGGCCATCCAAGGCACGCGCGAGATCGGCCTGGTGGTGATGGCCACCACCTTCAGCCTGGTCATTATCTTCCTGCCGGTGGCCATGATGACGGGCATCGTGGGGCGCTTCATGTCCAGCTTTGGGTTCACGGCGGCTTTTGCGGTGCTGGTCTCGCTGCTGGTGAGCTTCACCCTGACTCCCATGCTGAGCTCCCGGTTCCTGAAGGTAGGCCAGGGGTCGGGCGCTTCGACCAAGGACACGCTCTTGTTCCGGACGCTGGCGGGGCCCTACCGGCGGATGCTGCGCTGGTCCATGGCGCACCGCTGGGCAGTGGTGGTCCTGGCCGTCTGCATCGCTCTGTCCGCGGGACCGCTGTTCATGCGAATCGGCAAAGATTTTCTGCCCACCGACGACCAGAGCGAGTTCGAGGTGACGGTGAGGATGCCGGTGGGTTCGTCGCTGGAAGGCAGCGACGCGGTGATGCGGCAACTGGAGGCCGAACTGCGCAGCCTGCCGGGAGTGAAGAACCTGCTGACCATGGTGGGTTCGGATGCGCGGCGCCAGGTGGACCGCGGCTCGATCCTGGTCGAGCTGACGCCGGTGGATCAGCGCCGGCACAGCCAGCAGCAGTTGATGCTGGCGGCGCGCAACCGGCTGCTGAAGTACCGCGACCTGACCATCGGGGTGCAGCCGCCGTCGATGTTCCGGGGCAGCAGCGGGACCAACAAGGACCTGATGTTTTATATCCAAGGGCCGGACTTCTCGCGCCTGGAGCGGTACGTGGCCACGGTGAAGCAGCGGCTGGCCGGGATCCCCGGGGTGCGGGACCTGGAGAGCTCTTACGAGCCGGGCAAGCCGGAGATCCGCGTGCGGATCAACCGGGACAAAGCGGCCGACCTGAGCGTGAACGTAGCCTCGATAGCGACGGCCTTGCGCACGCTGGTAGGGGGCGACGAGCAGGTGACGACTTACCGGGAAGGCGAGGACCGCTACGACGTGCAGTTGCGGGTGCGCAAGGAGTCCCGCGACTCGGCGCGGGCGCTGGAACGCCTGTACGTGCCTTCGGCCGCGCTGGGGAACGTGCCGGTGGGCAACGTGGTCTCGACCGAGGAGGGCAGCGGCCCCAGCCAGATCGACCGCGTCAACCGCCAGCGGCAGATCATGATCATGGCCAACCTGGTCGAGGGCCAGGCGCTGAGCAACGTGATCCCGATCCTGAACGAGGCTGTCCAGAACCTGAACATGCCGCCCGAATACCGCAGCGGCCTGCTGGGCCGCAGCCGCGAGTTCGGACGTACTTCGCTGGCCTTCGTGGTGGCCTTTCTGCTTTCGATCGTCTTCATGTACATGGTGCTGGCGGCGCAGTTTGAGAGCTTCATCGACCCGGTGACGATTCTGGTCAGCCTGCCGCTGTCGGTGCCCTTTGCGCTGCTGACTCTGACCCTGTTGGGCGAGAACTTCTCGATCATCTACTCGTCGCTGGGGATTCTGATGCTGTTCGGCATTGTCAAGAAGAACGCCATCCTGCAAATCGACCGCATCAAGCGGCTACGGTTTGAGCAAGGGGTGCCGCGGCTGGAGGCGATAGTGAAGGGCTGCGAGGACCGGCTGCGACCGATTCTGATGACCACGGCTTCGCTGGTGGCGGGGATGACGCCGATGGCGCTGGGCGGGGGCGCGGGAGCCGGCTCGCGCCGGACGGTGGCGCTGGTGGTCATCGGCGGGCAGTCGCTGTGCCTGCTGCTGACCTTGCTGGTGACTCCGGTGATGTACTCGCTGTTCGACGATTTGGCGCACGCGCGGCTATGGGGCCGGCTGACGGCCTGGGCCGGACGGCTGAGCCCGCGGCGGGCCTTCAACGGCATCTCGAGCCTGTTCCTCCTGCTGCTGGTGGCGGTGGCGGCGCCCGCGGGGGCGCAGACCCGCGTGGGAGTGGGGATGGTCCAGCGGAAGCTGATTCTGCGCGAGGCCATCGAGACGGCGCTGGGGAGCAACCTGGATATCCAGATCGAGAAGGTCAACCGGGCGGCGGCCTGGGAAAGCCTTAGAGGCGCGCGCGGCTTCTTTGACCCAAGCCTGCGCTGGCTGCCGTCTTTGGAATCGCGCAACACGCCGACCGGTTCGGTGCTGCAAGGGGCGGGTGGCAAGCTAACGGATCACTTTCTGACGCAGAACTTCTACCTGCGGCAGAAACTCCCCTGGCACGGCTCCAGTCTGGGCGTGGATTTCGAGAACGGCCGGCAGTCCACCAGCAACCTGTTTGTTTCGCTCAATCCGTTCGTGACCTCGCGCCTGGTCTTCACGCTGACCCAGCCGCTCCTCCGCAACCGGGTGGTGGACCGCGAGCGGGCCGAGCTGAAGATCCGGCGCAAGCAGGCCGACGTGGCGGATGTGGATTTCGAGCTGCGCACGATTGACGTGGTCACGCGGGTCGAGCAGGCTTACTGGGACCTGGTGGCGGCGCGGCAGGCGCTTCAGGTGGCCTCCGACAGCGTCGAGTGGGCGCGTGAGCAGTTGGCGCGGACCCAGCGCATGGCGGCGGGCGGAGTCATCGCGCCGGTCGAGATTGCGGCCGCGGAAGCCGAACTGGAGCGGCGGCGTGACACTTACTACTCGAGCCTGGGGGCAGTGACGGAAGTCGAGAACGCCTTGAAGGCGCTGCTCACGCCGGGGCGCGAGTCCGTGCTGTGGAACGATGAGATCGTACCCGTGGATCTGGGGACGCTGGCCCCGCCTGAGACTGGCGACCTGCCCCAGGCGATGGCCCAGGCTCTCCGGCAGCGGGCGGAGCTGCGGTCGCTGGAGGGGCGCCAGCAAGCCAACGACGTTCAGAAGCGGCTGAACGCCGATCAGGTCAAACCCCAATTGAACTTGGTGGCCGGCTATGGCAACGCCGGGCTGGGCGGCGCGACCTCCGCGCAGGAGAACCCCTTCAGCGCCGCCAGCGCGGCTTCCACCGTTCGCCTCAACGAGCTCTCGGCGCTCGCCGGGCTGCCGCCCCTGCCGGCTATGAGTTTTGGCGGACCTCTGCCGAGCTTCCTGGTGGGCGGCTACGGCACGGCTCTGGCGAACGTGTTCGCCGGGCGCTACCAGACGGTCCAGGTGGGGCTGGCCATGGACCTGACATTGCGGAACCGCGCGGCCGGGTCGGCGCTGGAGCAAACGGTGCTGGTTGAACGGCGGCTCAAGCTGGAGCGCTTGCGCCTCGAGCAGGCCATCGAGGCCCAGGTGCGCAACGCCTTACAGGCTATGGAGACGGCGCGCCAGCGCATTGTCGCCGCCGAGGCCAGCGCACGCGCAGCCAAAGAGAAGCTGGACAGCGAGACCCGCCTGTTCCAGACCGGCGAATCCACCAATTTCCTGGTGCTCACCCGCCAGAACGAGTACGCCGACTCGCGCCGCCGCGAAGTGGTGGCCCACCTGGACTCCAACAAAGCCGTCTCGCGCCTGCGGCAGGCGTTGGGAGCGACCCTGGAGGCGCACAAGATCAGGGTCCAGTAGAAGCGGGGCGTGGCGGGCGGAGGCGGGCGCACGTCTCGAGAGCGGCGCCGAGATGGTCATCGGCCGCGCTCACCCCGATCTTGGGACGACCAAGGGCCGCCGGGCTTCCAGGCGGAGCGAAATCGCATGTGCGCGGCTGCGGCGGACAGGGGCGGCGACGCGAAACCCTGGACGGCGGTGACCAGTTCCTCGAGAGCGACCGGTTCTTCCGTGAACCTGCTGCGACGTAGGAACGCTCGCCATTGAGCGGCATCAGTGCGGCCACTGCCAGTCGCGGATCTCCGGCATGTCGTCGCCGTAGCGCACGATGTACTGCCGGTGCTCGATGAGCTTGTCACGAAGGAACTGCTTGAAGTGCGCACCCAGGTTGCGGATGCGCGGCACGCGGTCAACCACATCCCCAGCGAGATGAAAGCGGTCCAGATCGTTGAGCACCGTTATATCGAACGGCGTGGTGGTGGTTCCCTCTTCCTTGTAGCCACGCACGTGCAGATTGTGGTGGTTCGTACGGCGATACGTCAGCCGGTGAATCAGCCAGGGGTACCCGTGGAAGGCGAAGATGATGGGCTTGTCGGTGGTGAAGATGGAGTCGAACTCCCAGTCGGAGAGACCGTGGGGGTGCTCGGCGGCGGGCTGAAGCACCATCAGATCGACCACGTTCACCACGCGAAGCTTCAGATCCGGGAGGTGCTGGCGGAGCAAGTCCACTGCCGCGAGCGTCTCCAGAGTCGGGATATCTCCGCAGCACGCCATCACCGCGTCCGGCTCGGTTCCCTGATCGTTGCTCGCCCACCCCCAGATGCCGATTCCGGCCGTGCAGTGCCGGACGGCCGCTTCCATGTCCAGCCACTGCAAGGCCGGCTGCTTGCCGGCGACGATCACGTTGACGTACTGACGGCTGCGCAGGCAATGGTCCGCAACGGAGAGCAAGGTGTTGGCGTCCGGCGGCAGATACACCCGAACGATGTCCGCCTTCTTGTTCACCACGTGATCGATGAAACCGGGATCCTGGTGGCTGAACCCGTTGTGATCCTGCCTCCACACGTGGGACGTCAACAGGTAATTCAGCGAGGCGATGGGCCGGCGCCACGGAATCTCGCGCGTGACCTTGAGCCACTTGGCATGCTGGTTGAACATGGAGTCCACGATGTGAATGAAGGCTTCATAACAGGAGAAGAAGCCGTGCCGGCCAGTGAGCAGATACCCCTCCAGCCAGCCCTGGCACATATGTTCGCTGAGGACCTCCATGACGCGGCCGTCCGGGCCGACGTGCTCGTCGCCCTCCAGCACCTTCCCGGTGAAGACCCGGTCCGTCACCTCGAACAGCGCATCGAGGCGATTCGAGGCAGTCTCGTCCGGTCCGACGACGCGGAAATTCCGTGACTCCGCGTTGAGCTTCATCACGTCGCGCAAGAAACCGCCGAGGACGCGGGTCGCTTCGGCGACCACCGTGCCGGGCGTGGGCACTTCCACGGCGTAATCCCGGAAGTCCGGCACGATCAGGTCCCTCAGCAGCAGGCCGCCGTTGGCGTGGGGGTTAGCGCCCATGCGGCGGTTCCCCCTCGGCGCCAGTTCCGCCAGCTCGGGCCGAAGGTTGCCATTCTCGTCGAAAAGCTGCTCAGGGTGGTAACTCTTCATCCACTCTTCGAGGATCGCGAGGTGCTGCGGGCTGGACCTCACCTCTGCCACCGGCACCTGGTGCGAGCGGAAGGTACCCTCCACCGGATGCCCGTCCACGATCTTGGGACCGGTCCAACCTTTGGGCGTTCGCAGGACCAGCATGGGCCAGCGGGGGCGCTGACGGAACCCGTTGGCGCGAGCATCCTGCTGGATCGCCCGGATCTCGCCCAGCGCCGCCTCGAGCGTGAACGCCATGAGCTGGTGCATGGTGTCAGGCGCATGGCCCTCCACGAAGTGCGGCTGGTAGCCATAGCCGGTGAGGAGATCGGCCAACTCCCCTTCCTCCAGCCGCGCCAGGACCGTGGGGCCGGCGATCTTGTACCCGTTGAGGTGCAGAATCGGCAGCACCGCCCCGTCACTGGCGGGGTTCAGGAACTTGTTCGAGTGCCAGCTTGCCGCCAGCGGCCCCGTCTCCGCTTCGCCATCGCCCACGACGCAGCAGACCAGCAGCTCCGGGTTGTCGAAGGCCGCTCCGTAAGCGTGGAGCAGGGCGTAGCCGAGTTCCCCGCCCTCGTGAATGGAACCCGGCGTTTCGGGCGCGGCATGGCTGGGGATTCCGCCCGGGAATGAGAACTGGCGGAAGAGCCGTTTCAACCCCTCGCGGTTCCGAGTGATGTTCGGATAGATTTCGCTATAGGTGCCTTCGAGATAGGTGTTGGCGACCAGGGCAGGACCACCGTGGCCGGGCCCGGTGACGTAGATCATGTTCAGGTCGTACTTTTTGATCAAACGATTGAGGTGCGCGTAGATGAAGTTCAAACCCGGCGTGGTTCCCCAATGCCCGAGCAGCCGCGGCTTGACGTGCTCGGGCTTAAGCGGCTCCTGGAGAAGCGGATTATCGTACAGGTAGATCTGCCCGACCGATAGGTAGTTGGCGGCACGCCAATAGGCGTCGATCTTCCGGAGTTCGTCGGCACAGAGCGGAGCCGTCTGCTGAGCGGTTTCGTCCATGGCTGAGTGTTCCTCCCTTCTAGAAGTGTATGATGGCGCCATGAAGATGCTTGGTCTTGTCGCTTCCGTTGCTTTGCTGGCCCAGCCCGGCGGCGGCGGGTTCACGCTCGAACAGGCGCTCAGTTGGCCCTTTCCGTCCGGCTTGGTGGCCGCGCCGGGCGGCGCGCGCGTGGCCTGGGTGTTCGATACGCAAGGACGCCGCAACCTGTGGGTGGCCGAAGGGCCGCAGTTTCAGGCCCGCCAGCTCACCTCCTACAACCAGGACGATGGCCAGGAGATCACCGATCTCCGCTTCTCGCCGGATGGCAACTGGGTCGTCTATGTGCGTGGCGGGAACCAGAACCAGGCCGGGGAGGTCCCCAATCCGACCAGTGACGTGGGGGGCGCCAAACAGTCGATCTTCGCCGTCTCCTGTAAGGACGGCCAAACCCGGCTGCTGGCGGAAGGCCGCGACGCCGTCATCTCTCCGGCGGGCGACCAGGTGGTTTTCTCGAAGGCCAATCAGCTCTGGGAGGTAACGCTCAAGAAGCGCTCCGAGCCGCGCCAGTTGTTCGTGGCGCGGGGGAATATCGGTTCGCCCGCCTTCTCGCCCGACGGCCGGCGGCTGGCCTTCGTGAGTTCCCGCGGCGATCATAGTTTCATCGGCCTCTATGACACGAGGGGCAGGACGGTCCGGTATCTGGCGCCGTCGGTCGATCTGGACGGGTTTCCGCGCTGGTCGCCGGACGGGCGGCGGATCGCTTTCATCCGCCAGCCGGCGCGCGGCTCGCAGCCCCGTTCGATGATGGAGGACGCGCCGAATCCGTGGGCCATCCTGGTGGCGGAGGTTGCCAGCGGCGGCGTGCGCGAGGTGTGGCGCAGCGAGAATACGCCGGCTGGGTCCCTGCCCTCTGGGGCGGGTCAGGAGGCTCTGCGGTGGGGGGCCGGCGACCGGCTGGTGTTTGCTTCCGAGCAGGACGGCTGGATGCACCTGTACGCGGTTCCGGCCGAGGGCGGCGAGGCGACGCTGCTGACGCCGGGCGCCTGTGAGGTCGAGCACGTGGCGATGACCCCGGACCGCCGCGAGCTGGTCTATTCCTCCAACTGCGACGACATCGACCGGCGGCACCTGTGGCGGGTGAGCGTGACCGGAGGCAAACCCGCCGCCGTCGCGCGCGGCGAGGGCATCGAATGGAGCCCCGTGGTGACGGGCGACGGCAAGCACCTTGTCTACCTGGGGTCGGATGCGCGGCAGCCGGGAATGCCGTACGCGATGCCGCTGGCGGGCGGAGCGGGCCGCATGATCGCTGCCGCCGCTGCCCCGAAGGATTTCCCTTCCGCCGGCCTGGTGGTTCCCCGCGCGGCGCTTTTCAAGAGCGCCGACGGGCTTGAGATCCACGGCCAGCTATTTCTGCCGCGCGATGCGCCGGCCGGCGCGCGCCTGCCCGCGGTGATCTTCATGCACGGCGGCCCCGTCCGCCAGATGCTGCTGGGCTGGCACTACCTGTACTACTATCACAACGCCTACGCTTTCAATCAGTACTTGACCAGCCGCGGCTACGCCGTGCTTTCGGTGAATTTCCGCAGTGGCATCGGATACGGACGCGCGTTTCGCATGGCGGCCAAGCGCGGCGCGCGCGGCGCCTCGGAGTACCAGGACATCGTGGCTGCGGCGCATTACCTGCGGGGGCGGGAGGACATCGACCCGGCCCGGATCGGGCTGTGGGGCGGGTCCTACGGAGGCTACCTGACCGCGCTGGGGCTGGCCCGCAACTCGGACCTGTTCGCCGCCGGCGTGGACTTGCACGGCGTTCACGACTGGTCGCAGCGCTTCTCCGCCGGATCGTGGACCGACTACCGGGACCCGGCGGCCCAGAAGACGGCGCGGGACGCGTCTCCGGTGGCGTCGGTGGCCACCTGGCGCTCGCCGGTGCTGCTGGTCCACGGCGATGACGATCGCAACGTGGCCTTCACGCAGACCGTGGACTTGGTCAAGCGGCTGCGCGAACAGAAGGTGTCCTTCGAGCAACTGGTCTTCCCGGACGAAGTCCACGATTTCCTGGTGCACGGCCACTGGATTGAGGCTTACAGAGCGGCGGCGGAGTTTTTTGAGCGCCGTTTGGGGAAAAAGTGACTGGGACCGTAGAGGGATGCTCCGGTGAGTTACGCTTGGGGTAGGAAGGGAGGTGGCGCGGTGTTCGATCGAATTACGTTCGACCCGCAGGTCATGGGTGGGAGGGCCTGCATTCGCGGGATGCGCATCCCGGTGTCCGTGATCGTAGGGCAGATTGCTCATGGAGCCTCGGTGGAGGAGATCCTGGAGGGGTACCCGGACCTGGAGCGTGAAGACATCCAGCAGGCCATCGAGTACGCCGCCTGGCTGACCCACGAGCAGGTGCGGGTCGGGTAGGAGTAGGCGGTGCGGTTTTTGGCGGATATGGGGCTCGACCTCAGAGTGGTCACCTGGCTGAGAGAGCAGGGCTACGACGCCACTCACCTGCGTGAGGAAGGGCTCCACCGGATGCCGAATGGGGACATCTTCGCGAAGGCGTTAGCAGAGGACAGAATCATCCTGACTTTCGACCTGGACTTCGCCGAGATTGCGGCTCTTTCGCGGGCGGGCAAGGTGGGCGTCATCGTTTTCCGACTTCACAACACACGAACCCGGCATGTGATCGCACGCCTGGCGGCGGTACTGGCCGACTGCGCGCGGGACTTGGACAGAGGCGTTGTCGTGGCAGTGGAGGAGTCGCGACACCGGGTGCGCCATCTGCCAGTGGGTGAAGCCGGCGGGCACGGGAGCTGATGCTCAGGAGGGGCGGCGCGGGCATCGGCTGAAAGGTCTGCACTATAATACAAACATTAGAAGTGGCATGCGGACTTACTGGAGATTTGCGGCCTTGATCGCGGTGATTGTGGGAACGCTGGTGTGGCTGGCGGCGGGGGGCTTCAGCGAGACCAAGACTTACTACAAGACCGTGGCCGAGCTGAACCAGATGGGGGCCAGCGCCGTGGGAATGCGGCTGCGGGTGGCCGGGGACGTAGAGGCCGGCTCGATCAGGCGCGGTGAAGGCGGCGTGCGTTTCCTCCTGCGCCAGGACGAGCGGAAGTTGCGGGTGGTCTACCGCGGAACTGCGCCCCTGCCGGATACGTTCCGCGACGGCGCGCAGGCGGTGGCCGACGGCAAGATGGAGCGGGACGGGGTGTTTCAGGCCAGCAAGATCCAGGCTAAGTGCGCCTCGAAGTACGAGGCCCAGCCGAAGCGCTAATCGCCACCTATGGAGAATCTGGGATCCATCGCCCTGCTGATAGCGTTCTGTCTCTCGATTTATGCCGTGGCGGCTGCGGCGGTGGGGGCGGCCAGGGGCAACTCCTCTCTTGTGGACAGCTCGCGCCGCGCCGTCTATGGCACCTGGGCATTGGTGAGCGTGGCCTCGGCGGCGCTCCTGGCCGGGCTGCTGGGGGATGACTTCCGGCTGGCCTACGTGGCGTCCAACAGCAACCGGTCGCTCGCGGCGATCTACAAGTTCGCAGCGTGGTGGGGCGGACAGGAAGGGTCGCTGCTGTTCTGGAACTGGGTGCTGGCGTCTTATGCGGCGTTGGTGGTCTTCGGCGACCGGCGCCGGCGCCGGAGGATCATGCCCTGGGTGACGGCCACGCTGATGGTTACCCAGTGCTTCTTCCTGCTGCTGAGCGCTTTTGTCGCCAGCCCGTTCCGCGTGCTGGCGGTGGGCCGCGGCATAACGGAGGCTTCCGACGGCAGCGGCCTGAACCCGTTGCTTCAGCATTGGGCCATGGCCATTCACCCGCCGCTGCTGTACCTGGGCTACGTGGGCTTCAGCGTGCCCTTCGCCTTTGCCGTGGGGTCGCTGATCGCCCGGGAGCCGGGCCACGACTGGATCCAAACCACCCGGCGGTGGACCATCCTCACCTGGTTGTTCCAGAGCGCCGGGGTTCTGCTGGGGGCGGCCTGGGCCTACGCCGTGTTGGGCTGGGGCGGCTACTGGGGCTGGGACCCGGTGGAGAACGCTTCGCTGCTGCCCTGGCTGACGGCCACCGCCTTCCTGCATACGGTGATGATGCAGGAAGAGCGGGGCATGATGAAGGTGTGGAACGTGGTGCTGATCTCGTGCACCTTCCTGCTGTGCCTTCTGGGGACATTTCTGACGCGCTCCGGGGTGGTCAGCTCGGTGCACGCCTTCGGCAAGAGCCCGCTGGGCGACTACTTCGGGGTCTTCCTGGCAATCGCCATTGCGGGCGCGGCCGGGCTGATCCTGAGTCGCTTGAAGTACCTGAAGCCGGAGACCCGGCTGGAGGGCGTGGTCTCGCGCGAGTCCGGCTTCATGTTCAACGGCTTGATCCTGCTGCTGATCTGCTTTGCGGTGCTGTGGGGCACGTTGTACCCGCTCATCTCGGAAGCCTTCACCGGCGCGAAGGTCACGGTGGGGCCGGCGTACTTCAACCGGATCAGCGTGCCGGCGGGGCTGTTTCTGCTGTTCCTGACGGGCATCGGGCCACTGCTGGCCTGGCGGCGCACTTCGCTGGAGAGCCTGCGGCGGAACTTCATGTGGCCGCTGGCCGGCGGGCTGGCGCTCGCCGGCGCGCTGTTTCTGGCCGGCGTGCGGCACGCTTATGCGCTCGTGTCCTTCGGCCTCTGCCTGCTGGTGACCTGGACGACAGTGGCGGAGTTCTATCGGGGGGCGCGTGCCGTGCGCGCCCGCAGCGGGGGGACTTGGCTGCTGGCGACCGTCGAGGCGACCCGTCGCAACACCCGGCGCTATGGCGGCTATGTCGTGCACTTGGGCATAGTGCTCATGTTCGTCGGTTTCACCGGCTCGGCCTTCAACCAGGAGGCCACCGTGGAGCTGAAGGCGGGCGAGAGGGTTCGCGTCGGCGCATACGAGTTGGGCCTGAGCGGTGTGCGCGAGTCCGACCAGGAGGACTATGCGGCGCAGGCGGCCTTCCTGGAGGCGACGCGCGGCGGGCGCCCGCTGGGCAGTCTCCGCCCCGAGCGACGCTTCTACCGGGCCAGCGGGCAAACGGTCTCGCAAGTGGCGATCCGCCGGGGGCTGGGCGAGGATTTGTACGTGAACTTCGCCGGCCTGTCGGAGGACGGGCGGCGGGCGGTCATTCAGGCTTACGTTTTCCCGCTGGTTTCCTGGATCTGGATCGGCTCGGTGGTGCTCGTGCTGGGGGCGGTGGTCTGCCTGATTCCGGAAGGGAATAGGGGAAAATGCTGACTGTCGCGGTCTTGCTCGCGGTGGGTGTGGAGTTGCATGTGGTGCACCTCCAGCCTTCCGAGGGCCACTTGGCGGTGCGGGAGATCTTTCTGCTACAGAAGGACGGCGGCAGCGGGGAGCTGCGGTTCTTCGTCCCGGAGGCGGCAGAAGCCAACCTGCGGGTCACCGTGCAGAAGCCCCAGGGCAGCCCGGAGGAGCGGACTCCCCGGAGGACCCGCCAGAAAGGCGTCTATGCGTTGGATGTGTCGGTCCCGCCGGGCGAGACGCGCATCGACCTGACCTACGTCGTCCCGCTCGCCGAATCCAGGACGTTTTCCGGGAAGGTGCTCTTCCAGGGCGGGCCGACGCGCCTGGTGGCGCCGACCGGCTTCGCCCTGGAAGGCGAAGGGCTGGAATCTCTAGGCGAGGATCCCAGCGAGCGGACCTCCATCTATGGGGTGCAGGGCGCCGAATACCAGGTCCGGATCCGGGAGGCCGATGCCGCCGAGAGCTCCGAGCCTCAAATCCAGCAGATACTGCCGCGGGTTTACGACCATCTGCCCTGGATTCTGGCTCCCACGCTGCTGGCGCTTCTGCTGGTGTTCATTTTGTACTGGTTGAAAGGGAAGGCCGCGGATGAGGGCCGTTGAGGCCGCAGGCGTGTGGAAGTTCTACGGCGATTTCCCTGCCCTGCGGGAGGTGAGTTTCGGAGTGGAGGCCGGCAGTTGCCTGGCGCTGCTGGGGCGGAATGGAGCCGGCAAGACCACCCTGCTCCGCATCCTGGCCGGGCTGTCCAGGGCGGGGCGCGGCCGCGTGCAGATTCTAGGAGGCGACCCAGGTGAGCCGCACACGCGCGGCCGCACTGGGATCCTGGGCCACGGCGTCTCGCTGTACGACGAGCTATCGGCGCTCGAGAACCTGAAGCTGTTCGGGCGGCTGTACGGCGTGGCCGAGCCGGGCCGGACGGCCCGCGAGTGGCTGGAGCGCACGGGCCTGGAGCGCGCGCGGGACGCGCTGGTGCGGGGATTCTCCCGCGGCATGCGCCAGCGGCTGGCCATCGCGCGCGCGTTCCTCCACGAGCCGGCGGTGCTGCTGCTGGATGAGCCGTTCACCGCGCTCGACGACCGCGCCAGCGCGCTGCTGGAGGCCCTGCTCCGCGAAGCGGTGGCGGCCGGGCGGACCGTGGTGCTCTCCACGCACCAGTTGCGCGAGGCCCTGGCGCTGGCCACGCAGGTGGCGCTGCTGGTACGCGGCAAGCTGGCCTACGCGGGCGAGCGCACTCCGGAGATGCTCGACGATCCGGGCTGGCTCTACGGCCGCTACGGCGAGGCGTGATGCGATTCCTGCGGCAGAGTCTCACCATCGCCGCCAAGGACCTCCGCTCGGAGTGGCGCGCCAAGGAGGCGCTGAACTCCTCGGTGGCCTTCGCGCTGGTGATCCTGCTTTTGTTCAGTTTCGCCTTCGAGCCCACCGAGGAGCAGACGCGACAAATCGCAGGCGGCCTGCTCTGGCTGGCCTTCGCCTTCGCCGGCGCGCTCATCCTGAACCGCAGCTTCGCCCGCGAGCTGCCCAACGACTGCCTGGATGCGCTGATCGCCGCGCCGCTCACCGGCGCGGCCCTGTTTCTGGGCAAACTGCTGGCCAACTTCGTCCTGCTGGCCGCAGTCGAGCTGATCTCGCTGCCGGTCTTCGGGATCTTCTACGATGTCAACTGGACCCGGCAGTTGGGGCCGCTGCTCGAAGTGATGGCGCTGGGCACCTGGGGTATGACGGTGGTCGGGACTCTGTTCAGCGCGCTGACGGTGAACCTGCGGTTGCGCGAGCTGATGCTGCCCATGCTGGTCTACCCGGTCATGCTGCCGGCGCTGCTGGCGGCCGTGCAGCTCACCTCGCCCCTGGTGATGGGCCAGCCGCTGGCCGGCGACCTGATGGTCTGGCTGCGACTGCTGGTAGCTTTCGACGTCATCTTCACGGCCTTGGCGCTGGCGCTGGTCGAGACCGTGCTGGTTAGGTAGAGTGATGCGACCAAGGATCTTGATACTGCTCGCCGGCCTTGCCGCCGTGCTGCTGGCGCGCAATCTGTACGTGATACTGCTCCAGTTGCCGGATCATCCCCGGCAGGGCCCGGTATACCGCATCATCCTGTTTCACGTGCCGGCGGCCTGGATCGCCTTCCTGGGGTTCTTCGCTGCCCTGGTGGCGAGTATTCTCTACCTGGCAAAGAGGAATCTGCGGTACGACGCATTCGCCGTCTCGGTCACCGAGGTGGGCCTGGCTTTCGCGGCGGCCAACCTGTTGACGGGCATGATCTGGGGGAACAGCATCTGGGGCACGCCCTGGACCTGGGATGCGCGCCTCACCACGACGCTGGTCGGCTGTCTGCTCTATGCCGGCTACCTGATGCTCCGGCACGCTGTCGAGGATCCGACCGAGCGGGCCAAGAACTCGGCGGTGCTCTCCATCATCGCTTTCGCCGACGTGCCGATCATTTTCTTTTCCATCGAGTTGTGGCGAGGGCAGCACCCGAAACTGGAGGTCTGGCGTGGGGAAATCGTTGCCCCGGGCTATCGGGAGATGCTGTTTCTGAACTGGGCGCCGTTACTGCTGCTGGCTGCGGTGTTCGTGGCGGTGCGCATGCGGCAGGAGGTCCAGCAGCGGGAACTGGAGGCGTTGCGCCGGCGGGTGCACGCGCTGTAGGGGCGAGGCATGCCTCGCCCCTACCGAGGGAGGACTTGCGAATGGCTTTTCGGTGTCTGGTGCTGAGTTTCTTGCAGGTGGCGGGCGAGTACTCGCCCGAGGCTTACGCCCGCAACTTCCGGTCGCTGTTCTGGGGGCTGCTGGCGGCGTGGCTGGCGTTGTGCGCGTATCTGGTGTGGCTGCTGGCGCGGGAGCGGAAGCTCCAACGGGAGCTGGAGAGCCTGCGGCGGATGGTCGAAGAGCGGGAAGGCGAGGGCAAGCGATGAACCGGCGTGGTCTGGTCGGGATGATCGCCGGCGGCGCGCTCGCCGGACTGGTGTCGAAGCGGGAGCTGGCGGCACAGGAGCGTGTCGAGCAGGCGGTGCGCGGCATGCCGTCGCCGCGGATCAAGGACATCGGCGTGATCGCCACCGCCCCGGCGGGCCTGCGGCTGGTGGTCGTGAAAGTCGTAACCGATCAGGCCGGCCTGTACGGCTACGGTTGCGGCACCTTCACGCAGCGCGCCGACCTGGTGGTGGCGGCGGTGGAGAAGTACCTGAAGCCGTTCTTGCAAGGCAAGCCGGCGGACCGCATAGACGATACCTGGCAGGCCTGCTACAACAGCTCCTACTGGCGGAACGGCCCGGTGCTGAACAACGCGCTGAGCGGCGTGGACATGGCCCTGTGGGACGTCAAAGGGCGGCAGGCGGGCCTGCCGGTGTATCAATTGCTGGGGGGCAAATGCCGCGAGGCGGCGGATTGCTACGGCCACGCCGGCGGCGCCGAGATCCCGCAGGTGATCGAGAGCGCCCGGCGCTTTATGGCGCGCGGCTTCCGGCACGTGCGGGTGCAGATAGGAGTCCCGGGCATGGCGGGCTACGGCGCGGGCGGCGGCGCGGCCAGCGTCAATGCGCTGCATAATGACCCGGTCTTCGAGCCGGCGGCCTATCTGCGGCGAGCGCTCAAGTTGCTGGAGGCCTGCCGCAAGGAACTCGGCGAGGAGATCGAGCTGCTCCACGACGTCCACGAGCGCGTCTCGCCCAACCAGGCGGTGCAGTTCGCCAAAGACGTCGAGCGGTTCCGCCTGTTCTTTCTGGAGGACCCGCTCTCACCCGAGGACATCGCCTACTTCCGGCAGATACGGTCGCAGTGCGCCACGCCGATCGCCATGGGCGAGCTGTTCAACAGCCCGCACGAGTGGACGCCGCTCATCGCCGAGCGGCTGATCGACTACATCCGCATTCATCTCTCGCAGGCCGGCGGGCTGACGCCCTGCCGCAAGATCGCCGCCTTTGCGGAGCTTTTCGGGGTCAAGACCGCCTGGCACGGGCCCGGCGACGTCTCCCCCATCGGGCACGCGGCCAACATCGCTCTGGACGTGGCCTGTTACAACTTCGGCATCCAGGAGCACAGCTCCTTCAACGAGCGGCTGCAAGAGGTCTTTCGCGGCTGCCCGGTCGAGAAGGACGGGTACTTTTATCCCAATGAGGCGCCCGGCTGGGGGATCGAAGTGGACGAGAAGGCGGCCGCCAAGTACCCCTTCGGGACTTCCGAGCGCAGCGAGCGGGGCCGCCTGAACGGCGGCTGGGGCGTGATCCGCCGGCGCGACGGCACGATTATCAAGCAGTAGGCGGTTCGTGTTACAGTAAGGAAGAAGTTTCACATATGAATAAGCTCATGTTTCGATTCTGCCCGTTCCTGCTCCTGGTCGCTCCGGTTCTCTCCCCGAGGCTTCAGGCGCAACCCGTGGTCAACGCCGTGCTCAACGCCGCCAGCTATGCGATACCCGGCTTGCCGCACTCCGACATTGCGCAAGGCTCGATGTTCGTCGTTTTCGGGCAGAATTTGGCGCAGGGCCAGCTCGTACTGGCAACCGCGCCGTTTAGCACCGAACTCGGGGGCTGTTCGATTCGAGTCAGTGGTGGGGGCGTGACCGCCGACGCGGTCCTGATCTATACCTCCTTTAATCAGGTGGCGGCGATCCTGCCTTCCCGGATTCCGCCGGGTGACGCGACGATTGCCGTGACCTACCGTTTCCAACCTAACCCGGAGAAGACCAGCGCGCCCGCCCGCATCCGCGTGGCGCGCAGCAGCTTCGGCATTTTCACGCGCAACCAGGCGGGCAGCGGGCCCGGTATCGTCCAGAACTACAACTCGGCCACCGACCAGCCGGTCAACGCGCTCACGGCGCCCGTGCGACCCGGACAGGTTATGATCCTCTGGGGCACCGGTCTGGGGCCAGTGGATTACGACGACGCACAGTTGCCTCGAGTGGGCGACCTGGACGTGGAGGCCGAGGTTATGGTTGGGAACAAGAGCGCCCGCATCCTCTACAAGGGGCGGTCGCCGCAGTTTCCCGGCATCGATCAGATCAATTTCGAAGTACCCGCGGACGCCCCCGTTGGCTGTCATGTCCCGCTGGCGGTCCGGGCGGGAGGTGTAGTGAGCAACTTCGCCAGCATCGCCATCGCGTCGGCGGGAGCGGTCTGCTCCGACGCGATCGGTTTCTCGGCCGCCGATTTCGAGAAACTCCGGACCACGGGCCAGTTGCGGATCGGCCAGGTGGCTCTGATCAAGCAAACGTTCGTAGACCTCAAGGGAACCGTGGACTTGGTAACCGCATACTTTAACCGCCACGACCAGGCTACGGCTGTGAAAGCCCTCAGTGTCGTAAAGGAGTCCTATCTTCCGTATGGCACCTGTACGGTGATTTCGGGCCGCGGGGTGGCCGACAGCAATGAGCTTCCCGGCGACCCCACCGTCGTGCAACGCCTCCGCGGTGGCGCATCCATCAACCTCCAGGGCCCGCGTGGCGCCAAACAGTTCGAAAGGCGTGGTGGTGACGCCAACTACTATGGCGCCTCTGTCGGCGGCGGGCTACCGGGATTCACGGGCGATTATGGCCCTGAGTACCTCGTGCCAGGCCTGTATACGGTAGACCATCCAGCCGGCCCGGATGTCGGCGCCTTCAGGGCCACGCTCACGCTGCCGGCCCCAATCGAGTGGACCAATCGGGACAGCTTCTCCGTGGTCCGGCGCTCACAGGATCTGACGGTCACCTGGACCGGCGGGGACTCCGCGAAGGAATACGTTGTCGTCGGCACCATGTCATTCGACGCGACCCGCCAGGTCGGCGCCAGCATCACGTGCGTGGCACGGGCGTCAGCCGGCCAATTCACGATACCGTCGTGGCTGCTTTCGACGCTGCCGGCTTCCTCCGGTCTCCTTCCCGGCACGATCCTGCCCGCGAGCAGGGTCGAGTTCAGCACCTATACGATCGTCGAGCCGGCCCGGTTCCAGGCGCAGGGGATCGATGTGGGCAATTTCGGCTACGAGGTGATGACCTTCAAGCTCGCGGCCTTTCAATAGCACCAGCCTGGCCCCGGGAAAGCCGGGACAGTACACTCAATACACCGTTTTCTTGTGGACGCGAGACCAGCCCAAGACTGCAAAAAACGGTGTATTGAGTGTACTGTCCCGGCTTAGAAGGCCCACTTCAGCGCCAGTTGGATTTGGCGGGATGTGGTGGTGGTCGCGGTGATGCGGGCGGCGGTGGCGAGTCGCTGGAGGCTGCTGTTAAAGAGATCCTGGCCGGAGGGCACCTGGAAATTGGGATGGTTGGCGAGGTTGAAAAGCTCTACACGCAACCACGCGCTTGAACGTTCTGACTGCCACAGCCGCTTGTGAAGCGCCAGGTCAACCGTAGCCAGCCCCGGCCCGCTCAGCGTGTTGCGTCCCAGAGTGCCGTAGAAACCCGCGTCGGGTAGCGCGAAGAACGACGGATCGAACCAGCGCTGCGGGTCGCCGAGAATCACGCTGGCGCCGGGCTGCGGGACGAAATCGGGGCGCTGGCCGATGTCGGCGGAGGTCGGACGCAGCCGGGCCCGGTCAAAGCCCACGCGCGGGTTGAAAGCATGCCCGGTCTGTGCCTGCACCAGTCCATGGATTTCCCACCCCCCGAGGAGCCTGCCTGCGGGCGTCTTGGACGGCCGCCAGAGCTGCCAGGAGAAATTCGCCGCGAAGGCGTGACGCAGGTCGAACTCCGATAGCCCCCGGTTCATCCGGTAGTTGAACATGGTGGGTACCCGGTCTCTGCTCGCGAAATCGTCATAAGCGGCACTGGAGGTTTCGTCGATCGACTTGCTCCACGAGTACTTCCCTTGGAGGCGCAGCCGCCCGCGCCATGTTTTCTGCACGGCGGCCAGTAGCCCGTGATAGAAAGAGTTGAACTGGGTGCGTCTCATCCCGATCTGCTCGAAGGCGGGATTGAGCCGCGACGCCTCCTCCGGGAAGAATAGCCGGCCGTCGGGCAATACCTCCGGACGCGGCGGGTTCATGTTGCCGAGCTGGCCCACCAGGTGAACGCCCCGGGAGCCCGCGTAGCCGAGGCTGATCACGGCCGCGGCGCCCATCTGGCGTTGCACGGCCAGTTGCCACTGCGCCACGTAGGGTTGCTGCGGCGAATAGTCGAACCCATCCGGGTATAGCCCCGGCTTGATTCCTCGCGCGGTCTCCAGCAGGTTCGGGAATCCAGGATTGTTGGGGTAAACCCGCGCCGCGAACGGCGGCATGTAGGTCCCGACGAAGATCAGTTCCCGGGTTCCGATCAGATCGAAGAAGATCCCCGCTCCGGCCCGGAGGACGGTCCGGCCGGAGCCGGTCACGTCCCAGGCCACCGCCGCCCTGGGAGCGAAGTTCTTCCGCGCCGGGTTCTCAAAGAGTGGCTCTCCGACCGTGACCGCCTGGTCCCGCAACGGGTCGCGCAGCGCGGAGATCTTGCCGTTGACTTCGGTGGGTGTCGTGTAGGTCTCGTACCGGACGCCCAAGGTGATGCTGACTCCCCGGCGGGCCCGGAGTTCCTCCTGGGCAAAGGCGAAGAACTGGCGTTGCCGCCACCCGCGCACCGGGTCGGACTCGGGCAGCGCCAGTTCCCCTGCCCGCGGTCGCGCTTGGAGGAAGTCCGTCACTGAGTTGAAGCGATAATGGCCAATGGCGGTGGATACCGAGAATTGGTTGTATTGGACGCGGGTGTAACCACCGCCCAACCGCACGGTGTGAGCCCCCCGGACGTGCGTCACATCGTGATGCAGCCCGAAGTCGTTGAGCACGTAATGTCGTGGGCGGAGGCGCGCCAGAAGTCCGCCCAGATCCGCCAGACCGATGACTTGTATCGAGCCCAACGGCTGGCCTTCCACAAAACTCAGTGATGGCGGGAGACTCTTCAGCAGCATGCCGGTGTCCGAGTTCCGAACCCGGCTGAAGCTGGCTCTGAGACTGTGGATGGTGTTGGGTGAGTGGAGATACTGCATTTCGGTGTGGAGGAACTGATAGCGCGAGTCGGAGCCGAAACGCCAGATGCCGAACGGCTCCGAGCTCCAGGTGTCCGCGTCGTCGAACGTGTAGCGGGACCAGAACCGCAGGCGATCGCTCAGGCTCGCATCCAGCTTTGCCGTCCAGTAGTCTTCGCGGGTCGGCGTGACCGATTCCCAAATGTATTCCGCCGTGCCGTCGCCGAAGTCGCGCCCGTTGGGCAGAGGGTACAGTTCCAGATACGGCCGCACCTGCGGGGCCACCGGAATTTCCCGCCCCGGCAGCCGCCCCTGGCGGGCCTCGGGTGTCAGCGTGACCGGCCTATCGGTGCGGCTCAGAGTCTCGCGGATTCCTTCGTAGGTACCCAGGAAAAAGACGTGGTCGCGACGCAGCGGCCCACTCAACAGCCCGCCGAACTGGTTCTTGCGAAGGGGAGGGATCTTCTCGTCAGGCCGGTTGAAGAAGTTCTTGGCGTCCAGAGCGCTGTTGCGCAGGAACTCGAAGACACTCCCGTGCAGATCGTTCGAGCCGGATTTGGAGACCGCGGTCACCACCGCGCCGGCAGCCCGCCCGTACTCGGCGCTGAAGGGGCTGGTGACCAGCCGGAGTTCCTGGATGGCTTCGAGCCCCAGCAACCTGCCGGAAGCGCTGGCCGGGGCCGAGCCGGTCGCGTCGTTGATATAAATTCCGTCCAGCCGGTAGCTGTTCTGGTTGGGACGCGCTCCGTTGACCGAGATGTGGATGCCGAGGCCGTTATATAGTTGCTTGGCCGCGGTCGTGGGCACGGTAGTCCCGGGTTCCTGCGCCGCCAGGTCGAACAGATCCCTTCCGTTCAGCGGCAGCGCGGCCAGTTCGTCGCGCTTGACCGAGCCTCCCCAGTCGCTCGCGCTGGCGCTCACCAGGGGCGCCTGGCCCTCGACTATCACGCTCTCACGCGCTTCGCCCAGAACCAGACTGAAATCCACCCGAAGCGTACGGCTGGCATCCAGCAACAAGGCCCGCCGGACCTCGGTGCGAAAACCTGGGTGAGAAGCCTCCAGGTCATAGATCCCGGGGGCCAGCCCGGCCGCCAGGTAACGGCCGCGCCCGTCCGTCGCCACACGCCGCTCCGAATTGGTCTGGACTTCCAGGATGCGCACCGCTGCCCCCGTGATCGTCCCGCCAGAAGGATCCCAGATCGTGCCTTCCACGGCGCTGGTGGCCTGGGCGAAGATGCGGAGCGCTGCTGCCAGCGCCCAGAAGCACGCCACGCAGCCGGTTGACAATCTCACTGGCGCTCCCATCATCCTCGCCCCATCAACTTTTGCGCCACCGCCAGAAACCTGCGGTCCACCAATTGCTCGGCCGCCAGGGAGCGCTGGCAGTACCCTTTTTTGACACCCCACTCGACGAAACGCTGGATGCTCTCCAGCCGGATCTCTCCCGCCGGCGCGATGACGTTCCGGCACGCCTCCCGCGTGCGCTTCACGTCCAGGCCGTACCTGCGCGCGAAGTCTTCGAGGAACTGCGGAGTCTTACCTTGCATGAACTCCCGGTCGCCCCGCAGAAAGGCCCCCAGAAACTGCGCGCCGATGGCCGGGTCTCCCTCCAGCAACCTCCTGCCGAACAGTACGAACTGGAGCTGAAAATCGGGTAGCACCTCGCCCAGGGGCAGTCCACGCACGATGCTGGCCGAGACCAACGTGAGGTCCTTGTCCAGTCCCTGGCTCACCATCGCTTCAACCTGCCCGCTAGCGACCGCGGCCAGGGCCTCTGGCTGCCGCAGCGTCACCACCCGGACGTCTTCTTGGCTCATGCCCGCGGCGGCCAGCACCGCATCGAGGCAGAACTCCAAGAAACCGCCGCGGGTAAGTATCGCCACGCGCTTGCCTTTCAACTGGCGCGCGTGGTGAAGGCCGCGCGGAAACGCCTTCAGCGATCCATATATGCGGTGTCGGTCGCTGCAAGTCGGGGAGACTATGGCGTGGCCCGCCACGATGCGCACTTTGGCCCCACTCGCCACGGCGTTGATGAACGCGGGAGTCAGAGTGAGCGGCGCCGCGTCCAGTTTGCCGCCGGCCAGCAGAGGCACGGTCTGCATCGCCGTGGGCACCTCTTGGATCTCCAGCTCCAGGCCGGCCTGCGTGAAGTAGCCGAGTTCGTGCGCCAGGTAGAATCCGCTCATGACCAAGTAGGGAGCCACGGCTACGGCCAGCCGGACGCGTTCCTGGCCGGCGCGCTGGCGGGAACAACTGGCCAGGCTGAGCCCCGACAGACCGGCGAGCAGCTCCCGGCGCGTCACTACCGCCCTCCCGTTTCGGGGCCGAGAAGATGCAACGGCAGCACCTTGCCGGTATGGGTCACGAACGGTTCGGCGATGACGACCTCCATCGCCTCCGTCTGCTGGAGGTCGCGGGAGGCGGTGGCGCCGCCTTCGCATTTCCGGATTTCGCTCAGGAAGCAGTCCTTGATGGCCCCGCTGTCGCGCGCCCCCACGCGCGGGCTCACCCGCAAAGTCAGGCCCGTTTGAGAGCCGTTTTCGTGCTCCACGAGTTGATAGTCGCCAGGCCGGCCGCCGAATCGGGCCGGCAGGACCGTCTCCAGAATGCGGAGCATGTCGAAGCGCCGCAGCGTCATTCCGTGCCCGGTCAGTTTCCCGAAGCTGTAGATGTCGCGGATCTGAGTGGTCAGGCCGGCCCTGGAAAACGCGCAGTCGCAGGAGGCGCCCTCCAGCACGCCGCTGTCGTCGGTCTCCGCGTTGATCAGGACGCGCGGCGCAAACGGCAACAGGGTGGTGAACATCAGCGAGTCCACCTCCGCCTCGCAGAGGGGAGCGCGGCGCCGGTGGCTGATGGCGGCCACGGAGTCGCGGCACAGATGGACGGAGTCTCCGGTTCGCATCTGGCGGCAGCCGAACCCGACCGGCCCCATCTCGCTTATCCAGTAGTGAGTCGCGATCTGGCCCCCGGCCGATTCAATCACCGCCCGCTTCGCGTCGGTGATGGTCTCGCCGCCGATGCGGAAGAGCGTGCCGCGGATGTCCGCCCCCTGCTCCAGGGCTGCCGAAGCGACCCGCACCGCCGCGCTGACCGAGCTGGACACCACACCTGGCTTGCCTTGGGCGCGGTGCCCGGCCAGGCATTCGACCACCGGCGAGAAGTCGTTCGGCGGGAGGTCGAGCGGGTACGGAACGCGGACGCCCAACGCTCGCTCCAGCCAGACCAGAAGGTTCGTCGCCACCCGGTAGTGAAGGGAGTCGCGCAGCGTCCCGCCCGCGGTGAACCAGCGCTCCACGCCCTCCCCCAGCCGCGACGCCATCAGGGCGAGGACCAGTCCGACGTGGCAGGGCAGCAAGGCGCGCAGTTGAATCTGCGGGCGTCCGGCCAGTTGAAACTCCCGGATGGCCAGCATCTCGTAGGCTTCGCAGTATACCCGGAACTCGGTGGAGACCGCCGTCCGCGTCCTCCCGCTGCGGCTCCCGCTGGTGACGCCTTCCATCAGCCCGCGTGCCAGCGGGTTCAGGAGACTGTTCTCGCCCGACGGAATCGTCTGTCCGCTCCTCACGATCGCCGTCCTGCCTTTCAGCTCATCGTGGGTGAGGTAGACGCCCTGCTGCCGAAGCGCTTCCAGCGTCGCCTCCAGCCCGTCCTGCCTCACCAGCCGCTCCAGATCCTCGAAGCCGCACCCGGCCAGCCGGAACATCTCGTGGTAGGGATTCTTGGGCCGGTCGAAGATGGCGCGCCGGACCGTCCAGAGGAACGAGGCCTCCCGGTCCCGCAACTGGTTCCGAATCACCGCCTCCGGGTCCGTGATGAGGGGAGCGCGCCAGCCCCGGTAGATTCCCAGGGCCATGCGGGCGAAACGAGTTGCCTTGCGAAGCATTGGCGCTGATAGTCTGAACTAGAGAGTATAGCCTTGCTAGGCCGTGACTTCCATGAACCTGGCGATCCATGGCTGGGGTACCGTAATCCGTACGTAGGAATCTGTCCGGCCAGGGGGGCCGGACGCGGACGGGGGCGTCCGCCTTACAACAGCCCGCAGTAGGGCGGCTCCCCTGAGCCGCGAGCCAGCCCCCCGGCTGGCTCACCCAACCGGTGACCACCCCATGAACTGGCACGCCACGCCACGGGGCGTCTCACCGAGGCAGTCCCTCGCTACGTACGGATCACGGTGGTACTGGCGTAATGGTACGGCCCCCGGCGGGGCGGCTTCCGTTCCACAATGACTGGAGAGGGCCACATGATCTTCGGCATCACGATGGGGGACTCCAGCGGCGTCGGCCCGGAGATCCTGCTGAAGGCTTTCCGCCAGGGCGAGCTGCGCTACCCGGTGGTGGCCTTCGGCGATCTGGAGATTCTGGACTACGCGAACCGGCTGCTGGGCTACGAGGTTGCGCTGTGGCGCACGGGCGACGCCCGCGACTACCAGGCCGGCTTTTTGAACGTGCTTGACCTGGGGATCCTGCGCGCCGGTGACCTGTGCATCGGCCAGGTGAGCGCCGCCTCCGGCGCGGCGGCGCGCGAGTACGTGGTGGCGGCCACGCGGGCGGCGCTGGCCGGCGAGATCGCCGCCCTGGTCACGCTGCCGATGAACAAAGAGGCCACCGCGCTAACGGATGCGGGCTTCACCGGTCACACCGAGCTGATCGGCGCGCTCTGCGGCGCCGCCGACGTGACCATCATGCTGGTCTCCGAGCAGTTGATCGTGAGCCACGTGACCACCCACGTTTCCCTGCGCGCGGCCCTCGAGCAGGTTCGCAGGGAGCGCGTGGCGAAGGTCATTCAAATGACCTGGGAAGCGGTCCGAAGGCTGAGGGAGAACCCGCGCCTGGCGGTGGCGGGCCTCAACCCGCATGCCGGCGAGAACGGCCTGTTCGGGCGCGAGGAGATCGAGGAGATCCGGCCCGCGGTCGAGTGGGCGCGCGGCCAGGGGATAGTGGTTGAGGGGCCGCTGCCGCCGGACACAGTCTTCTACCTGGCGGTGCAGAGGAAGCGCTTCGACGCGGTGGTTTGCATGTACCACGACCAGGGCCACGCGCCGCTGAAGCTGCTGGATTTCGAGGGCGGAGTAAACGTGACCCTGGGGCTGCCCATCATCCGCACCTCGGTGGATCACGGGACGGCGTTCGACATTGCCTATCAGGGAGTGGCGAGCACTACCAGCCTGGTTAAGGCGCTGGAGCTGGCGGCGCGGCTGGCGAGTGGGTCTGAACCGTAACCACGTGCTGCCCGCGTGGCAGGCGTAGCGTGTAGACGCCCTCTCCCGGGAGGATGTCCGGTTCGGGCTGGGTGGCGCCGTCTATCTCGACCCGCACGGGTTTCTGGTCCAGCACGGCCAGGGCGCGGGCGGCGCTTTGGTAGGCGAATTCGAGACCACGCGGCTGGAAGGCAGCGGCCTTCAACTCTCCGTTGAAGTCGAGCAGACGCACGCCGCTGGCGGCAGACGCGCTCTCGACCACGTGTGGCCCCGCCGGAAGCCACAAGGTGCGGCTGTCCTGCGCCGGCCAGGGCTGGCCGTCCACCAGTGCCGGCCCGATCCAGGGGATCCCGACTCCGTGGGGCGAATCGACGGCCAACTTCGCCCCAATTCGCTCGGCGCGGCTCACCACCGCCGCGGCCGAGGACAATAAAGGCAGGTCGGGCGCCAGGATCGAGTTCTCGAAGTACAGCGCCACGCGCGGGAATGACCGCGCGGCGCTCCGGATCAACTGGAGCAGCTCGGTGCCGGTCTGTTTCTTGGTCGGGTAGACCTCCTGGTAGCGCTCGACCACATTGATGTCGATTCCCAGCCGCGCGGTGTGGCGGGTCAGGGTCTGGTAGCGACGGGCGATCTCGGGGTAGCGCTGCGGTCCCAGGTGCCACACCGTGGCCGGGTCTTCCACCAGGAAGGTGAAGTTGTACTGGTCCATCAGCGGCAGTACGCTTCGGGAATCGGCGGCTATGGTGTCCCGGATGGAGGCATCGAAGCCGTCGTCAACGTGCGTGAGCACCAGGTCCAGGTCCGGCTTCGCGCCGCGGAGGGCCTCCAGCTCGGCGAGCCATTCGGCCTGCAAGCGGCGGGCGAGGCGGGCGCGGTAGTCCAGGAAGGCGCGCAGACCCGCCGCGTCTCGGGTATGGTGCCGCGGCGAGCCGCGCCGGAAGAGTTCCAGCGGGTCGAAGCCCTGCGCTTCGAGAAACTCCCGGCGCACGTCCGCGTTCATGGGGGTGAAGCGCGCTGGATTGGCGACGCCCTCCAGCGATTCGAAGTACAGTTCCGCCAGGTTCACGCCGTCCCAGTCGAAACGTCCGATGAGCCCCCGGACCAGGCGCGCGGCTTCGCGGCGGCAGTCCGGGTTGGCCAGGTTGACGAGCTTGCGCCAGTCCAGGTGGGCGTCTTGAAGCAAGGCGGTCTTCTCGCGCCACTCGGGGTGCTGATCCCAGAACTGCTCACTCACGTGCGGCAGTTCCAGCCAGGCGTAAACCAGGATCCCCTGGCGGTGGCAGCTTGCGATCAGCGCCTCCAGGAAGTCGTCCTTCCCGGGTTCCAAGAAGTGCCACGCCGCCACGTGCAGGGCCGCAATTCCGGCTTCACGCCAGCGCCGGGCGAAGTAGTCCAGATCGACGCGGGCACGGTAGGAGGAGTCGAAAAAAGCCCACAGGCGGCGGGAACGGAAGGGCAACTCGAGACCCAGATCGGCCAGCGCGTGCAGCAGGTACGGGAAGCGCTCGTAGCCATTCTGTCCGGGCGGCGCAGCCACCCATAGCGCGGCCCCCGCACCGCGCCGCAGGCCGGCCATCACCGGGGCGCCCTCCCAGCGCTCCCAGGCGAAGACGCGCGCCGCTTCCGGCATCCGGCAGCGCGGCAGTTCGGCGGGTTCTTCCCAGATGATGGGCAGCTCCGGCCGCCGGGCATCCCGGATTTGTCGCACCTGGATCCGTTCGCGCGCGGGCTGGAACCCGAGCTGGCCCGCGGTTTCCGATTCGCCTTCCAGGATCAGGAATGCGCCCTGCTCGAGCCGTTCGAGCCACTGCGCCGCGCCGGATGTGCCCGCGCGCAGAACGAAGATTCCGGCGGCGGCATCCTCGCCCGGCTCGAAACCCACGGCGGCCAGAATGTTGGGCCAGGAACCTGGCTCGCGCCCGAGCACGCGGAACTTCAGCGGCGGGGCAGCCTGGAGCGCCGCCGCCAGCAGGGCGAGGCCAAGCACGCTGCCCCGTAGGGTATGTCTCCTGACTTGCCGCCCGCGACAAGACGGGAGTCTTATCCTACCGAGTAATCGCATATGCGAACCCCACCCGCAAATCGTTAAAGTTGGGCCGGCGCGGGTTGTCCTGGTTGCGGGTGTAGACGCCCCTCAGCACACTCCCGGTAAAGACCAGCGACTCCGGCAGGCCCGGCCAGCGCAGGCGCACCCCTGGGCCGGACTCGGCGAAGTTGGTCCAATACTGCCGCCGGCTATCCGCGGTCAGGTTGCCGTTCCAGCACAACTGCACTCTCAGCCCGGCCCAGGCGGGCAGCGTGTAGCCGGCGCGGTTCTGCCAGTAGAGCAGGAAGTCGTTTTGGAAGCGGCTGACGAAGACGCCGTCCAAGCCGATTTCCAGAAACGGGCCTGGCGCCTCGGCGCCCAGCAGGTGGCCGTAGCCGCGTTGGTAGGCGGCGCCCCCGCGGTAGTCCGGCACGGCGCGACCCGCGCCCGGGCGGCGCAGGTAGCTGGCGGCTGTGCCGGCCTCGCCCCACAGCGTCAGCCCGCGCCACGGGGAGGCGGCCAGCCCTAGGGCCAACAGGAAAGAACTTTCCGAGAGGTACTGCGGCATAGCCTCCGAGGTAGTACGGCGCGTGTCGCCAATGAAGCGCGCGGAAAGGTACGGCCGCAAGGGCAGGCGCCCCAGCCTGATTTCCGTCTTCACCTGCCCGTAGCTGAACAGGTCCTTCCAACGCGAGGAGTAGAACGGTAACACCCAGGCGGTGGTGCGGAACCGGGCCAGTCCGGGCCGCAGGTTCCGGTAGGCCCGGTCCGCCTCGCGGGCCAGGGCGGCTTCGGGGCTCTTGCGCGCCATGGCGAACCACCGGACGGCCTGCTCATCCTGGCGCAGCGAATTGTAGGTGCGCCCGAGCTGGAGCATCACAGCGAAGTCCGCCGGGTCAGCCTCATGAGCCAGCTTCAAGTACCACAGCGCGTCCTTGAGATAGCCTGCCCGGTAGCTGCGCTCGGCGAGTTCCTTGGCGCTCAGGCGCGCCTGGTCGGGGTGCCCTTGAGGGGAAGGCCCGCCAGCCTGGGTCAGAAGCTCCGGAGGGAGCAGCTCGCGTGCCGCCTCCGCCACACGTGGCTCGGCGCTGCGCGCCGCTTCGAGCAACGCGCGCCAGGCCCGCTCGCTCTGTCCCGACGCCTTCCAGACGCGGCCCAGGTCAAGAAGCAGTTGATGCTCCGCGGGTCTGAGGCGGAGAGCCGCTTCGTAGTGTTTGGCCGCCAGATCCAGGTCGTCGCGCTGTTCGGCCAGCGTGGCCAGTTCCCAGTGGGCGCTGAAGTTGTCCGGCGCGAGGGCGACGGCTTCCGACCAGCGGGCGATGCCCTCGGCCAGGGGACGGTCTATGTTCCGGAAGGCCTCTTCGGCGGTGGCGCGCGCAGCCCCGTCCGCGGAGCGCCGCAGGCGATCGAAGATGCGGCGCGCCTCGGCGCGCCGCATGGTCTCGTGGCACAGGAAAGCGTATTCGAGGGTCACGTGAGTGTCGGCGGGGTCCAGACGCAGGGCCTCGGCGAACTGGTCGCGGGCAGCCTCCGGCTCACCGATCTTGAGGTACGTGTAGGCCAGGTTTTTGCGGATATCCGCGCGGGCGGGCGCGGCCTCGGCGGCTTGGCGGAAGCAGGCGACGGCCTCCTGGTACTGCCTGGCGCGCAGGGCGGCGTAGGCTTTCTCGAGCAGCGGGCGCGCCGGGTCGCCGGTTTGTCCCCAGAGCGCCAGCCCGGCCAGGGCGAGCAGCACGGCGGTGCGACGGACACCTGTGGCTCCCGGAGTCACATGTAATTAGTGGCCGCGAGCGCCGGAGATTCGCGGGGCAAGACGGATGTACTATACTGGAAATGTCGCCGGCCCTGCCTCCGGGCGTGCCGGCCGGGTGGCCGAACTATGACTGTAGTACTGACCCTCATTCACATCATGATCTGTCTCTTCCTGGTCATTGTTGTGTTGCTCCAGAGCGGCAAGGCGGCCGACTTGGCCGGGGCTTTCGGCGGCATGGGCTCGCAGACGGCCTTCGGGCCGCGCGGTTCGGCGACCATACTGTCGAAAGCGACCACCGTGGCCGCCAGTCTGTTCATGGTGACCTCGCTGACGCTGGCGGTCGTAGCGGCGCGGAGCTCCGCCAGCAGCAGGACGGTCTTGGAGCAGCGGCCGGTCAGGGCGCCCAAGACGGCTCCAGTGAAAGCCCCTGCGCGGATACCCGAGGGGCTACCGGGAGCGCCGCCCACTGTCACCCTGACCCCGGAGGGAGGCGGTCCGTCGCGGACCGTCCCGTTGACCCTCCCCCCTCGCCCGGCGCCGGGAGAGAAGGGGCCGGCGGCTCCGGCCAAACCAGCTCCCAAGCCGGCCACGCCGCCGGCGAAATGACGGGCAGCGCAAAGCGCAATGCGGAGATGGCGGAATTTGGCAGACGCGCTAGCTTGAGGTGCTAGTGGGGCGACCCGTGGGGGTTCAAGTCCCCCTCTCCGCACCAGAGTTTTCGCGGAATCGCGGGCGGTTCTTAGGGTCCGCCGGAGGTTGGGACACTACGATTATGGGCGCGGAGACTGCCCGCCTGCTAGAGGCCTTCGAGGCGCTCCCCAGCGGCGAGAAGCGGTTTTTCACCCAGGAAGTGTTGCGTCGTGCTCTGCCCTTTGACTCCGGCCCGCTCGATGATGAGGAGATCGCAGGTGCGGCGGACGGGCTTTTTTCCTTCCTGAGCGAGGAAGAGAATGCCGCCGGCGCGCGGTGAGGTCTGGCTTTTCGATTGCGGGACGGCGGGGAAGGTCCGCCCGGTGGTGGTCTTGAGCGTGGCCTATGGGGAGAATGACCGTGCGCTTGTCACGGTCGTCCCGCATACCACCGCGTTGCGCGGGTCGGGCTACGAGGTGGTGGTTCCGGCTCCGTTCTTGAAGCCGGG
>CAYGVJ010000034.1:0-41146 GCA_964353255.1 uncultured Solibacteraceae bacterium | reverse complement strand
GCGCCGCGCGCGGAATCTCGATCATGGTCCCGACCATGTACTTCTGGTCCTTCAGCCCGGCCTTGCCGAGAACCTCCTCGGCCACCTTGACCACGATCGCCTTCTGGTTCGCCAGCTCGCCAACACTGCCGATCAGCGGAATCATCACCTCGGGGATGACGTGTACGCCCTTCTTCGCCACCTGCACCACGGCCTCGAAGATCGCCCGCGCTTGCACCTCGGTGATCTCCGGATACAGGATCCCCAGCCGGCAGCCGCGCAGCCCCAGCATCGGATTGAACTCGTGCAGCGACTCCACCACCGACAGCAGCTCGGAGATGCGCTTCTTGAGCTCTCCCACCTTGCAGCCGTAACGCTCCGCCATGCCCTTCTTGGCCTTCAAGTCGGCGTGCGGCAGCACCGCCTGGTCCACCATCAACTGCTCCCGCCTGGGCAGGAACTCGTGCAGCGGCGGATCCAGCGTGCGGATGATGACCGGGAAGCCGTCCATGGCCTCGAACAGCCCGGCGAAATCCTTCCGCTGCATGGGCAGCAGCTTGGCCAGGGCCTTCCGCCGGCTCTTCTCGTCGCGGGCCATGATCATGGCCTGCATGTGCGCGATGCGGTCCGGCGCGAAGAACATGTGCTCGGTGCGGCACAGCCCAATGCCCTCGGCGCCGAAGCGGCGGGCGGCCTTCGCGTCGCGCGGGATGTCGGCATTGGCGCGCACCCCGAACGAGCCCCGGAACTCATCGGCCCAGCCCATGAAGGTGGCCAGCACGCCGGAGCTTGGGTCCGGCTCGATGGTCTTGGCCTGCCCGGCGAACACCTCGCCGGTCGAGCCATCCAGCGACAGCCAGTCGCCTTCCTTCATGACCACTGTCTTGCCGGCGACGCTCACGCTCAACTGCTTCGCGTGCTCGCTGACCTCGATGGCGCCGGCCCCGGCCACACATGGGATGCCCATGCCCCGCGCCACCACCGCAGCGTGGCTGGTCATGCCGCCGCGCGAAGTCAGAATGCCCTTGGCCACTTCCATGCCATGTATGTCATCGGGCACCGTCTCCGAGCGCACCAGCATCACCGGGCCTTGCTTGGCGGCCTCGACCGCGTCGTCGGCGGTGAACACCATCCGGCCCACCGCCGCGCCCGGCGAAGCCGGCAGACCGGTGGCCAGCTTCTGAAGGTCCTTGCGCGACTCCGGCGCGATCAGCCGGTGCAGAAGCTGGTCGAGCTGCTGCGGGTCCACCCGCAGCACGGCTTCCTGCTTGCTGATCAGCCCCTCGTTCACCATGTCCACGGCGATCCTCACCGCCGCCGGACCCGTGCGCTTCCCGTTGCGCGTCTGGAGCATGTACAGCTTGCCGTCCTGGACGGTGAACTCGAAGTCCTGCACGTCCCGGTAGTGCCGCTCCAGCGCCGTGGTGATCTCCACGAGCTGCCGGTACACACCCGGCATCAAGGTCCCCAGTTCCACGATCGGCCTCGGCGTCCGCACGCCCGATACCACGTCCTCGCCCTGCGCGTTGGTCAAAAACTCGCCGTAAAACTCCTTCTCGCCGGTGGCCGGGTTGCGCGTGAAGCCCACGCCCGTCGCGGAAGTCTCCCCCAGGTTGCCGAACACCATGGCCTGCACATTGACCGCCGTGCCCAGGTCCTCGGGAATCTTGTTCATCCTCCGGTAGTGCTGCGCCCGAGGATTGTTCCAGGAGCGGAACACCGCGTCGCGGGACATCACAAGCTGCTGCCGCGCATCCTGCGGGAACGGCTTCCCGGTCTTCTTCTGAACCAGGGCCTTGTACTCGGCGATCACCGCCTGGAGGTCCTCGGCCGTCAGGTCGGTGTCGAACCGCGCCTTGACCTTCTTCTTGCGGCCATCGAAGATGTGCTCGAACTCCGGCTTGGGGATCTCCAGCACCACGTTGCCGAACATCTGGATGAAGCGCCGGTAACAGTCGTAGGCGAACCGAGGGTTGCCGCTCTTGGCTTCGAGCGTCTTCACCGTTGTGTCGTTCAGGCCCAGGTTCAGGATCGTATCCATCATGCCGGGCATGGAGAACTTGGCGCCCGAGCGCACGCTGACCAGCAGCGGTTTCGCAACGTCCCCCAGCTTCTGGCCCATGCGCTTCTCAAGCTGCGCCAGCGCCTTCTCGATCTGCGCATCGACCTCCGCCGGCACCTGGTTCTGGCTCCTGAAGTAGATGTTGCAGACCTCGGTCGAGATAGTGAACCCGGGCGGCACCGGCGCCCCGGACCGCGACATCCCCGCCAGCCCGGCGCCCTTACCCCCCAGGACGTCCTTCATGTCTCCATGGCCGTCGGCGGTGCCTTCGCCGAAGGCGTAAACGTGCTTGGTCATAAAGTTAGCTTCTCTCCTATTGCGTAGTTACGATTTCCGAGAAATCGGCGATGGCCGAGAACTCGCTCAACAAGTTGCTCAGCAGCGTCAGCCGGTTATGCCGGATCCGCGGATCCGGCGCATTTACCAAGACCTTGTCGAAGAACTCATCCACCTGCGGCCGCAGCGAGGCGATCCGCGCGAGCGCCTCGGTGTAAAGCTGTCGCCCGATCAACGTCCGGAACGTAGCGGCAGCGATGAAGGCCTCCCACAGCTCCTGCTCCGGCCCGGCCTCCAGGATCGTGGCGTCCACTTCCCCCACGCCCCTAAAATCGGCTTGTCGCAGGATATTCTTGATACGTTTGAAGCTGGCTGCCACCGCCTCGAAGCCCTCCGTGGGCCGCACCTGCTGAAGCGCAATCAGGCGGCTTTCGAGGTCCGTCAGGTCGTCCCAGCCCGCCGCCAGTGCCGCGTTCACCTCGTCGTAGGCGAACCCGCGCACCTCGCGGAAGTAGTGCCCAAGGCGGTCCTCGAAGAACTCCACCAGCGCCTGGTCCGCCCCCAGGAGCTCGCCCAGCGGCAGCGCCAGCTTGCCTTCCACCAGTATCTTCACCGCTCCCTGCGCCGCCCGGCGCAACGCGAACGGATCCCGCGAGCCGCTGGGAATCAGACCCTGTGCGAAGCAGCCCTCGAGCGCGTCGAGCTTGTCGGCCAGCGAGACCAGCCGCCCGGCGAGCGTCGCTGGAATCGAGGCCTCCATGCTCACCGGCCTGTAGTGCTCGTAGATCGCGCGCCAGACGTCCTCGGGCTCGCCTTGGGCGCGGGCGTACAGGCCGCCCATGATGCCCTGAAGCTCGGGGAACTCCTTGACCATCTCGGCGGTCAGATCGCACTTGCACAGGGTTGCCGCGCGCACGGCGTCTGGCGAGCCGCCCAGCTTGCGCACGAGAGCGACAATCCTGTCCGTCTTCTCCCGGTAACTACCCAGCTTGGCCTGGTAGGTCACATGCGCCAGGTCTTCCAGGCGCGCCTCAAGCGGCTTGCGCTGGTCGAATTGCCAGAAGAACCGCGCGTCGGTGAAACGCGCGCGCAGCACCCGCTCGTTGCCCTGGCGGATCAGCCCGTCCCGGTCCTCATCCACGTTCATCACCGCGATGAACCGCGGCGCCAGCCGTCCCCTGACATCCTCCACCGACAGGTACTTCTGGTGGTGGCGCATCACCGTCACCAGCACTTCCTCGGGCAACTCCAGGAACTCAGGGTCGAAGGCGCCGAGAATGGGCCTGGGCCATTCGGTCAGGTAGACCAGGGTGTCGAGCAGCTCCGCGTCCGGCCTCACGCGCAGCCCCGTGCCGCGCAACAGCTCATCGATGCCCCGCTGGATAACCTCCCTGCGCTCCGCAGCCGAAACCAGGACGCGTTTCTGCCGGAGTTGCTCCTCGTAGTCAGTCGGCGTTACCGGCACTCGCCCCGGCGCCAGCAGCCGATGCCCGAAGCTCTCCCGGCCCGCCTTCACGCCGGCCAGCTCGAAGGGCACCACCTCGTCGCCCAGCAGCGCCACGATCCAGCGAATCGGCCGGATGAACCGCGGCCCACCCTTCCCGGTCCAGTACATCGTCTTGGGCCAGTGAATCCGAAGGATCAGTTCGGGCAGCGCGGCAGCAAGGATGTCGCGAGCGGACTTGCCTGGCAGCTTGCGGCGATAGCACAGGTACTCACCCTTGGGCGTGGTCTCAACGCCGAGGTCGGCGACCGGGACCACCAGCTTGCGCGCGAAGCCCAGCGCCGCAGCCGTCGGCTCGCCATCTCGATACGCCGCCGCCTTGGGCGGGCCCAGCAGCAATTCGTCGCTGTCCGGCTGCCGCTCGGGGATGCCCCGGGCGCGCACGACCAACCGCCGAGGCGTCCCGTCCACTCGGACTTCCGCCGGCAAGAGGCCTTGGCCGTCAAGCAATTCCCGGAACCACCTTTGCAGGTGGTCGAGCGCCGGCGCGATCATCCAGTGGGGGATTTCCTCCGTCCCGATCTCCAGCAGGAAATCGCTCATGCCGCCTCCTGCTCCAGCCAAGCCGCCGCCACTCCCACGGCCAGCTTCCTGACCCGCCCGATCACCGCCACCCGCTCGGTGACGCTGATCGCCCCACGCGAGTCCAGCAAGTTGAACAGGTGGGAGCACTTCAACACCTGGTCGTAGGCCGCCAGCACGGGAAATCGCTTCTTGTCCGGATAGCCGGGGAAGGCATCCAGCAGCCGGCGACACTCGCCTTCATGCAGCTCGAAGAGCTTCCACAGCGTCCCCACATCGGCCAGCTCGAAGTTGTAGACCGAGAACTGGACCTCCTCGGTCAGCCGCACGTCGCGGTAGCTGACCCCGGGCGCCCACTCGATGTCGAAGACGCTGTCCTTGCCCTGAAGGAAGGCGGTCAGCCGCTCCAGGCCATAGGTCAGCTCGGCGGGCACCAAGTCCAGGTCCACGCCGCCGCACTGCTGGAAGTAGGTGAACTGGGTGATCTCCAGCCCATCCAGCATCACCTGCCAGCCGATGCCCCAGGCGCCCAGGGTGGGCGATTCCCAGTTGTCCTCTTCGAGCTTGATGTCGTGCTTGAGCAGGTCAATCCCGATGGCTTCCAGGCTGGCCAGGTACTGATCGACGATGTCCTCCGGCGAGGGCTTCAGGATCACCTGAAGCTGCCAGTGCTTGTAGAGCCGGTTGGGGTTCTCGCCGTAACGCCCGTCGGCGGGCCGCCGGCTGGGCTGGACGTAGGCCACCCGGTACGGCTTCGGCCCGAGCACCCGCAGAAACGTCTCCGGGCACATGGTGCCGGCGCCGACCTCCAGATCATAAGGCTCCTGGATCACGCAGCCGCGCTCGGCCCAGTAGCCCTTCAACTTGGCGAGGATTTCCTGGAACGAATTCATCGCTCAGACCGCTTCCAGGATGGGCGCTGTCACCAGCCGCCGCTCGATCTGCTCTTCGATGTTCCGCACGAGAAACCGGCGCAGATCGGCGGCCGTTTCCTTCCCCCAGTTCGCCTGGGAAAGCTGGTCGATTCGGTTGTGCAACATCTCCTCGGCGATCGCCTTGGAAGCCCGTGAAACCCGCAGCTCCGGAAGGAACCCGGAAAGCTTCACCGCCCAGAAGCTGAAATAAGTCACCGCCTGCCAGACGCCTTGCCCCGGCCGCGCCCGGAGGAACTCCAACACCGCCACCAGGAGCCGGAAGAACCGCTCGCTCGGCTCCGCCGGCGGCAGAAGCTGGTCGGAAACCTCCGCCATGTAGTCCAGCGCCACCCCGGCCGCGTACTCGGAAACCAGGCTCATTTGCGAGGCGATCAGCTCGCAGGAATCCAGACTCACCAGTTCGCGGGTTTCACGCTGGAAGTAAGACATCCGGACCTGCGACAGCCTTTCCAGACCCGCTCCGAAGCGGCTGTTGGGCCGCCGGGCCCGCCTGGCGACACCCCGCAGCTTCCCCGCGTCCCTGGCGAAGAAACTAACCACCAGGTCCGCCTCCTGGAACGGGTAAGCCCGCAAAACGATGGCCTCGCTCACCCGAGCCGGCATGTCGGAAACCAGCGGATATTTCAGGGTAGCACAGTCCGGTTGCTATACTGTTTTCTCGAATGGCATCCCCAACCGCCGGCGAGCTGGTCGCCACCTTGAGCGACGGCACCAAGGTCAAGCAACGCGTCCCCCGCATGCGGGCGTGCAATGAGAAGGACGGCAAGGGTAAGCTCTGCGCCGGCCACCTGAAGCGCTGGTACTTCTTCGGCGACGAGGTCAGGCAGAGGTTCGGCCCGGAGGTCGAGATCTACCGCTGCGAGCGCTGCAAGACGCTCTACCTGCCCAACCCGGACGAGGAGCCGCGCACCGGCACCCTCTGCTGGTGAGTCCGCGCACCCTCTTTTTTAGGTAGACTGCTGAGGAAGTTCCGCCGGAGGTGGAAATGGCCGCACGTGCTCGGCGTCCCTTATGGCAGGCGCTGCTCACCTGCCTTTTCGCCACTAGTTTCCTCAGTGCCCAGGGCCTGGTCGAACCACACTCCGGGGCGCTGCTCCTCACACAGACCGACTTGGCGGTGCGGGCCGGCGCGGTCGATCTCACGGTCGAGCGCCTGCTTCAGACCACGCCCCGCGAGGCCGGTCTTTTGGGCACCGCATGGCGCCTGAACTGGGAGACCACCGAGGGCCGCCTTCCGGAGCGCGACCACGGCAACGGCAACGTGGTGCGGCCCCACTACGGCGCGGACGGGAAACTAGTGCGCGTAGAAGGTCCCAAGGGCGCGGCGCTGAGCTTCGTTTACGGGAAAGACGGCCGGCTGGCGAGCATCGAGACTGCCACGGGCGCCCGGGTGCAGTACACGTTCACGCAGGACAACCTCACCGCGGTAGCCGTCAACGGCGGCCCGGCGGCGCGGTACGAGTACAACCCGGAGGGGCGGCTGCTGCGCCTCGACGGTTCCCGCACCGGCCCAGTCGAGTTCACCTATGATGCGCAAGGCCGCGTGGTGAGCCGGCGGTTTGCCGACGCGAGCCAGGAGCGCTACGAGTACGGGGAGAACTGGTTCCGTCGCACCAACGCCGCCGGCGGCGCCACCACGGTACAGTGGAGCCCGGACCGGCACCGCGAGGAAATCACCGACCCGCTGGGGAACAAGACCACCATCGAGTACAACGCCGCGGGACTCCCGCTGGTGGCGAGCGGCCCCACAGGCGTTCTGGCCCGCTACACGTATGACGCGGCGGGCCGCACGCTTTCTGAGGAGGGCCCCGGCGGGGAAGTCACGAGTTTCGACTACCTGGGTACGACGGACCGGGTGAAGAACATCACCCACCCGGACGGGAGCCAGGAGGTGCTGGACTACGACGCAAACCAGAACCTCGTGGCTGTGCGGCGCGGCGCCGAGACGACGGCGCAGCTCAGCTACTACCCGGATGGCCTGCTGCGCTCGATCCAGGGAGCGGGCCGGCCGCAGCGCACTTACACCTACCACCCGGACGGGCGCGTGGCCAGCGTGAGCGACGGGCTGGGGCAGGCCACGCGCTTCGAGTACGACCGCCGCGGGGACCTCGTCAAGGAGACCAACCCGGCGGGCGGCGTCACCGCCTACCGCTACGACGCGCAGGACCGGCTGGTCAGCGTCACCGACCCTGTGGGCGCTACCACGCAGTTGGCCTACGACGCCGCAGGCCGTCTGGCGAGTGAGGCGGACGCCACCGGGGCCACTACACGCTACGAATACGACGCACGCGGCCGCCTGGCGGCCGTAGTCGATCCAGCCGGGAGGGCCACGCGGTATCAGTACAACCAGTTGGGCCTGCCTGCGGCCGAGGCCGGCCCCGGCGGAGCGACCCAGCGCTTCGAGTACGATGCCGTTGGCAACCTCCTGCGCGAAGTCGATCCGCGCGGCGGGGTGACCGCCCGGACGTACGATGCCCTCGGCCGGCAGGTCAGCGAGACCGAGCCTGGCGGGGGCCAGTGGCGCTTCGAGTACTCCCCCGCGGGCCTGGTCACGCGCGTGCTCGGCCTGGCGGGCGCTGTCTCTTACCAGTACGATGCGCAGGGGCGGCGCGTGGCCGTCACCGGCGCCTCCGGGGCCGTCACCCGTTACCAGCGCGACGGCCAGGGCCGCGTCACCGGAGCGCTCTTCCCCGACGGCACGAACCGCAACTACGCCTACAGCCCCGCCGGGGACCTCGCGGCCGAGTCCGACAATCGCGGTCTCAGCAACCGCTACGAGTACGACCGCCTGGACCGGCTGGCTCGCGAGCGCAAGACCAGCGGCCTCGAACTGCTCTACCAATACGACGTGCTGGGCAACCTCTACCGGGTGCAGGACAACCTGGGCGGCTCGGTGACCCAGCAGTTCGACCTGGCGGGACGCTTGGTCAATCGCGTCGGCCCCACCGACGCGGCCACCCGCTATCGCTACGACCCCGCCGGCCGCGTCGTCGAGGTCGTCGATCCGCTCGGGCAGAGTCAGCGGACGCTCTACACCCCCGCCGGCGAAGTAGCGCAAGTCATCGAGCCCACCGGGGAGGCCACCGCGTACAGCTACGGTCCGGACGGCGCGTTGAGCGAGATTCGCCATCCCGGCGGAGGCGCCACCCGCCTGGCCTGGGACGCGATGGGAAGTCTCACCGGCACGGTCAACCCGCTGGGCGCGAAGACCGCCGCCTCCTACGACGCTGCGGGCCGCCTGGTCAGAGCCACCGACGCCAAGGGTCAGGTGGCGCGATTCACCTACGACGCCGCCGGACGCCTCACCGAGAAGCGCCTCGCGGACGGAAAGACCGTCCGCTACAAGTACGACGCCTCCGGCAACCTGCTCGAAGCGGACGACGGCGCGTTCCCGGTCCGCTGCGCCTACGACGAGAAGGGCCGCTTGATTCGTGTCGAATACCCCGCCATCCGCCGCAGCCTCACGTACGCGTATGACCAGCGGGGTCTGCTGGCGCAATTCACCGACTCGGAAGGCCGCACGGTGCAGTATCTCTACGACGCCGCCGGGCGCGTGCGCGGGCTGCGCCTGGCGGATGGGCGCACTGTCCAGTTCACCTACGATGCCGGGGACCGCCTCACCTCCGTCAGGTATCCCAACGGCGTGCGGGGCGCCTGGGAATACGACGGGCGCGGCCTGGTGACCAGCATTGCTTACACAGACAGCGCGGGCGCTGCGCTCGCCCGGTGGACCTACACCTACGACGCTGCGGACAACCTCATACGCGCGGTGGACGCGCAGGGCCGCGCCACCGGGTACCGCTACGACGGGGCGGGCCGGCTCGTGGAAGAGCAGGAACCCGCGGGCGTCATCCGTTACGCATATCTGCCCGGCGGCAACCGCGGGCAGCTTGTGACGGCCGGGAGAACCGTTCCGTACCAATACGAGCTGGCCGACCGGCTCACACGCGCCGGCGAGGACACCTTCCTGCACGACGCCAATGGCAACTTGATCGAGCGCCGCGGCAAGCAGGGCATCACGCGCTACCAGTACGACGGCGAGAACCGGCTGGTGAGGGTCGTGAAGCCCGATGGCGCGGAAGTGACCTTCGGCTACGCGCCCACCGGCGAGCGCGTCTGGCGCAAGGACGCCTCGGGGGTGACCTGGTTCGTCACGGACGGGACCAACCTTCTGGCCGAGCTGGACGCCGGCCTTAAGCCCAAGGCGACCTACCTGCACGGCCCCGACATCGACACGCCCCTCATTATGCTCCAGGAGGGGCAGGAGTACTTCTACCACGCGCAGGCGCTGGGCAGCGTCGCGGTTCTCACGGATGCGAGCGGCAAGCCCGCGGCCAACTATGAGATGGACGCCTTCGGGAACTTGCGCCAGCCGCCTGCACTGCGCAATCCGCTGCTGTTCACGGCCCGCGAGTGGGAGCCGGACCTGGGCCTTTACTACTTCCGCGCGCGCTACTACGACCCGGCGCTGGGCCGCTTCCTGAGCGAAGACCCGGCGTGGAGCCCGGCGGCCGAACCGCTGGATCTGAATCGCTACGTGTACGCGCGCAACGCCCCCACGCGATACACGGACCCCACGGGCAGGCAGGCCCACCCGCCGGGCTACCCAGTCGTTGAGCCGCGAATCGTGACCCGTGGCGGGCAGGACTACTACGTGTTTTACCGGGGCCACACTCTGCGTGGGATTCAGCGCGTGATGAGCGACGTGATGCGCCAAACCGGCGGTGACCGGGCGGCCAATTATCAGGCGCTGATGAACCGCATCAACACCCCCAACCCGGCGACGGGGACGCCTATGGGCAGGGATTGGTTGATAAGAGCGCACCGGGCCACCGCGCAGGACTCGCCGCTGGTCTCGGTCACCCCAGATCCGAGGGTGGCGAAGTACTGGTCCGGCGGGAGAGGCGGCGAAGTGCTTGAGATCCACGTGCCCGCGCGGGAGGTCGGCCGGCGAGTCATCCCGACAGAAATGGGAGGCCGGCGAGAATGGCTGATCGAGGGCGAGGTGCCAGAGTACTGGGTGCGAGGTCGCTCGCCAGGAGGGGCTCCGCCGGGGGGCGGCGCGGGCGGCACACCGACGGGCTATACGCCTCTCACCGGGGGCAAGTCCTCCGTCGCGTCCGACGCGCCCAGCAAGCTCGGCAAGCTGCTCCGCGGACTCGGCGCCGCCCTCGGCGTCGCGGCCACGGCTTACGGCAACTACCAGAGCGGGAAGGCGAGCGCGCAGGAAGTGGTCGATCAGGCCGTGCGTGAGGGCCGCACCCCCACCACCGGCGAAAAGCTCGGGACCGGGGCCGTGACCGGCCTCAAGGCGGGCTTCCGAACCGCGCTGGCCGCCAAGACCTTCGGCATCTCCGAAGGCGTGATCGCCTGGTGGACGGTGGGTGGAGAGATTGGCAACCAGTGGCACGACCGCGGCGACCAGGCGGCCGCCGCGGAGCGGGAGAAGCGCGCCAAAGAGATGGCCAAAGCCCGGGCAGACGCGCTGCTGGGAACCGTCAGCCGCTGGCTGGAAGAGGCCCGGGGCCTGAAGCGGGACCAGGACGCCGCCATCCAAAGCGCCCGGGACTGGATAAAGGCGGCACAGGACGCGGTGAGCGAGCTGGAGAAGATCCCGCAATCGGTGCCCAACACGATCGAGTTGTGCCGGCAGTGCCAGGCCAGGTTCTTTGCCGTCGGGAGCGTCACCCGCAGGATGTACCAGCACAAGGCTACGCTGGCGGGGTACTTGACGACGGCCCGGGAGCGGTCGGCAAGCGCTTGCCAGCAACCGGCCGCGGGCGAAGCGCGCGGATTCGCCGCGGGCGCCGGTGACGCCGCCCGCTCGGCCTCCAGCCTGGCCACGCAGATGGCCGGCATGGCTCGGGAAGCGCATGGCCTGGAGGCGGAGCGGAAAACATGCGTGGCGCAACTAGCGGGTTTCAGCGCCGCGAAAGGTCAACTGGCCGAGCCCAACTCGTTAGTGGCAGGCGCCAGGAACGCGGCGGCCAAGGCTTGGGAAGCCTCCGTGACCGCCAGGAATCTTCCCAGGAGCTGCTGGAGCCTCCGCGAGCGAGCCAGCCAGATCGAAACCCTCACGGCCCAGGGCGCCGACCCCACGCCTATCTTCAGCCGGCTGATGGACATTGAGTCGGTCTGTAAGGCCGTGGATGCCGACGCGACGGCGGGCGAGGGTCACGCGCGCCTGGCCGACGCCGCGGTAGTCCGGGCGGAGGAGCTTCTTCCCAGGGCGCAGGAAGCCTTGAAGGCACAGCCGCTGTGCGTGGTCAGCTCTCCGGCGGCTGGCCAGCTTGAGGCCCTCGACGGCGCCGCCGGGCAGGCCGGCAACGACTCCGGCGAGGCCAGTATGCACGCCACCGCCGCGAGCCGGTGCGTGAGCGAAGCCGCCGCGGCGAAGGCGGCGACCGGGAGCACCCCAGGGGTAGTCGCGGCCTCGCGCTCGAGCCAGCCGGAGGGCGGCCAATGGGAAGTGGCCGGCTATGCCTGCAACACCCAGACCGTGGTGTTCAAGAACGTGCAGTACAAGAAGGTCACCAATGTCGAGCAGGTATCGGTGATTCTGCGGCGGGGCGCCGAGAAGCGCATCATAGGCGGCTACAGCGCGACCTCCTGGCTGCTGCGGTTGGGTTACCTGCGCTACGTCACCGGGGTGGGGCTGGTCGAGTCCAGCAAGTACTTGCAGTGGGGGCCCGGCGCCGGTGGCGGCCAGCAGCAGGCCGGCGGGCGCACCGCGCGCGGAGATACCAGCGCCCCCGCGGGCGGGGGCAGCACCACGGCCGGGGCCAAGCCGCCCGCGGCCCCGGGGACCGCGAAGCCGCCGGCAACCAAAGCTCCCACCGGAACCGACCTCCTCGGCGTGGAGTTCAAGTCGGAGCCCGTGCCGCCCAAGCAGGAGAAGGAACCGTGAGGCGCGCCGCGTGGATCCTGGTCTGTGTCCTCTGGACGGCCGCGGCCGGTGATTTCGCGGGCCTGACACCCGGAGTCTCGACGAAGGCCGACGTCGATCGTGTGCTCGGGCCCCCGGTGCGCGAGGTGGTGCCCGGCGAACGCTACGAATACAACCCCGCCAGGCACGATGCCGTGCGCATATCGGTCAAGTTCCGCCGCGGCGCCGGCATCGTCGAGACCATTGACCTGTACCCCAAGGGCAGCTACGCCAAGGCTCAGTACCGGCAGTGGTTCAAGCTCGAAGCGCCGGACAAGCCGGTCATCGACGAGCGAGGCAACCTGATCGAGTACTACGCCGGGCCGGGGATCGCGCTCAACTACTCCGGTCCCGACGACACTTCTCCGGTGGCCTTCTTCAGCCACTTCGATCTGCGCATCCTGCTGGAAGAGACACCCCAGACACCGGCACCGGGGGGCCCGCAACCACCAGCGCCAGCACCCGCCGCCACCCGGGCATACCTGGGTGTCCGCCTGGCACCCCACGCCGGGCAGGGGCTCAGGATCGTTGACGTGGGGCCAGGATCTCCGGCCGCCAAAGCCGGGTTGCGGAGCGGGGACCTCATCCTGGAGTTCGACCGGGACCGCTTCTATGACAAGGCCATCAACTTGTCCGCGATTCCGCCGCTAGTCGGGAACCATCCAGTCAATACCCCGCTGCGGGTGGTGATCGAGCGGGCCGGGCGCAGATTCGAGGCTGCGGTGACGCTGGAGGCGCGCGACGACAGCGCCATCCGGGAAGAGAACCGCAAGCTCGCGATGTCCCTGCACACGCAGGGCCGGGAGCGGCTGGACCGGGGCGACTACGACGCCGCCATCAGCCTGCTCCGCCAAGCGATCCAGTTGCGCGGGCCGGACGTGCTGGAGGTCAGCGCCTTTGAAGACCTTGGGTTCTGCTATTTCAAGAAGAAGCGCTACGCGGAGGCACTGAGCACTTTCCAGTTCGCCTCCCGGATCGACCCGCGGTCTCCCGCCACCGTGTACTTCCTGGGCGCGTCTCACGACGCACTGGGCCACCGGGAGGAGGCCATGAAGTTCTACCAGGCCTACCTGGGGCTGAACCACTCGCACAACGGGTGGAACCGGTTCGCGCGCTACCGGCTGAAGGCGCTGCCGCGCGAGCCGGAGAAGGACAAGCGGATGCGGGAAAACCTGGACAAGTTACTGGAGACGATCCAGCAAGAGATCCGCCGCAAATAGAAACCGCACCGGGGCACCGCATCTACCGCTGCGAGCGCTGCAAGACGCTCTACCTGCCCAACCCGGACGAGGAGCCGCGCACCGGCACGCTGTGCTGGTGAGTGCCGCCGACCGGTCCGCGGCGTGTATAATGCCCCCATGGCCAAAAAACCAGCAGCATCCACGCGCAGCACCAAGGCGAAACCGGCGCGCGCCAAGAGCCATGTGAGCGCGCTGTTCTCGAAGGGGACCGTTCGGGGTGCGGGCTCACGCGAAGACCCTTGCGCCGGCGCCTGCGAGCACTTCTGCAAAGAGGCCGCCAAGTCCTGCGCAGGAGGAGTCCAGTGCGGGGCCTGCTTCAGCACTTGCCAGGCCGGCGGCTGCAAGACCGGGTGCAAGATGAGCTGTACGACCGGGTGCGAGGGGGGTTCCTGCAAAACCGCCTTGAAGTGGCTCGTGCCCGGGAAGCGCGGCAAGCCAGCCAAGCGCAAGGCCGGCACGAAGAAGTAGGGGCGAGCGGTACTGCGCCCCACAGCCCGCATGCAGCTCGGAGAAGTCCATTTCTTCAGCGTTCGGGGGCGGTGCTTCGCCTGCGATGTCCACACCACGGCGTGCGCTGAAGTGGACCCCATGGCGCTCTCCCTGCTGCCGGAGATGCTCTCCGGGGCGCGCCAGGGCCTGGAGGAACGCTATGCCGGCATCTACCCCAAGGCGGAGCTGCGCGCCTGTCTCCGGCAATGCCAGCAACTGCTGGACACAGGTCAATTCGGCGTCGCCCCTCCGCCCTACCGGCACCGGATCCAGAACCGGCTGCTCGGTGTGTGCCTGCACGTGGCGCATCACTGCAACCTGCGGTGCGCCTACTGCTACGCGGACGCCGGCTCGTTCGGCCGCAAGCGGGGCCTGATGAGCTCGGAGGTGCTGCGGGCGGCCATTGACTTCGCGTTCCGGCACGCGGTGCGGGGCCGGCGCCTGGACCTAGGGTTCTTCGGCGGTGAGCCGCTGCTGAACATCGAGCGCATCCGGGAAGGCGTCCTCTACGCGCGCCAGCGGGCCCAAGCGCTGGGCCAGCAGCTCGGCTTCTCGATGACCTCGAATGCCACACTGCTTGATTCGGAGATCATGGAGTTCCTGGCGCGAGAGGACTTCGCACTCATCTTCTCGCTGGACGGCCCTCGGCGCATCCACGACAAGCTGAGGAAGGACCCCGCGGGCCGCGGCACGCACGCCCGGGCGCTCCGCAACATCCAGCGGTACCGGCGACGGTACGGCGACGGCTTCACCGTGCGCGGCACCTTCACGCGCCTGACGCCGAACTTCTCCGAACAGGTGCTGTTCCTCAACGATCAGGGCTTCAAGAGCATCTCGGTGGAGCCCTCCCAAATCAAGCCTTCGGATCCTCTGTCCATCTCCAGCCCGGCCGACATCCTGCGGGTGAAGTTGGAATACGACAAGCTGGCGGACCTGTACCTGGAGCGGTTCGATCAGGGCCGCCCCTTGAACTTCTTCCACTTCGATCACCCGCTCCGGAAGCTGCTGCGGCCGGAGCCGCTGCACACGCAGTGCGGCGCGGGCAGCGGCTACGTGGCCATCACGCCGGAGGGGAAGATCTTCCCCTGCTTCGAGGCGGTGGTCGAGGAGGAGAACTGCATCGGGGATCTCCAGCGCGGCTTCGACGTGCGCAGGCGGCGCGTCTTCCAGAGCATGCACGCCGATTCACGCCGGGGCTGCCAGGACTGCTGGCTGCGCCACTATTGTGGCGGCGGCTGCCATGCCTTCAATATCCGTTACAACCGCGACATCCATGTGCCCTACCGGCCGTACTGCGAGTTTGCGGAGCACCGCTTGAAGCTGGCGGCTTGGATGCTGTCCCAGGTCCAGGCGGGGGGACGAGACGCTCTCCGGCGGCTCGCAGTGCACCTCGATCTGAAATGAGGCAAGACGCTGGTAGGTCGGCGCCCCCGCTCAGCGGCAGGCCTCTCTGCAGCGGGCGGCGATCACGACTGGCGAGCAGACGCACACAGGGCCCCCCGGGCCGAGGCTCATCCCGATCCCGCAGCGGCCCTACCGACGCCCTACGGGGTGTACGTGTTCACCCACCAGGCTTTGATGTAGTTGCCGGCGCCGGTGGCGAAGTCCACCAGCGAGAGAGATCCGGCTTTCCTGGCGCGCACCCGGATCCTCACCTTGACGCACACCTGGAACGGGTCGGCCCCGATCGGCATGTGGAAGTCCAGAAAGTGCCCTCCGTCGTGCCGGCCCATAGTGGTGCCGCTCAGGCTGAGGATGTTCGTGGATGCTGACCCCCAAGACCAGCCGTATTGATAGCCTTTCGCCTCAAGGTCCACGCTGAGGGTGGCGCTGCCGCCGAGGGCCTGCTGCAAGATGTAGAAGCCGTGCGTCTCCACCCACGTCTTGACCAAAACGTTGGCGGGACTGGGCCGCGCCGGCACGTCAAACCACAGCCAGCAGTCCAGAGCCGCGCTCCTCCAACCGAGGTCCGCCTGTCCGTAAGCCGCAGCTTTCGGGTTGAGCTCGTTGTTCGGTAGATTGCACGTGCACGAACAGGACGCATTCGCCGTTTCGTAATGCCACCATCCCCAACTGGAGGCGTGCCAGACGCAAATCCAGCCAGGCGAGGCGTGGACCCAGCCGCACGGATTAATCAGGCACAACGCCCGCTCCCGCTGCTGGATGAACCCGACTTCTTCGCTGGTAAGTTGAAGCAGCGAAGTTGCTTCTTCGACAACGCGCTTCGCCTGGGCCTCCTGCGAGTCGTAGAACCTCTTCACATCCGCCGCCGGCACCTTCAACTGGTCGAACAGCAACTTGAGAGCGCCGCCGCCGGCCTCTTCCTGCTTCGCGAAAAACCGTGCTTCGGCCTCCAGGATGCGCCTCTCCCTGGCGTCCTCCTGGGCCCGCAGCTTGTCTAGTTCGGCGATTCTGCCGTCGATATCATCGACTCTGCGTGACATGATCCCTCCTCGTGGCCTTCCGGGACACTCCTATCGGACTGGTTCCTGGTGAAAGAGAGGAACGCGTCGCCTCGGGATACATCCCCGCCCAGGGTCTCAGTCTATTGTGCGCCTCCCCGAGGCGAATCTGGGTTCATTGTGGATCTAAAACGAACCAAAGTCAAGGTTATTTTTTGATAGTTGCCGCTTTTTTACCGATCGGGCGAACTTGGGGATAACCGCTTCGACAGCAATCACTTAGGGGACCGGAGCGGCACTCGGTCAATACCGCGTCCATGCCGTTCTTGGAGCCAAGAGATCAGGATTTCAGCCTGTCAGAGCACGCCCGTGTTGAACAATTGGCGAGAAACTGGCATGTTTTGCATTCTTGGCAGATGAACCATACCGCTTTCCGTGCAGTCGCCGCTTGTTGTACAGCGCGCCGGCTTCGATCAGCAAGCAGACGCTGTCGCCCGCCCCGCCGCTCAGCGGCAGGCCTCGCCGCAGCGGGCGGCGATCAGCAGGTTCAGTATGCTGAAGTACTCTCCGCCCCCGACGGTGCGCGGGCGTTGCTTCGCCGCGGCGCCTTCGGCAGCAGGGGCGCCGGGCTTGCCAGCGGGCGGCTGCTCCGGATCCGTCTTGTGCGCGACCACCATATCGAGCGCGGGCAGCACGGTCATGTATTGCCCGTAGGCGCCCATTCCGGTGTAAGCGCCGGCCAGCGGGCCGCGCTTCCCGGGTGAATCCCACACCCACCACATGTAACCGTAGCCCCAGAGTTGCCCGCTGCCGTAAGAGGCCTCGCGCTGCGCTACCGGGTTCAGTTGCGCCAGCGGCGTGACCAGGGAGACGATCTTGCGCGCCCAATCGCGCGGAATGATCTGCTGGCCCGCCCAGTCGCCTTCCCGCAGCATCAGGTAGCCCAGCCGCGCCATGTCGCGCGTCGAGAGCCGCATGTGATACGCCGGGTACATCGAGCGCTTCAGGTCGCCCGATTTCTGCTGGCGGGCGCGGTCGAAGTCCTGCATGCCGATGGGACGCGCCAGATCGGATTCCAGGGCATCGTAGATGTTCTGGCCGGTCATGATTTCGAAGGCCGCACCCGCAGCGTTGAAGTCCCAGTTGTTGTAGAGGAAGTACGTCCCCGGCTTCTGCGACCCGCGGGCCGGCGCCATGGCGGTCGAGTCTCCAGCGTTGGAGGCGGGATGATACACGCCGCTGCGGGCGCTGATCAGGTGCTCGACGGTGGCCTTCTGCTCGATCGGGAGCAGGCCATCGAGGTCGTTAATCTTGAGATCGCGCAAGGTGCGGCCCAGGCGGATCTTGCCGCTGGCCACGTAGTTGCCATACAGCATGGCCAGCACGCTTTTGCGAACGCTGGCCAGGTAGCTGAGCCGGGAAGTGTCGCCGTATTCGAACAGCACGCGGCCCCCCACGACGACCACCAGCGCCGTCGTGTCCAGCGTGGTGAGGTAATTGCGCAGCGCCTCCAGGCGCTGCCGTGAGTAGCCGGCGGATTCGGGAGCGGCAATGCGCTCCCAGTCTTTCCCGGGAAAGACGGGCGTCGGCGCGCTGGCGCCGGACGTGGCCTGTTGGGCTCCAGCGAGAAGCCCGCACGCCAGCAGGAGCGCCAGCGCCGGGTTCAGAAGGGCTCTGAGTGGTTTGGGCGTCATGTCGGGCCGGCCTTCATCCTACCATGTGCTCTCGCAGGGGCTGGAAAAGCGAACGGGGGACCGCCTGCCCTTGCTGACTGCGACAGGCAATCCCCCGTTCTGGGATCCGGCGCCGGAGGGTCTGAAACTTCGAGCACCCGTTTCGCGCTTCATTCCTGGTGAGGCCCGCGTCCGATTCTTTCCTCTCCAGAAATGCCAGACCACGACCGAAACCTGGACCCCGGGCGAGAAGGCCAAACTACGCCGTCCGATCCAAAAAAGCCCTCTGTTGCAACCTGCAATTGGAACGGCAAGGGGCGAAATAAACCAACATCGGCTCCCGCAAGCACGCTGTTCATATCAGACGCCCTTGCGCCCGCCTGCCTGTTGCAGCAGAGGGCAGGTTCAAATAGCTACTTCCAACGATTCGCCATAGGTAGTAGCACTTAGCCCACCAGGGTGGACAGTCGGCAAATCGTTGAAACCACACGGGAATGTGGCTTCCTGCGACGTCTCCGGCGTGGCGCGTGGCTGCGCCGGGTGTGTCAGTGTGACACAATCGGTCCAGATGCGCTTACCAGGACCGGTTGCGGCGGCCGCCCTGGCGTTACTGGTGGCCGCGGCGGCCTCATCCCAGCAGTTCAAGGTCTCGACCGAACACCCCCGCTTATTCCTGCGCCCGCAGCGGCTGCGGCTGCTCAAGCGCGAGGTTCAACGCGAGTCGCTGCGCTGGCAGCAACTGGCGATGCTAATGGAGGGTAAGGCCCGCATGCCCGAGCCGGGTTTCGCCCTGGCTCTCTACTACCAGGCCAGCGGGAACGAGCAGGCAGGTCTGGAGGCTGTCAAATGGGCGCTGGCTGGCGCAAGCGACCTGCGGCAACTGGCGCTGGTGTTCGACTGGTGCCAGTCGCTGATGAGCCCGGAGCAATCCCGAATGCTGGCGGGCCGCCTCGAGCAAGGCCTCAAGCAGGCGCCGGCGGCCAGAGATGTCGCCTCAATGCGGGCACGCGGCCTGGCGGCGGTGGCCCTGGCGGATCACCTCCCTGAAGTCCCGGAGCTCACCTTCGAGAGCATAGTCCGGCAGTGGTGGCAAGGGGAAGTCGTGCCAGCCCTGAAGAGCGGCCGCGCGGTCATCTCCCGCGACGAGCACTATGCCCTGTTCGAGCTGCTGCACGCCCTCCGCGACAACCTGGACGTGGATCTGACTGAAGCCGTCCCGGCCCTCTTCAGGCAACTGCCCCTCGGTCATCTCTTCAGCTACTACCCCGCCTCATATCCGGGCGGGGAAAACGAATACCGCATCCCCGCCCCGGCAGGACAGCCTGTTGATCTGCGGCGTGCGGCGCTATCGCGCGCCGCCGAGCTGGCCATGGTGGCCTATGAGCCGAATGCGTTCGAGAACCAGTCCTTGCAGGGCTGGCTGATGCACGACCGGTTCCTGCTTCGCAGCGCCTTCGGGATCACCTACGAGTTCCTGTGGGCCAACCCGTATCAGCCCGGCGGGAGCTACTATCACCTCCCCCTGGCCTTCTACGACGAGCTGTTCGGGCGGCTTTTCCTGCGGTCAAGCTGGGACGATGAGGCGCGCTGGCTGGGCTATTTCGACGGGCGGCTGGAGGTCTTCGAGAACAGCGAGCCGAGGGCTGTGCCACTCAGGGCCGCCTTCCGGCCCGTCCAGATCGGCAGCACGGTGGTCACTTACGGCGCCAGCTCGCTCCGCTTGGAGGCGGCCAGCGAGGTGACCGGCGTCTACGTCCTGGGCCTCAGGCCGCTGGGCCGCTATGAGATCAGAGCGGACAGCGGCAAGGCGCGTGAGGAGCGCGCCGACCGCCACGGCGTCCTGCATCTGGAATTCCCGGGCGGGCTGGGCGGTCTCCTGCGGCTGCGGGAGATAGCCCAGCGTCAGTAGTACCAATCCCGGATGCGGACCTCGACGCCGCCGCCGGCCAGGGCCTTCGCGAAGGCCGCCAGATCCGTCCCGCGGCAGTGATAGGGGTAGACGGCCTTGGGCTTGAAGGCGCGCACCGCCTCGGCGGCTTCCTCGGGCGACATGGTGTAAGGCAGGTTCATGGGGATGAAGGCCACGTCGATGTTCTTGAGCGCGGCCATCTCCGGGGTGCCCTCGGTGTCGCCGGCTACGTAGAAACGGCTGCCGCCGTAACTGAGCACGTAACCGTTGCCCTCGCCCCTCGGGTGATACGGCTGCCCGGCGGATCGCATGCGCTGGATGTTGTATGCCGGGACCGCCTCGATTCTCCACTTGCCGAAGTCGCGGGCCGCTCCGTTGGGAATCACGGCGGCCTCCGGCACGGCCTTCAGAATGACCTCAGGCCCCAGAATCAGAGTGCCGGGCTTGCGCAGCTTGGCGACGATCATCGGGTCCAGGTGGTCGCCGTGAGCATGGGTGATCAGGATCAGGTCGGCAGGCGGCAGCCCTTCATAGTTCCCTTGCGCGGGATCCACATGAATGACTTGGCCGCCGCCCTCGATCATCAGGCTGGCATGGCGGATGGGCGTAATCTTGACCACGCCTCCCTTGGTGGCGAACTCCTCGACGGGGCGCTTGGGCTGAGCCGCCAGCGCGGCAGCCACGAGCAGCAGACAGATTGCGATCTTCATGTCCAGTCATTGTAGTACGCCACGCCGCCAGGCGATCTGGCCGCCGATGATGGACATCAGTGGAACTGGCGCCCGTCTACGATGGCACGCGGACACCCTGGCGCTCCGCTTCCTTTCGCAAGGCCGCGTCGGTGGTGAGGAAGACCGCGTCCTCGCGGCGTGCAAGGGCCACATAGAACATGTCGTAGGCCGACCGGCGGGCCGTCCTGGCCAGGAGGAACGCTTCGCCATGAATCTCTTTCGAGGGGATGAGGGCATCCACCAGGCCGAGAGCGGCTTCGATAGCACGGTCACACACGCTGAGGCTGAGCTGTTCGAACTGGTGATACTTCCAGATCGTGTTCACGACTTCTGGAACGAATAATTCGGGCGCCAAAACCACGTCCGCCTCCGCCAGAATTCCTGCAAGCTGAGCAGCTTGTTTCCGGCCCAGGGCGACCTCGATGGCGGCGCTGGCGTCAAGGACCACTTTCACCGGCGCCGATCCTCCCGAATCAGCTTGGCCGGATCGCTGAGCCGGCCCGTCCGAGCCGGAGGGTTGGCTCGAATGGTCTCGAGCAGCGCGCGTCGGCGGGCCTTGGCGTCCACATCAACCTCAAGGCCCCGGGCCAGCACGGCGACGACCTGCTGGGCCAGGCTGCGCCGCTCCCGCTCGGCCTGCTGCGCCAGCAGACGGTAGATGTGATCGGGGACGTCTCGGACCTGAATCAGCGGCATAAGGCCTCCGCCTTCATTGTGACACAGAAGGCATTTTGCTGCAAATTGCAGGCACCGGGGTTCGTCTTCAATGACCCACGGTGGCCCGCCAGGCGATCTGGCCGTCGATGATGGTCATCACCGGCTCGATGGCCTTGATCTGGTCCTCCGGGCAGGTGAGGTAGTCGCGGTCGATCACCGTCAGGTCGGCGAGCTTGCCGGGCTCGATGGAGCCTTTGACGCGCTCAGCGAAGTGCCGGTAAGCCGCCCAGATGGGGACGTTAGGCGGGCATTTTCCGGACGTGTCTTCTGGATCATTCAAACGACTTCTTGGGGCCAGCATGATGCGACCAAAGCGGACTACTGCGCCGGAACGGGCGTTACGTGGGCGTTCCGGGGGGTTTACGCCGTTGCGGGGCCCAAGCCCTTGGCAACGAGCCGGTTCGCGCGGAGAACGGGGTCGTCCGCACGGTCGGGCAAAAGATAGGAGCGACCTCGGTTCCGGGCGGCCTGAGCCGCCCAGGACGCCACTCCGCGGCCTTCGGCGCTTCGGGGGTCGCTCCCGCCTTGTGCCCTCGGCGCTCTCTGGAGCACAGTTCCAGCACGCTCTCGGCCGAGGCGGTCGAACAAGATTCATTTCAGGTGGCGATCAGCCCTGTGGCCGTCCGTCGCGTGCGTCCCGACGCGAGTGGGTACCGGGGACCCACAGACCGAGCAGATGTCCGATTCGTCGGGCGCGGCCTCTGCCGAGCCGGCCTTCGTATGCTTCCGTAGGATACCGTTCAGGAAGTCGCTTGAATCAACAACGCACCTCGGATAATGCAAGATGTGATCGATTTCAGAAGTGGCCCGGAGCATTCCGGCATCGTCTGTCACGAAAACCTCCGCCACTCCGAGGTACACGGCTTGCCAAAGGTCGGGGGCGCCTGGGCGTTTCCGGCTGTGTTTCCCCTGCTTCCAGTTTGTCGGCGAATGGGATGTTGCCAGTTGTATTATGTACGCGAGAGTGGCTCCCAGCGCTCTCCAAACGTCGCTCCGCTTACACAGGTCGCGCATCTGCGGAACTGAGATTTCGAGATTCCTAGCGGGCGGAAACTGGCACAGAATATTGAGGAAGGCTTCACCTTCCAATACCTCAAGTGGGAGGCATACGGTATCGCGCTTACGTTCGGCAGGCCTGATCGCGTTTATGAATTCCTCCAGGCTGCGATTCATATTGCGCAGCCATGCATGGATCTCGCTTGTGGGCGCCTGATCTGGGTCCAACATGCAACGGTGGAGGTAATTCCCTGGGCCTGTTAGTGGGAGCAGGAAATCCTCTTCCCCTCTAAGGAAGGCTTGGGCAGCTGCATGCGCGATCTCAAGCGGGCGTTCCAAGAGCGGACCGCCGCCATGGAGCGCCTGCACCGTCGAACAGATCAGCCGCCTTCGGCTCAAGTCTGGTGTGAGGAGGACTTCGGCGAGCGAAACCACGCTGGCCAGCACAGCTCTGTTTCCAGATCGAATGAGATTGATCAGTAGCTCTCGGTCGGACCGCTTCGCGAGCATGTTCCAGGACGACGTGTCGAAATAGATGGCTGCGTGCGAGGTGCTCACTGCGATGTCGCTCCTGCCTACCTTTCTCCTGGACGGCTGCTACCCGCAACCAGGCCGACCCTGGCCAAACGGCCAGACTGCCGTTCACGTCTCCAAATCTTGCTCCAAAGCTTGGCCCAGCTTTAGCGCTTCTGCCTTCAACGAATCCCTGACGTCCGGCGCGAGCAAATCGCACCAGGCCACGTGGTTCATGAGGCCGACGACGATAGCCAATGAGATCGGTGAGTTCTCAGCAGGTTCGGCTGATCGGAGTCCACGATTGAGCAACTCAGCCAGCCGATTCACATTGGCTCGACCAAGACCTCCCCACCGACCCTCGCGGTCTTCCAAATACACGGTGTATTCGGCTATGGCTTCCCGCGCCTCTGTTTTGGCGAGTAGGAGGAACGGCGCCAACTCGCCCCAAAGCGAGGCTTCCCGAACGGGCAAACGGCGCACTTTGTACCAAGTTGCAAGCGCGCCGTAAAGTGCCACGTGGTGAGGTGGCTCGCCTCTTGGGCCCCTGCCCTTGAGTGCCGCCCGGAGGTGCTGATCATACGAGAGGCGGGTGGATTCCCTGCATCCTTCCGGAGTGCCCGCCGTCCGGATGAGCTTCAGCAAGCCTCGCCAGTTCATTGTCCCTTCGCCTCACGCAGGTACGGCCTCGCCGCAGGATCGACGCTGCAACGCAGTCGGATTCCCGGGAGACACACATCATCACTACTGTCCGGCTAATGACCCGACGAGCGCTCGTATGTCGCTGATAATGCACTGGTTATGCGGCATTCGCAGTGGAAACGATTTGAATTGCGAAAGTTCTGTCGCGTTGACACGAAAGGGGTTGCGCACTGATGGGGCACGGGGGAACCTCAATTCCTACACATTTTCAAAACACGCCGTGACTTACGGAGGGCCCGTCTTCATTGAGTTTCGTAGCGTATTCGTCCCGGAAACACTTACCGGTAGACCGCAAGTGCTTGATTCTAACAATCTTATAGCCGGACAGCAGTGACACATCATACACCCGACTGCCTCCATTTTGGGGCCGTTTGGCAGCGACACTCCGTGACCAAGCGAAAGTATCCCTCTTCAGGTTGGAATCAGACACATGGGAACCGCGAGGCAGAGCAATCCCCATAGGCCGGCGCAGGCGGCGGCGACCCTAGCGATCAGCGCCTTAAACGCGAAGCACGTACTCTCCTGCGTGGCCAGTGCGAAGTCGGTGCCCGCGGGTCAGTCTTCGTCCCTGAATGTCTTTTGGGAAAGCGGCCAAGCTCCCCGGCACTCGACCCTCAACCCAGGGCGGCGGTACTTGCCGCGCGAAGCGGTGCTCTGACGGTTGCAGAGCGGCTGAATCCGATGAATGCGGTAGATCAGGAGGCTCTCAATGTCAGACACCAGCGCGCGGGTGAGACGTTGCTCGGTTTCGATCTCGGCGACGATGTGCCGGTGGGTCTTGGATCGACGCTCAATGCAGTCCCACACATCGGGCTTGGCGCTGTAGCACCAACGCCCGCGCACCGATGTCCTGTCGCACTTGCCGATGTAGTAGATTTCAGCCTTCACTGGCGCAAGGTAGGCGTACAGGCCCAGATCATGTTTCCAACGGGGGTCATCGTCCTCACTGACTCCGTACCAATGCAACCGGACAAGGAGGGTTGTCTCAGCCATGCGTTTGAACCTATGGGAATTTCCTTATAGTACAAAGCGCTCACGTTGCGCCCACCAGCGTTACGCCGGCGGCCGCGGCGGCTTGGCGGAGCTCTTCATCGAGCGTGGCGAGCGGTAGTCCCTCGCGAATCGCCAATTCGAGGTAGGCGGCGTCGTAGGCGCTGAGGCGGTAAGTCCGCGCCAGCGGCAGAATCTGCTGAGCGAGCCAAACGGCGGGACGGCGCTCGATCTCGATCGGCAGCAGCCGCAGCCGTTCCAGGAATTCGGCCTGCGCCGCCGCGTTGATGCGGCCCCGACGTTCGGCGGCGCTCAATACGTTTGCCACTTCAAAGGGCCAAAGCGCGGGCGCAATCGCATGAACGGTCTCCAAGGACTTGAGGACGCCCACAGTGAACGGCGTGGACTCGTCCTCAAACACCCAGCTCACGGTCATCGAAGCGTCGAGGACGAACGAACCGGTCAATACTTGTGGCCCTCATGGACCAAGTCTTGGATGCGGAGGCCGGGACCCAGGGTGAGATGGTGTTTTTCCCGGAAAGCGAGAATGCCGGCGACGGCCTGGCGGCGCCGTTCCCGCTCCTCATCGGAAACCGTAGCCGCCCCACCGGTCGTCGCTTCGAGAGCCCGTTCGACGACTTCCTCGGGCGAGCGGCCCACACCTCGGGCGAGCGCGGCTTCGAGCAGTTGCTGGCCGTGAGGTGAGAGGTGGACCGTCATCGGAACCAGTATAACGGGGTTAGGCGGAACAAGTCTAACGCGCTGTCGGTTCTGCCACCATGGTCTCCAAAGACCTACCGCCGCCAGGCGATCTTCCCGCCAACAACCACCATCACCGGCTCGATCGCCTTGATCTCCGCCTCCGGGCAGGTGAGGTAGTCGCGGTCGATCACCGTCAGGTCGGCCAGCTTGCCGGGCTCGATGGAGCCTTTGACGCGCTCAGCGAAGTGCCGGTAAGCGGCCCAGATCGTGTAGGTCTTGAGCGCCTCTTCGCGGGTGATTTTCTCTTCGGGGTGGAACACCCTGCCGCCGCTGGTCTGGCGTGTGACCGAGATCCACAGGCCGTGGAAGGGATTGAAGGGGTTGATGGCGCGGTTCTTGTCGTGGAGGATCATGTGGTCGCTGCCGCCGGCCACGATGATGCCCGCATCGATGTATGAGCGCAGCGGGAAGAAGTGCCGTAGCGCGTCGTAGCCGAAAACCTTTTCCAGAGCCGGGATGTCCAGATGCAGCCAGGCGGCCTGCACGTCGGCCAGGATGCCCATTCGCTTCATGCGCTGGATAGCCTCGGGGCTTTGAAAGCTGGCATGGATCAGGTGCGAGCGCGAGGGGGCGATAGGGCGCTCGCGGTCGAGGGTCTCCAGAGTGTCGAGAAAGCCGTCGATGGCGCCGCCGCCCTGGCAATGAGCCGACAAAGCCCACCCCTGATCGCGGGCGGCACGCATGAGGGCCAGCAGCTTGTCGGGAGGCTCGAAGAGCTGCCCGCGATAGCCGGGACTGATATGCCCGTACAACTGCCTGCCCGGCGGCGGATACGGCTGGCGTTGGTAAGCGGTGCCAATGGTCATGCCGCCGTCCACGTTCACCTTGTAAGCACCGAACTTCAGCCAGTCGTCGCCGGCCAGGGGCCGGTAGCGCGCAGAGCGGATCTCGCTGAGGAGCTCTTCGGTGGGCCGCGCCGCATCCTGCCACCAGGTCATCACCACGCGGATGGGAAGGCGGCCGGCGGCCTTCAGCTTCTGGTAGAGCGCGAATCTCTCGTCGGTCACCATGCCGTCGCCGATCTCGGTCAGGCCCGCCTGGACATAGAGCCGCAGCATCTTCTCGAGGGCCGCCAGCTTCTCGGCCTCGCTGAAGCCCGCATCGCGACGCAGCCCCTTGAGCAGCGACTGGGCGTTGCGCAGCATGCCGTTGGGCTCGCCCTTGTCGTCCTTGACGATGGCGCCCTGCGGCGGGTCGGGCGTATCGCGGGTGATGCCGCTCACTTTCAGGCCCAGCGTGTTGACTACGACGACGTAGCTGGCGTCAAACATCACCGGATGCTCGGTGGCCACGTCCAGTAGTTCGCGGGTGGGCATGCGCATTTCCTTTACGCGCGTGGGGAAGGTGCGCGGCACGACGATCCATTCGCCCTTGGGCGTCTTGCGCGTCTGCTCGCGGATGAAGCCTTGGATCGCCGCATAGGAATCCAGCGGCGGCACCGGGCCGCGAAACTCGCTCAGGCCGCCTTCGAGCGCATGCAGGTGGCTGTCGATCAGCCCGGGCAGCACCGTGCGCCCACCCAGGTCGATGACCTGGGTCTTGGGGCCGCGCTCGGCGGCGAGCACGGCCTTGCTCTCGCCGACCGCGGTGATCTTGCCGTTCTTGATGGCCACCGCCTGGCGGATCGAGAACTGCTTGTCCACGGTGACGATCTTGCCGTTGTGGAGGATCAGGTCGGCATCCGCGCCGGTCAGGGCGGCGGCGGAGGCCAGCCAGAAAAACGCGAAAGCGCTGAGTCTTAGCATTGACTGGATTCTATCTCAGAAGCTGCGCAGATTGCGGCTCCGCACTGGGGGCTGGCAGGAAGAACGGGTGTATACTTGGAGCTACTCAGGACGGAAATCCTGGGGAGGAGGCGAATGCAATGAAAAAGAGAGTAGTTCTGGCGTTGTGCATCGTGATGGGCCTGGGATTCAGCATCGGATGCCAGGCCCCGCAGGGGCCGGCCGGGCTGTCGGAGGCCGATCAGACCGCGATTCGCCAGGCTGGCGAGAACTATGCGAAGCTGACGAACGCAAAAGACTCGAAAGGGGCAGTGGCCCTCTATGCCGACGACGCCACGGTACTGCCGCCCAACCAGGCGGCGCTTCAGGGCAGTGCCGCGATCCAGGCCTGGATGGAGGCCCCTCCGCCGGTATCCAACTTCCAAATGAAGTCATTGGAAATCGAGGGACGAGGGGACCTGGCTTACGACCGTGGGACTTACTCGGTGACCGTGACCCCGGCCGGGGCGGCGCCCATCGAGGACCACGGCAAGTACCTGACAATCTACCGCAAGCAGGCCGACGGGTCGTGGAAGGTTGTGCGGGACATCTGGAACTCCGACCTTCCTCTGCCGGCTCCGGAAAAGCCCGCCGCTCCAGCGAAGAAGAAGAAGTAGAGGCCTGTTCGGAGGCTCCGCTAAGCTCGCCTTTCTCGTCCTTGACGATGGGGCCCTGCGGCGGGTCAGGCGTGTTGCGGGTGATGCTGCTCACCTTCAGGCCCAGCGTGTTGACTACGACAACTTAGCTGGCGTCGAACATCACCGCATGCAGGTGGCTGTCGATGAGCCCGGGCAGCCCGGCGGCCAGCGCAAGGAATACAACCAGAGCGCACCGCTGCACCATGCGTACCATGCTAGTGTTCTGTCCCGCAAGTTCCTTGACAATAGCAGCCTGTGTGGCCGACAGGCGAAACCGCCTGTCCCACACAGCAGTCACCACCCTTGAGCAGAAGTCGGCTTTTTCAGCAGGCGGCTGAGCGGGACAGCGGACCGGGGCGCGGCGACCACGGCTATAATGAAAAGACCCCGCGATGCAACAAGATCCAGTCGATCTGAAGAAGACGGTCAACCTGCCGCGCACCGCGTTCTCGATGAAGGCGAACCTGCCGCAGACCGAGCCGAAGATCCTGGCCGGGTGGGAGGAGGGGCGCCTTTATGACCGGATCCGGCAGGCGCGGGCGGGCCGGCCGATTTTCGTGCTGCACGACGGGCCGCCCTACGCCAACGGGGTGATTCACTCCGGCACCGCCTTCAACAAGATCCTCAAGGACTTCATCGTCAAGTCCAAGAGCATGGCCGGCTTCGACGCGCCTTTCGTGCCCGGCTGGGATTGCCACGGCCTGCCCATCGAGATCAAGGTGGAGGGCGAACTGGGCCCGCGCAAGGCCCAGATGAGCGTCTCCCAGATCCGCCAGGAGTGCCGCCAGTACGCCGTGAAGTGGATGGACATACAGCGGCGCGACTTCAAGCGCCTGGGCGTGCTGGGCCGCTGGGACAATCCTTACCTGACGATGACCCCCGACTACGAGGCGGCCGTGGCTCGGGCGTTTGTGGAATTCCTGGACCGCGGCTACATCTACAAGGGCCTCAAACCCGTCCATTGGTGTATCCGGTGCCGCACCGCGCTGGCGGAGGCGGAGGTCGAATACGAGAACCACCTTAGTCCCTCCATCTGGGTGCGCTTTCCGCTGGTCTCGGAGCCGGCGAAGATCGACCCGGCGTTGGCGGGCCGGCGTCTGTGGGGCGTCATCTGGACCACCACACCGTGGACCATCCCGGCGAACATGGCCATCGCGTTCCACCCGAAGCTGGAGTACGCCGCAGTGGAAGCGAGCGGCGAAGTCTATCTGGTGGCCGCGCCGCTGGTGGAGGTCACCGCCGCCCAGTGCGGCTGGGGCCAGACCCGCGTGCTGGCGCGGATTCCCGGGGCACGGCTGGAAGGCGCGGTGTTCCGGCACCCTTTTGTGGAGCGGGACTCGGTGGGCGTGCTGGCTGACTACGTGACGCTGGAACAGGGCACCGGGGCCGTGCACACAGCTCCCGGTCATGGCCATGAGGATCACCTCACGGGGCTCGAGTACGGCATTGGGATTTATTGTCCGGTGGACGGCGCCGGGCGCTTCTACCATGCGGAGGGCGCGGCCGGCCGCCTTCCCGAAGAGCTGATCGGCAAGACCGTCTGGGAGGCCAATCCCGTAGTGGTGGACCTGCTGGCGGCCCGGGGCGCGCTGCTGGCCCAGGAGACGCTGGAACACAGTTACCCGCACTGCTGGCGCTGCCACAACCCGACGATTTTCCGGGCCACCGAGCAGTGGTTCATCGGCATGGAGCGGAACGGGTTGCGGCAGGCCGCTCTGGAAGCCGTCCGGCAGGTGCGCTGGCTCCCCACCTGGGGTGAGGAACGCATCTCAAACATGATCGCCACCCGCCCCGACTGGTGCATTTCCCGCCAGCGAGCCTGGGGCGTGCCCATCATCGTCTTCTACTGCGAGCGCTGCGGCGAGCCGCTCACCGACCGCCGGGTGCTGGAGGGCGTCGTGAACCTGTTCGCCCGGCACACGGCCGACGTCTGGTACGACCGCCCGGCCTCCGAACTGGCGGGGCCCGACGCACGCTGCGCCCGTTGCGGCGGCGGGGAGTTCCGCAAAGAGAGCGACATTCTGGACGTGTGGTTCGAGTCCGGTTCCAGTCACCTGGCCGTGCTGAACGAGGCCTACGGGCTGCCCTGGCCCTCGGACCTCTACATCGAAGGCCCCGACCAATACCGCGGCTGGTTCCAGAGCTCGCTGCTGGTGGGGGTAGGACTGCGGGGCGGCGCGCCCTACGGCCAGTGCGCCACCCATGGCTGGACCCTGGACGCCGAGGGCCGCGCCATGTCCAAGTCGCTGGGCAACTACGTTGCGCCCCAGCAGATCATCGAGAAGTGCGGCGCCGAGGTGCTGCGCCTGTGGGCGGCCTCGGTCGAGTTCACCGACGACGCGCGGATGTCCGACACCATCCTGGAGCGGCTCTCGGAAGCCTATCGCAAGTTGCGCAACACGTTCCGCTGGGCGCTGGGCAACCTGGCGGATTTCGACCCCGAGCGCGACGCCGTGCCCGGGGGCGACTTGCTCGCGCTGGACCAATGGATCCTGGTGCGGGCCGCGCAACTGGTGCGCGACTGCCGCGGCGCCTATGAAGACTACGCTTTCCACCGGGTCTACCACGCGGTCTACGACTTCGCCACCGTCACCCTCAGCGCGCTGTATTTCGACGTGCTGAAGGACCGGCTCTACACGGCGGCACCGCGCTCGGCGGCCCGGCGGAGCGCCCAGACCGCGCTCTACCGCCTCACTCACGCCCTGGTGCGGCTACTGGCTCCGCTGCTGAGCTTCACCACCGAGGAGGTTTGGGGACACCTCAAGAAGGCCGCCGGCGCCCCGGACAGCGTGCATCTGGCGCTGTTCCCGGAAGCTGCCGAGCTGACCGCGGGGCTCTCCGACGAGCAGCTCCGGCGCGCCGGGGACTGGGAGCGGCTGATCGAGGTCCGGGATCGGGTGCTCAAGAGCCTGGAGACGGCGCGCCAGGAGAAGCTGATCGGCGCGCCGCTGGAGGCCCGCGTGCGCCTGCGCGCGGGCGGTGACCTGTTCCCCCTGCTGGAGGAGTACCGCCAGGAGCTGCCGGGGCTGTTCATCGTTTCGCAGGTCGCGCTGGAGGGCGGCGCATTTTCGGTCGAGGTCGAGCGGGCGGCGGGGACCAAGTGCGAACGCTGCTGGAAGTACTCGACCGAGGTGGGCGCCCACCGCCAGTGGCCCACTATCTGCCCGGCCTGCGTGGAGGCCGTGACGGAAATCCTGAATGGCTGATCGAGCGGGGCGCTGGCCGGCTTTCGCTGCGGTAGGGGCGGTGTTCCTGCTGGACCGGCTGTCGAAGTGGCTGGTGGAGAGCCAGCTCGGCGGCGGGGAAACTCGCGCCGTAATCCCGGGCTTTTTCAACCTGATCCGGACCGAGAACCGCGGCGCGGCCTTCAGCCTGCTGGCGGGGGTGGAGTCCGAGCTGGCCATGTGGCTGCTGATCGCGCTCTCGGCGGGCGCGGCGGTGGTGATTTCGGTCTGGCTGTGGCATTCCGGCGGACGGCCGGGGACCAGCGGCCGTCTGCGTTTCGGGCTGGCGCTGATCGCCGGGGGCGCGCTGGGCAATCTCTACGACCGGGCGCGGCGCGGCGCGGTGGTCGATTTCCTGGAACTGTATGCCGGTGAGTTCCGCTGGCCAGCGTTCAACCTGGCCGACACCGCGATCACCGCCGGGGCCGCGCTGGCGTTATGGGACATGTGGCGTTCGAGGCGCGCGGGACAGGGGGCCTGAGTGTTTCCCGTCATCTTCCGGATCGGCAGCTACTTTCAGTCGAGCTACGGCGTCGTGATCGTGCTGGCCGTCCTGGTGGGTCTGTGGATGGCCGTGCGCTCGGGCCGGAAAGCGGGTCTGGACGGCGAGGCGGTTTTGAACCTCGGCATCTACGCGGCGCTTTCCGCGCTGGCCGGCGCCAAGCTGCTGATGGTGCTGGCGGATCTGGACTTCTACCTCCGCAACCCTGGCGAGATCCTCAGCCTGAATACCTTCCGGGCGGCGGGGGTTTTCTTCGGCGGCTTGATCTCCGCCCTGGCGGTGGCTTACTTCTACGTTCGCCGGAAGCGCCTGTCGTTCCTGGCGGTGGCCGACGTGTTCGCGCCGGCCATTGCGCTGGGCCACGCCATCGGGCGGGTGGGATGCTTCCTGGCGGGTTGTTGCTGGGGCCAGCCTGCGGACCTTCCCTGGGCGGTGACTTTCACCAACCCCTTGACGAACGAGCTCTTCGGAACGCCCCTTGGTGTTCCTCTACACCCCACCCAACTCTACGAGGCGGCGGGCGAGGCCGTCATCTTCGCGATCCTGTATCGCCGCTTTCACCGGCCGCACCGGCCCGGTCAGGTGATCGGCCTATACCTGGTGTTGTATCCCGCGCTGCGCTTCCTGGTGGAGTTTGTGCGGGCGCATCTGGAGGCCAACCCGTACTTGGGCCCGCTGCTGGCCGAGCAGTGGCTGGCGCTGGCGCTGCTGGCGGGCGGGGTGTGGCTGCTCCGGCATCGTCTGCCCGCCGCAACCGCGCCGCCCACATTTCGGTAAAACTCTCCTCACGCTGGACGATGAGTCCAACATGGGAGGTTCTGGCTGATGCGGCCTCAGCTCCGTGGCGGGCGCCGAGGCAACGCCTTCCTCGAGCTGGCCCTGGTCATCCTGCCTCTGCTCGCGATCCTGCTGGCCATCCTGGATTTCGGCTTCGCCGTCTTCCTGAGAAGCACTTTTCAGCATGCGGTTCGGGAAGGGGTGCGCTACGCCGTCACCAGCCGGACCGAGCCCGGGTTGGGACATGACGCCTCGATCAAGGCCGTGGTGCAGCGGAATACGCTGAGCTTCCTGAGCGGAGAGTCGGGCCTCTCGAAGGTCTACATCCGGTACTACGTGCCTGGCAGTCTGGCCGAGACCCAGAGCAACGCCGGGGGCAACATCGTGGAGATCTCCGTCGAGGGTTACACCTGGCAATGGATGGCTCCGCTGTGGCGAAGCGCCTTCCCGCCGCTGACCATCCGCGCGCGTTCTTCGGACCGCATGGAACCATCGCCGTCGGGCGGCCCTCCGCCCAGATAGCCGGCGGCGGAAAGGAGTGGAAATGGGCTCGCGGCGCCGTTCGCGGGGAGGACGATCGGGCAACGAACTGGTCGAGTTCGCCCTGGTGGCCACCGTGCTGTTGCCTCTGCTTTTCGGAACCTTCGTGGTGGGCATGAACCTGGGGCGGAGCGTCCAGATCAGCCAGGTGAGCCGCGATGCCGGCCACCTCTACGCCCGCGCCGTGGATTTCTCGGATGCGGCCAACCAGCAGTTGCTCGTGCGGCTGGCGCAGGGTCTCCCGATCACCACCACCGGGGGCCAGGGGGTGATCATTCTCTCCACGGTGATGCACATTGGAGACCCGCAGTGCGACGGTGCGGGCTTGTCCGGCGGCGCCTGCACCAACCGCAACCAGGACGTTTTCACGCACCGCATCGTCATCGGCAACTCAGCCGCGCGCAGCAGCGCCTTCGGAACGCCGACTCCCGCTTTGATCGACAGCCATGGCACCGTGAGCAACTACCTGACCGATGCCGGCGCCTGCGCCAGTGGCTTCCAGCCGGTGCTGCCGCTCCAGGCCGGCGAGGTGGCCTCCGTGGCGGAGGTGTACTTCCCTTCGCCCGATTGGACCATGCCCGGCTATCAATCGACGGGCGTCTACGCGCGCACCATCTTTTGAGCAGTCTCGGGAGGAGGACGGAACATGAACCGCGCAGCTTCTCACCAGCCTGGCCGGCGGGGAGTCAGCATTCTGCTGACGGCGGCGCTGTTGGGCGCCATCATCCCCGTGGTCGGGCTGGCGATCGATGCCAGTCTGCTGTACGCTATCAAGGCGCGGCTGTCCGCGGCCGCCGACTCGGCCGCGCTGGCCGGGGCGCGTTCCCTGCAACGGGGCCTCAGTCTGGCGGAGCAGGTTGACAGCGCCCGTTCCACGGCCCAGGCCTTTTTCAACGCGAATTTCCCCGACGGGTACTTGATGACCAACAACCGGCTACTGGTCGTGACGGTGGCCGAGTCGGCGTACAAGACCCGCACCGTGCGGATGGAAGCCTCGGTGGACGCCCCGGCCTACTTCATGCGCCTGCTGGGTTTCAACCTGACCACGGTGCGCGTGGTGGGAATGGCTTCGCGGCGCGACGTCAACCTCATTCTGCTGATCGACCGCTCCGGCTCGGTCGCGTACGCAGGAGCGGACGACGATGTCCGAGCCTCCGCCAAAGCCTTTGTGGACAAGTTCGCGGAGGGCCGGGACCGCCTCGGGTTGATCAGCTTCAGCGGCGCCTACTCCGTGGACTTCGCCCACGGCATGGATTTCAGGACGCGCGCGCCCCAGAACCTTAGCCAGACCATCGACGGGTTGAACTTCCCCAGTGGGGGCGCTTACACTGGGACCGCGCAGGGACTCTATCAGGCCTACCAGCAACTGGTCAACATCGGCGAGCAGGGCGCGTTGAACCTCATCGTGTTCTTCACCGATGGCCGCCCCACCGCCCTGACGGCCAACTTCCCGGTGAAAACCGTCTCCGACACCAGGTACAGGTGGGACTTCCCGAGTTCGACGACCACGTACCCGGCCAGCCCATGCACTTCTTCCACCGCCAAGTTCGGCTTCATCTGTGCAGATCCCTGCATTACTCTCCCCTGCAACCTTTACCCCGCGACCGGAACCACCTATGGCGTGATGAAGGCCGACGCCGCCACCTCCTTCCAAAACGAGTGGACGGTGGCCCCGGGCAGCACCGGGTGCAACTATGCCCCTCTCACCACCAGCTCGAATCGCCGGAAGGCGAGGATGGACATCGCTTACATTCCGGACCAGGACCAACACGGCATCAACATCAAGACGGGCTACCTGTCTCCCGACCTGTACTCCGGGGGGCCCTATGTGGGCAAGGTCCGGGTGGACAGCCCTCGCGCGCTCCGCTACGCCGCCAACAACCTGGCCAACAACACCGCGACCCACATCCGCAGCGACGCCACCCTGATTCCTGTGATTTACGCGATCGGCCTTGGGGGCACCTCCGCGGAGCCGGTGGATCATGACCTGCTCCTCCGCATCGCCAACGATCCGACCAGCCCCAGCTACGTTTCCAGCCAGCCCACCGGCCTGTACGTCTACGCTCCGACCTCGGCGCAGCTCAACGAAGCCTTCGCCCGCGTGGCTTCGGAGATCCTCAGGCTGGCGCTGTGAGGGTCAGTAGCCGGGTCTGGCAGTTCCGTTCGAGGGCGACGCTACGGCCATCGACCTACGCTATCCTGTGAGTTTCCCCATGGCTCGAGTGTTCCCTTTTCAGGCCTACCGGTACAGCCAGCAGGCCGGCCCGCTGGAGCTCCTTGCCACCCAGCCCTACGACAAGATCACGCCAGAGATGCGGGCGCGCTACCTGGCGCTGAATCCCTACAATGCGGTGCGCATCGTCCTGGGCGAGCGCTTTGCTTCCGACACGCCCGAGAACAACGTCTACACGCGCGCCCGGCGCTATCTGGAGGACTGGATCGCCGGCGGCATCCTGGTGCGCGAGGCCGAGCCTTGCCTGTTCGCATATTCCCAGGAGTTCGCCGGTCCGGAAACCGGCCAGCGATTAGTGCGCCACGGGTTCATCGGATCAGGCGCGGTGGAGGATTACTCGGAGGGTGTGGTGCACCGGCACGAGCAGACGCTGAGCGGGCCGAAACAGGACCGCCTGGAATTGTTGCGTCACACGCGGGCCCACTTCGGGCACATCTTCATGCTGTATCCGGACCCCGAAGGCCGCATCGACGTCCTTCTGAAGGATGTCTCGCGGCGCGAGCCTTTGGTTTCGATCCTCGACGAGTACCAGGCGCGGCACAGCCTGTGGCGGATCCGGGAACCCGAGTGCATCACGTGGTTCCAGCGGCAGATGTCCGACCAGAAGCTGCTGATTGCCGACGGGCACCATCGTTACGAGACGGCCCTGGCCTTCCGCGACGAGCACCCCGAGCTAGCCGGCGCCGGCAAGGTCATGATGACCTTCGTCAACATGCATTCGCCCGGACTGAGGATCCTGGCCACCCACCGCGTGGTGCGCGGCCTGCCCGGCTTCGATGCGGAGAGCTTCCTACGCCGGGCGCAAGAAGCCGGCTTCTACCCCCACCCCGGGGAGACGCTGGAGCACTTGCGGGCACTGTGGGCCGAGCGGCATCCGGGACGCGTCAAGATCGGCGTGGCGCTGGCCGGCTCGGACACTCTCTACCGGCTGGCGTGCAACCGGCCAGCCGGCGAGCTGTACTTGAAGATCTTGCACGAGAAGCTCCTCGGGGACGTGCTGGGCATCAGCGAGCAGGCGGTGCGGGAGGAGAAGCACCTCCGCTACGTGCGTGGCCTGGAGGCGGCGGTGGCGGAAGTGCGCCGGGGCGATGCCCAGATCGCCTTCCTGGTCGAGCCGACCGCGATCGAGGACGTGGCGCGAGTGGCCTTTTCCGGCGGGGTGATGCCGCAGAAATCAACGGACTTCTACCCCAAGCTGCTGTCGGGGCTGACGATCTACAGGTTGGAAGAGTAGTCCTGACGTATGGGCCGCGTACAATTCACGTGGCCGATCCCCCAAGTGCGGTATAATTCCCGCAGCCACGTGCTATGCGGGGGAAGACGGTCTCGCATTACCGCGTCCTGGACGAGCTCGGTGGCGGGGGCATGGGCGTGGTCTACAAGGCCGAGGACACCCGTTTGGGTCGGCCCGTCGCCCTGAAGTTCCTTCCAGAAGCTCTGGCCCGCGACCGTCAGGCCGTCGAGCGCCTCCGCCGCGAAGCCCATGCCGCTTCCGCGCTCAGCCATCCCAACATCTGCACCATTTACGACATTGACGAACATGAAGGCCAGCCCTTCATCGCCATGGAGCTGCTGGAGGGCCGGACGCTTCGTGATCGGATTGCCGCCAAACCGCTGCCCACCGATCAACTCCTCGACTGGGCTATCGAGATCGCCGATGCGCTGGAGGCCGCCCACGCCAAGGGCATCATCCACCGGGACATCAAGCCGTCCAACCTCTTCATCACCGAGCGCGGCCACGCCAAGATCCTGGACTTCGGCCTGTCCAAGCTGGCCGCCGAGCGGACCCCTGGCGTGGCAGCCCGTACCGCTCTGCCAACCATTACTGAGGACCGCCTCACCAGCCCCGGCACGGCAGTGGGAACCATCGCCTACATGTCTCCCGAGCAGGCACGCGGTGAGCCCCTCGACCCCCGCACCGACTTGTTCTCCTTCGGCGCCGTGCTCTACGAAATGGCTACCGGCCGCCAGCCTTTCTCCGGCCAAACCACGGCAGTCATCTTCGAAGCGATTCTGAACCGTGCGCCCACGCCGCCCGCGCGCCTGAACCCTGAGATGCCGCCGGAGCTGGGACATATCATCGGCAAGGGGCTGGAAAAGGACCGCGAGCTACGCTATCAGAGCGCCTCGGAGTTGCGCTCTGATCTGAAGCGCCTCAAGCGCGATACCGACTCGGCGCGCTCCGCCGCCGCCAGTGTTCCCGCCGTCCCGGTCGCGGCCGCCAGGCGCCGTTACCCGAAGCGCCTCCTCGCCGTCGCAGCCCTGGTGCTGCTGGCCGCTGCCCTCGCGGCGTTCTTTTACTTCCGCCGCGGGCCGGCCCTCACCGAGCGCGACTCCATCCTGCTGGCCGACTTCGTCAACACCACTGGCGATACCGTCTTTGACGGCGCGCTCAAGCAGGCCCTGGCCGTCCAATTGGAACAGTCGCCCTATTTGAACGTCTTCCCGGAGGACCGGGTGCGGCAGACGCTGCGCTGGATGAGCCGCTCTCCCGACGAGCGCATCACTGCTTCCGTAGCCCGGGAAATCTGCGAGCGCGCGGGCATCAAAGCCATGCTGACGGGCTCCATCAGCGGGCTGGGCGCTAACTACGTCATCGGCGTGGATGCGTTCAACTGCCGCACCGGCGACGCGCTGGCCCGCGAGCAGGTCGAGGCCGAAAGCAAAGAGAAGGTCCTCCAGGCCGTCAGCAAGGCGTCCTCGCGCTTGCGCCGCAAACTGGGCGAGTCGCTCAGTTCCATCCAGAAACTGGACACCCCGATTGAAGCCACCACCTCCTCGCTCGAAGCTTTGAAAGCCTTTAGCTTGGGCGAGGCGCAACGCGCCAGGGGATCGGAGGAGGGGGCCGTCCCGTTCTACAAGCGTGCCATTGAGCTTGACCCCAATTTCGCCATGGCTTACGCACGGTTGGGAGGGGCTTACGGGAACCTGGGTGAAAGCGAACTCGCTGCCGAATTCCAGAAGAAAGCCTTCGAGCGCCGCGACCGGGGCAGCGAGCGCGAAAGACTCTACATCGCCGCGCGATACTACGCCAGCGTCAACGGGGAACTGGACAAGACCATCGAAACCTACACCCTGTGGGCCCAGACCTATCCGCGGGACTGGACGCCGCACAACACCTTGGCGGTAAACTACAACGCGATCGGCCAGCACGACAAGGCCCTGGAAGAAGCCCGCGAGGCCCTGCGCCTCAACCCAGAGCAGGCCTCCCCCTACCTCAATCTGGCGTCGGCCTATGCTAGCCTGAGTCGCTTTGACGAGGCCAGGGCCATCTGTCAGCAGGCCAGCGCCCGCAAACTCGACTACCTGATCACCCATATCCTCCTCTACCGCATCGCCTATCTCCAGGGAGACACCGCCGCCGGAGAGCGCGAAGTCGCCTGGGCGAAAGGCAAGCCTGGCGAGCAGGACATGCTGGCCGCCCAGGCGGACGTGTCAGCCTGTATAGGCAGGCTGGAACAAGCCCGGGAGCTCAGCGGCCGCTCAATCGACCTGGCGCTGCACGCCAAGCTCAAGGAATGGGCCGCCGGCCAACTGGCCTCGCTGGCCTTAGTGGAGGCCTCGCTCGGAAACCCGCACCAGGCGCGCCAGCAGGCCGCAGCAGCTCTCGCCATGTCCCGCGGTTCAGTCACGGTGGGGCAGGCCGCCGCCGCCTTGGCGCTCGCCGGGGACCTGGCCCAGGCCGAGAAACTGGCCGTCGAGCTGGTCACCCGCTTCCCCACTCACACACTGGTCAACCAGCGCGACGTGCCCACCGTCCGCGCCCTCGTCGAAGTCCAACGCGGCAACCCAGCCAGAGCCATCGAACTACTGCGGGCCACGACGCCGTACGAAGGCGGCGTTCATTGGCACACGGTATCCGTTCGGCCGTCCTTCGTGCGCGGCCTGGCCTACTTGCGTTCTCGTCAGAGCGCCGAAGCCGCAGCCGAGTTCCAGAAGGTTCTGGATCGCAGGCTGTCCGCCGCGGTTATCCGCCCGCTGGCCCAGCTCGGCCTCGCGCGCGCCTTCGCCCTCGCCGGGGACACCTCTAAGACCCGCCAGGCCTACCATTACCTCTTCGCCCTCTGGAGAGACGCCGACCCGGATATCCCGCTCCTGGCGCAGGCGCGGCAGGAATACGCCTCCCTCAAGTAGGGGCCGGGCATGCCCGGCCCGCGGGCGAGGCGTGCCTCGTCCTTACTGCGGCAGGGGCAGCTTCACCGCCCTGCCGGTGCGGATGGACTCTTTGGCCGCCTCCAGGATTTCGACCACGTCCACGTTCATCGGCAGCCCCACCAGGCCCTCGACGGGCTTGCCGGCTCGTAGGCAGCTTACCAGGTGGGCCACCGGCTCGGAGCGCTCCGGCGGCAGGGTCGGCAGAGCGACCTCTTCCGCCGCCCCGCGGCCCTTGCGCAGCTCCACCTTGCCTTGGCCGAGGTACAGGCTCCCTTGAAGGCCGACGGCCTCGAGATCCTGGAAACTGCGCGGCAGGTCCCAACTGCCCTCCAGGATGGCCACCCCCTGGTCGTACTGGAGCACCAGGGTGGCGCTGTCTTCCACCTTGGGGAAAGTCTCCGGCCGCAGATGGTTGGCCTGGGCGTAAACCGTTGTGGGACGGCCCATGTACCACAGCGCCCACAAGGCGTTGTAACAGCCGAAATCGACCAGCGCGCCGGCGCCGTTGCGGACCGGGTCGGTGAGCCACTCGAAGAAGTACTTGTTGCGCACCCCGCTCGAGCCCGGGCCGCCGTGGCCGACCACAGCGTGCAGCCGCCAGACCTTGCCGATCGCCCCCGCCTCGACCTGGGCCTTCATGGCATAGTTGGCCGGCCACCAGGCCATCTGGTAGTTGGTCATGACCTGGATGCCGTGCTGGGCGGCCAGCCTTTGGATGGCCAGAGCGTCTCGGAGGCTGGCGGCCAGAGGTTTCTCGAACATCACGTGGATGCGGCGCGGGGCGCAGGCCTGGACTATCTCCAGGTGCCGGTTGTTCTCGACGAACGCCCAGACGATGTCGGGCTTGGCCTGTTCGAGCATCTGGCGGTAGTCGGTGAAGAACGGGACCTCCGGACCGACCAGCGTCTTGGCCTCGGCGGCGAGCTCGAGGTTGGGTTCCGCGATGCCCACCAGCTTGGCGGCCTCGCCTTTGGCCATCCGGGGCAGGTGCCCCCAGGCGTGGGAATGGACCAGCCCGGCCACGGCGATCTTGTACTGCTGGGCGCACAGGGGTAGAGCCAGCAACAACGCGGCGGCAATGAGATGTTTCATATGCCAGTAGTCTAGCACCTCCCGATCTGCTATAATCCCGACTGGATGTCAGATCTTGGTCCGCGCCAGCGGACTCAAGCACGCGCATATCCTTCCGAGATTTGTCGTGCTCAAGCGGCCCTTCGCCGCTGGCACGCGCCCACAAGGAGGCAGCTCCACTCAATTCCGAATGAAGGCATCAGTCCAGATCACCCGCGGCATTGAGTCCCTGTTCGGGACTCGTGACGAAAACATGCGCCTGCTGGAAACCGGCTTCGACGTTCGTACCCGCCTGCTCGATGACTCGTTGGAGATCGAGGGGGAGGAGGCCGGCGTCAGCCGCGCGCAGAGCATCCTGGAAGACTACGTGGCGCTGGTAGGCGAGGGCCAAGTCTTCGGCAACGGAGACATGAACAGCTACCTGAAGGTGATCATCGAGGATCCGCAGGTCACTCTGCGGGCCCTGGTGCACAGCGGGCGGCAGCGCAGTTTCGGCAAGAAGGTCGTATTGCCCAAGACGATCAACCAGCGGCGGTACCTGGAAGCCATCGAGCGCCACGACCTGGTTATCGGCATCGGCCCGGCGGGCACGGGCAAGACCTACCTGGCGGTGGCCATGGGTCTGTCGGCGCTGCTGGGCAAGCAGGTCAGCCGGATCATCCTGACGCGGCCGGCGGTGGAAGCCGGCGAACGGCTGGGTTTTCTGCCGGGCACGTTGCAGGAGAAGGTGGATCCCTACCTGCGCCCGCTTTACGATGCGCTCTACGACATGCTGGAGCCGGACAAGGTGGAGAAGCTGCTGGAGCGGGGCACCATCGAGGTGGCGCCCATCGCCTTCATGCGGGGCCGGACCCTGAACGACAGCTTCATCATCGTGGACGAGGCCCAGAACTCCACCCAGGAGCAGATGAAGAT
>CAYGVJ010000033.1:6002-41158 GCA_964353255.1 uncultured Solibacteraceae bacterium | reverse complement strand
GCTGTTCCACCACGCGTCCAGTTCCGGCTTGTATGCGCAGACCTGCCCTCGTTGGCCGTGGGCCAGGCGATGTACCGGGAGGCCCAACTGCTGCTCCCATCGTTGGACAGTGCGCGGCCCGCGACGAAGATACCCCGCGATCTCCTTCCAGGAATCGAGCCGCTCGTCGGCTGACCATTGCGGACAACTGCCCCTGCCCGCGGGTGAGATAGCGTTCGGCCTAGCGGCGACCACGGCTTCTTAGCACCTCTCGTGCTCCGGAACCTCGAAACGGTAACCGATGTCCCGGATCGTCTGGATGTAGGTCGGATTGCGGGGGTCGGGCTCGATCTTGCTGCGGAGAGTGGTCACACAGCGGTCCACGCTGCGGGAAGTGACCATCACGGAGCTGCCCCAGACGGAACTCATGATGTCGTTGCGCGCCAGGGCGCGGCCCCGCCGTTTGACGAAGTACGCCAGCAGGCGGAACTCTTTGGCCGTCAGCACGACTTCCGCGCCTTTGCGGAACAGCTTGTGCGCGGCCAGATCGAGCTGGCAGTCGCCGAACCAGTACACCTCCGATTCCTTGGTTTGCTGCCGCCGCAGAAAGGCGCTGACCCGGGCAAGAAGCTCGCGAATGCGGAAGGGCTTGGTGACGTAGTCGTCCGCGCCCAGATTGAGGCCAAGAATGATGTCCTCTTCCTGCCCTTTCGCCGTCAGCATGATGATCGGCATTTCCAATTCGTGCTCGCGGATGGCGCGGCAGACCTCATAGCCGTTGATCTTCGGCAACATGATGTCGAGCAGGATCAGGTCCGGGGGGCTCGCGAGCGCCGCGTCCAGACCGGCTTCGCCGTCCGCCGCCGTGCGAACCCGGTACCCTCTGGACTGGAAATTATCCTTGAGGCCGCGCAGCAGCGTGGGGTCATCTTCAATGATCAGAATCGCCTCGCCTGCCATTCAAGCCAGCGCCTCCTCTTTCGCGGGTGACCGGGCCGGCACGCAGGGAATAGAAACAGTAAACTTGCTGCCGTGCCCGAGCCGGCTGGTTACTCGAACCCTCCCTCCGTGCGCCGCCACAATAAACTCCACTATGCTCAGCCCGAGGCCAACTCCGCCGGTGGTCCGCGACAGGCTCCGATCCACCTGGTAGAACCGCTTGAACACCTTCTTGGCATCCCGCGGCGACAGTCCGACTCCGTCATCTTCGACCTCGAAACATACGCTGGCCTCTTCGGCATAGGCCCGGAGGACGATGTGCTTGTCCGCTCCGGCATACTTGTAAGCGTTGTCGAGCAGGTTGAGGACCACCGTCACCAGGGCGTCCGGGTCGGCAACCAGACGGGGCAGGTCCGGCGCCGCGTCCACCTCAAACCGGCATCCCGGAGCGCTGAAACGTTCGCGGACCGCCTCCACGGCGGCGCCGATCACTTCGGAGACCTCGATCTGGCGGAACTCAAAAGCGTGCTTGTTCCGCTCCATGCGGGAGAACGCCAGGAAGTTGTCGATCACGCGGCTGAGCCGGGTATTCTCCCTGGCGATGAGCTGCAAGTACTCACGCACTTTCTGGCGGTCAGGTCGCTCGTCGTCCAATAGCGTATCGACCAGCAGGCGCATCGAGGAAAGCGGAGTCTTCAGCTCGTGGGTAACGGTCGCGACGAGATCGTTTCTCAGCCTGGTCAACCGCATTTGCCGGCGTATCATCCCGGCGATCAGCAAGGCCACTATGGACATCGCGGCGATGACCAGAGTCCCGATCCAGAGGTGCGTTGCAATCTGTTTGTGCGCGCCGGCAGGGAGAGATTGCTCATCATTCACAGAAAGCGCCAGGTGCCAGCCCGGCAGATAGGATCCCGCCAAGACTGAACGGAAGACCTTCTCGCCCACGGGCTCCTCGGCCGGAGTGGTGAGAGCAACCGTCACCTCGGAGGGCGCGCCCAGCGCGTCGATCACCGTGCGCATGCCCAGGATCAGGTTTTGCTCCTTGAAAAGAGCGAGAATGCGGCCGCTGGGTGATCCGAGTTGCCAGACCCCGGGCAAGAGATTGCGGCGCACGACCGGTTCCCTGGAAAGCTGGGCAGGCGATTCGAGGTAACGGGCCGCCAGTTCTTCGGCCCCGAGCGTCAGGAACTCCTTCTGACCAGGGGGTAGCGGAAGTGAGCGCATCTCCTTCATGATGAACCGCCGCTGGTCCGAGGGCAGCACGGGATTGCTGTAATCTTCGAGGCGCTTCTTCAATCTTTCAGCGACCGGAAGATGGCTTGAGTCGCCGGAGGAGCCGCTGAGCTGCAAGGCCATCAGTTCGGCGTCGGCGACAATAAGCCGGCCCTGCAAATCCGCAGCTTGCCGGTATCGGTCCTGGCCCAGTGTTTCGCCCACCAGCTTGACTGCCGCGCCGGTCTGTCCGGCCCGGACGAGACACCGCGCCTGAGCCTGCAATGCGCGCGCAGCGACATCCCGGTCTCCCGCTGATCTGGCGATTGCCCCGTATGCCTTGGCCGCGGCGACCAAGTCCCGCTGGCCATACTCCAGACGGCCGGCTTCCTGCCAGGCGGCTGCCTGGCCGCCCGCATAGCTCTTGGGTACCTCCGGAAAGCCGGGGTAGAGAGGTTGCCCGCGAGCGTCATAGCAAATCACGCTGTCCGCCAGGCCGGCCCTGACGCCGTGTGCAAATGCGGCAGATGCCGGAGTCTCCCCCGCGATCTTCTCCAGAGCCGCCGCCTTCTCCTTCCAGTAGTTCTCCAGCCGCTCCTGCACGATGAGAAGATGGCCCCGATAGGCTGCCGCGAGTTTCTGGCGAACGGCCAGGCGCTCGTTCTCGACCGCCTTGTTCATGAACCACAGCACGCCCGCCGTGGGCACCAGGATCACCACCAGCAGCAAAAGCAGCACCAGCCACAACCGCTGGTCGTGGCTCGCGCCGCTCCCGGTCCTGTGACGCCGCCAGCGCATAGCTACTTCAACTTCAGGCTTTCCATGATCCGCTCGAACGTCTCGCGAAGACCGTCGAACTGCTCGGGCGGAGCCCGCATGACGAGGATTGCCCGGAGGGAACCGGTCTGGACGGCGGTCAGGTACTCGACCATGGGCCGTTTCCCCTCCACGTAGTCGGCGACGTAGCTCACGGCCGGCGCCCCGCCGAGAGTCCGCGGCCTCCAGCTTTCCGGGCGTACTTTGTAGCCCTCGAGTTCTTTGAGGCGTTCCTTCACTTTGGTCTCACAGGCCGCGCGGACCTCGCTTTCCGGCGGGACCTGCCCGTCCCCGATTTTGTCGATCCAGAAGACGTTGAGCGCGGCCGCCTCCGGGTCCAGCAGGTGCACCACGATTCGGGGCTTGTCTTCGGCCTCGTCCGTGTCCAGGAACCAGCCGCTCGGCACCGACAGCGAGAAATTGAACCTGTCGTCGCGGTAGTTGGTGGAGGTGTGCGGGCTGCTTTGCCGGATGGCAATCAGTTCCACAATCGCCTCGCCGGTTTCGTACTTGACCAGGTAGCGGCGGGGACCCGTGGAATACCAGAACGTCTGAAGCGTCTTGCCTACGGGCAGCGCAAATTCCGCCTTGAAGCACTCGAACCTGCCGGCAGGAACCTGGATGATCTCCTTCCCCGTCACTTCCAGGCCAACCTTGGTGGTTCCGCTCCCCAAGGGGGAAAAGAGCTGGAGCGAAGCTTTGTACCCTACCGACAGTGGCAGGCGCCTGGAGAGGTACACTGCCTCTTCGTTGTCGTAGACAGGGCCCTCCAATTCGACCTTTCGGACAGAGTCCCTCCCCGCGCTCTTGATCTTCACCTGTCCCGGCTCATAATCTACCTGGATCTCGCCCACCTGCGGGTGCTTGATGCTGCTGCTGCTTGGGCGGAAGGTGTCCCGGTCAGCGAATGCTCGCAAGATGGCGTTGCCGCTCATGCCATAGTGGCGGGCTTGCAGACGCCACACCTCCCGACCCTGGAGCTGGACCAAGTCGGCGGACCAGATGACGGTGCCGATCTTCATGCCGGCCGCAAGTCTGGCCGTGAACTGAAGGGTCTCTCCGTTGAGCCAAGGCTCAGCCAGCAGCTTGGTTTCGCCGGAAACGTGTTCCCGGGCCTTGGCCACCAGTTCCTTCTGCTCGGGATAATCCCGGATCAGTTCCTTGAGTGCTTCCGCCGCCTCAGCGTTCTGCCCCTTGGCGAGGTAGCACACCGCCAGGCGGTATTGAGCCTGGGCCGGATAGATCCGCGTACCCTTGGCTTGAGCGAGAAGCTGCTTGTAGATCTTGATGGCCCCATCCAGATCTCCCAGCGTTTCCTGCGTGTAGATGCCCTTTTGCAGCAGTTCGGATACGGACTGGGCGAGCGCCGGAGAGCCGGCCGCCAGGAGCAACGCCAGCAGCACCGCGGACAAAGTCGTGCGCGTCACCACTCGGTGAACCTCCTTCCAGCTTCTCATGGAATCCGCACTGAACCCATTTGTGGCGCAGGCACTCTTGCCTGCCGCCTCGACACTCATGTCGAGGCACGGGTCCACACGAGTGTGGACCCGGCAGGCTGAAGCCCGCGCCACGAAAACTGGCTCGTCGGAGATTCCTGCCCTCACCCCACCTCCCAAGTGACTTCAGGAGTTCGGAGACTCGGTTTTCTACTCGGCCAGCTCCGCCGTCAGCGTGGCTCCCCCCATCTGTGCCATCACGGCGGAGAGCTTCACGGGCTTCCGGGAGTCTCTGGCGATCCACATGGTCGCCTTGTCCGGCCCGCCTTCGGCCGAGGAAATCTCGACTCTGAACGCGTCGAACGTTCCGGCCGGAACCGTCACGCTCTCGGTACGCGCAACCTTCAACTGCATCAGCTTGACCTTCTGCTCCCGCGCGTCGAAGTTCCGGTACGTCGCGGAATAGCCTTCCACCAGCGGCAGGCAGGCGATGACCTGCAACGCTCCGGCGCCGTCGGCGAAAACCGGCCCGCCCAGATCGACGGAGACGGGGCGGTCCTGGCCGCCGATGTTCATCGAACCGGTGACCTTGTTGTCTTTGAACTCCAGGTTAACCGACGCCGGGCCCTGCTTGACGGAACGCCGGCGCACGATCAGGCTTCCCTTCTCGAGCACCACCGTATCCGTCGCCTCCCCCGCGGCCGTCTGCATGCTGTCGGTCGCCGCCCAGGCGCCGCCTTCCTCCTTGATGGTGGTGGACAGGCTCAGGTTCATTGAGTTCCCGCCCATTTCGATCTTGACCTGGTACTTGAACGTTGCAGGGCGCAAGTCGATGACTGGCTTCGGAGCGCTAACCGCGGCGGCCTCGATCTTCTTTGCCAGCACCACCGTCTTCGGATCGACGGCGATTTCCTTCAGCCGCTGGGCCACCTCGGGCGTTCCGCCTTCCTGATACCGCCCGCCCAGGTGCTTCGCCAGGAACTTCTCGGCCGCGGCGAACATCGCCAGGCTGTTCACGGGACGCGCAAAGCCGTGTCCCTCGTCCGGAGCCACCAGGTACTCGACCGGGAAACCGCGGTCGCGCAGGGCGATGACAATCTGGTCCGATTCCGCTTTGTTCACGCGCGGGTCGTTCGCGCCTTGCGCCACTAGCAGCGGCGTCTTGATCTTGCGGGCCGAGTTGAGAGGCGACTGCCGCTCCAGTTGTGCCTTGCCCTCCGGAGTCCGCGGGTCTCCCATCCGCTCGTAGAACATCTTGCGGATCGACTCCCAGTAGGGTGGAATCGATTCCATGAGCGTAATCAGGTTCGACGGCCCTACGATCGAGACCGCGGCCGCATAGACGTCCGGCGTGAACGCCACCCCGGCCAGCGTGGCGTAGCCGCCATAGGAGCCGCCCATGATCCCAGCCCGCTTGGGGTCCGCGATGCCCTGCGCTACCAGGTGCTTTACGCCCCAGGTGATGTCGTCCTGCATCTTCTGGCCCCACTCTTTGTTGCCGGCGTTCAGGAACTTCTTGCCGTAGCCGGTGGAGCCGCGGAAGTTCGGCTGGAGCACCGCGTAGCCGCGGTTGGCCAGGAATTGAGCGAGGGCATCGTAGCCCCACAGATCGCGCGCCCACGGGCCGCCGTGCGGCACCATGATCAACGGCAGGTTCTTTGCGGGAACGCCCTTGGGCAGCGTGAGGTACGCCGGGATCTCCAGCCCGTCCGAAGACTTGTAACGGATCGCTTGCATGGGGGCCAGGTACTCCCGCGTCAGTTTTTCGTGAATCTTGTATTGCTGCGTCAGCTTGCGAGTCTGGCGGTCGAACAGGTAAGTCTCGCCCGGCTCCCGGTCACTGTTTGCGGGAATGAGCCAGAGCCGTTCGTCATTGGTGCGCGATCCGAAGCGCACTTCCTTGCCCGGCAGTTTGCTCGTCAGCCATTTGTAGTCGGCTTCAAAAGCTTTGTCCTTGAAATAAAGCCGCATCCGTTCGTCCATGTAGTAGGTCACGATAAGCTCGTCGGTGACCTCGGAAAACTGCGCCCCTGCGAAGTCCACGCGCTTCAGGGGATCGGATTCGACCGGCTCGGTCTTGCCGGTCGCCGCGTCAAACAGGGTCAGCCGGATCAGGTCCAGGTCGGCGCCCTTGTTGGTCATCAGGTAGAAGCGTTGGTGGTCCTTGTGGAAGCGCAGCGGAGCGCAGGTTTCGAACACGTCGCAGGAGTAAATCTTGGTGAAGCCGCCGGCATCCACGCGGAGGATCTCGGTGTCGCCGCTCTCGGCCGAGCGGGTGGCCAGCCGGAGCTGGTCCTTGAGGTCGAAGACCCAGCGCGTGATGCGGTCCGTGTTCTTGCGGATCAGTGTCCGCTCGCCCGTCGAGATCCTGACCTTGTAGAGGTCGTGCCAGGCCTTGTCGCGGTCGTTCAGGCCCACATAGATGAGGTCCGGTTCGCTCTTCGGCACGGCATAGATGACCGCCCGCACGCCCTTGGCGTCCGTCAGATTCCGCGCCAGCGGCGCTTCCGAGCCTGGCGCCGGGCTGGCGGCCGGGTTTACCGCATGGACGTTGTAGTTCTCGTCGCCAGCTTGGTCCTGAACGAACAGGATGTACTTGGCGTCGCGGCTCCAGAAGTAGCCGGGGATGGGGCGCTTGGTGTCGCTGGTGACGAGCCTGGCCGCGCTGAACGGCTCTTCGGTGCGCTTCACCCAGATGTTGCGCGTCTTGTTCCAGGGCTTCAGGAACGCGATGTATTTCCCATCGGGCGAAATCTGTGCCCCGACGATTTCGGGATCGCCGAAGAACAGCTCGCGATCGATGAGCGGCGGTTGCGCCAGGACAGAGGCGGCCAGAACACACACGGGCAATACGAACTGCGCAATACGTTTCATCGGTGAACCTCCCTCAAACCTCGACTCTACCGCGCTTGTGTTACCGGTTTGTTACGCCGGGGTCCTTTTTACGTCCTGTTCGTGCCCGGGCGGCCAGTCCGCGGTCCGCAGGCGAAGCCGACTGGAAAGTCCGCCCAAAGGGCACCCGGCAAGCTGAAAGCTCACCCCACGCGCTGCCAGAGCAGAAACCCCAGGATGGTTTTGGCGTCCAGGATCTTGCCGGCGCGGATGCGGGCTGCGAGTTCGCGCCGGGTGAACCAGCGGCACTGGATCCGCTCGTCTTCCATGGGCCGGGCGCGGCCCTTGCGGAGGCCGGTGGCCAGGAAGATGGTCATCTTCTCAGAGACGTAGCCCGGGCTGGCATAGAAAGAGATCAGTTTCTTCCAGTGGCGCGCGCGGTAGCCGGTCTCCTCCTCGAGCTCGCGCCGGGCCGCGGCCTCCAGCTTCTCTCCCTTATCGACGCGTCCGGCGGGCAGCTCCCACAGGGCCGCGCGAGCCGGCAGGCGGTACTGGCGGACCAGCAGGAGGCGGCCCCTGGAGTCTACCGGCATCATGACGGCCGACCCGCCGTGATGGACGATGGCGCGACGTATCTGGAACCCGCCGGGCGCCACGGCGCGGTCGAAGGTGACGTGGAAGATGGGAGTGCGGCACAGGAGCCGGGAAGAGATCAGCTTCACCGGGCCTCCTCCACGGTCAGCGTGCCGAACTCCTCGAGCTGCTTGCCGATCTGGGCGGCGTCACCGACGACGACGATGGCGGCCGCCTCCGGATTGAAGTGCCGCGCGGCGGTGGCCTGGAGGCGCTCCGGAGTGACCCCGCGCACCCGCGAGGTGTACTTCTCCAGGAAGCCGAGCGGCAGACCCATCAGCTTGACGCCGGCCAGTTGGCCCGCCAGGCCGTCCTGGGTTTCCAGCCGAATGACGAAGACCCCGGCAAGGTAGTTCTTGGCCGCGGCCAGCTCGGTTGCGGTGACCGAGCGGCGCCCCAGGCGGCTCATCTCGGTCAGCAGAGCGTGGAGCGCGGCGGCGAGCGCGGCGTTGCGAACCTGGGTAATGACGCTGGCCAGGCCGGCATCGCGCATGGGCATCAGCGCGGAGTGAGCGTCGTAGGCGTAGCCTTTCCGCTCACGGATGTTCATGAACAACCGGGAGCTGGCGCCGCCGCCGAGGATGTTGTTGGCGACCAGCAGCGGAAAGTAGTCCGGGCTGGAGCGATTGACCGCCACCCGCCCGATGCGGATGTCGGCCTGGACCGAGCCGGGGCGGTTGAGCAGGACAATGCTGCGCCGCGGGCGCGGAAAGCGGCGGGCGGGACCCGAGGGCAAGGGTCTCCGCTTCCAGTCGCTGAAGTTGGCGCGAATCAGCTCGAGCGTCTGGCGACGCGGCGGGAGCGCGCCGAGCAGGACCAGGACGGAGTTGTTGGGCGCGAGCAAGCGGTCGCGAAACGCTTGCATGGCGGAGCGGCTGAAGCGGTCGATCGAGTCCAGCGTCGGCTCCTGGCGGGCGTAAGGATGGGGATGGAACAGAACCTCAACGAACTTCTCGGCGGCCAGGAACTCGGCCTGGGAGCGCTGGGCCAGGAGTTCCTGCTTGCGGTTCTGCTTGCGCAGGGCGACCTCGCGCGGCGGGAAGACGGAGTGGCGGGCGACGTCGGAGAGCAGGTCGAGCATCTCCGGCAGGTGGTGGGCCAGAGCGCTCGAGTCGATGAGGAGCGCGTCGGGCGAGGAGTCGGCGCTGAGGGCGCCGCCGATGTTGGCGACTTGCTCGGCGATCTGCCGGGCGCTGCGGCGGCGAGTGCCCTCCATCAGCAAAGCGCCGGTGCTCTCGGCGAGGCCCGCCAGGTCCGCGGGGTCGAACTTCGAGCCGGCGTGAAAGCCGAGGCGCGCGGTGACCAGCGGGAAGCGGCGGTCTTCGACGAGCACCACGGCCAGGCCATTGGCGAGCGTCGTCTCGAAGACGGGCGGAAGCCTGAAGGGCTGCAATTCGCGGGTACGCGGGGGTTTGTGGAGATTCATGCGGGGGCGCCCTCCGGCGAGGTATCTGGGACAATTTCGAGCACGTTGCGGCGGCGGCGAAGGAGCCAGCGGGCGGCGGCGTCGCGGATTCGGCCCGCGGAGACGGCCAGGAAGTGCTCGAGTTCGGTGTTGGCGTAGTTGGGGTCGCCATCTAGCAGCTCGTACTGGGCCAGGAGCGCGGCACGGCTGCGGGAGGTCTGAAGCTGGCGCATGCGGCTGGAGCGCAGGAAGGTCCGGGCGCGCTCCAACTCGGCAGGCCTGACGCCCCCGGCGGCGACGGCGTGGATCTCTTCCTCGACCTGCCTGAGGATGTCGCGACCGCTGAAGGTGGGGTGGTGGAACAGAAACATGGCGTACAGACCCGGGTCCTTGTAGTCGGATGCGCCGGCGAACGGCCAGCCCAGGTTGGCCTCGTACTGGATGACGGAGCGATGCCCCTTCACCAGCTGGCGATGGAAGCGCGAGCTGCGGCCCGCGGTGAGCACGATGTCCAGCATGGCCAGGGCGTAGTAGTCCGGGGAGCGGCGGGGCGGGCCGGGGTAGCCGACGATGAGCGCCGGGACCTTCGCCAGGCGGTCGCGGCAGAGCCCGGCGCGGGAGGCCGTCTGGCGCGGCTCGCTCAGATCAGGCGGAGCAGGCCGGGGCTGCGGCGGAATGTCTCCGAAGCAGGTCTCGGCGAGCTTGCGGGCCGCGGGGATGCGGAGGTCGCCGGCGACCGCCAGGACCGCGTTGTTAGGCGCATAGTGGGTGCGGAAGAACCGGGCGACGTCCTCGACGGTGGCGGCGTCCAGGTCCTCGAAGGACCCGATGAGGGAGTGCGAGTTGTGCCAGTTGCGGAAGGCCAGCTCGGGCCAGCGCTCGACGATGGCGGCGGCGTAGGGGCGGTTGTCGAGACCCAGGCGGCGTTCCTGCTTCACGGTATCGCGCTGGTTGTCGAGGTTCTCCTGGTTGACCAGCAGGCCGCGCATCCGGTCGGCCTCCAGCCACAGGCCGAGCGCCAGCTTATTAGAGGGGAGCACCTCGAAGTAGTCGGTGTAGTCGGGGTGCGTGGAGCCGTTGAGCGCGCCGCCGTTGGACTCGACCAGCCGGAAGTGCATTCCCTTCGGAGCGTTCCGGGAGCCCTGGAACATCATGTGCTCGAAGAGGTGCGCGAAGCCGGTGCGGCCTTCTTCCTCGGCGCGCGCGCCCACTCCGTAGATCACGTAGACCGTCACGACGGGCACGGAGGTGTCCGGGGACAGGATCACGCGCAGGCCGTTGGGGAGCTCGAGGCGCTCAATGGGGACGCGGTAGTCAGGCGGAGCAGTGTGTCTGGGCATGTCAGTTTCGGCGAAGAGCCTCCTGGAAGCGGTCTAGCGGCAGGGTGTTGGCCACGTCGGGCGCTTCGAGCCAGCCGCGGCGGGCCATCATGACGCCATAGCGCATGTTGGCGAGCTGCGCGGGGTGGTGAGCGTCGGTGGAGATGATGAAGCGGGCGCCGCGGGCTTTAGCGGCGCGGAGCAAGGAGTCGTAGAGGTCCAGGCGCTCCGGAGCGGCGCTGATCTCGAAGAATACGTTGCGCTCGGCGGCGCGGCGGGCCACCTGCTCGAAGTCGAAGGGGAAGCGGTCGCGGACCAGCAGCAGGCGGCCGGTGGGGTGGCCCAGGATGTGGAGGTGGGGGCACTCGAGGGCGCGCAGAAGCCGGTCGGTCATCTCGGCGGATTCCATGTTCATGTAACTGTGCACGCTGCCGACGACCACGTCGAGCTCCGCCAGGGCGTCGTCGGCCAGGTCCATCGAGCCGTCCTTGCGAATGTCGCACTCGATGCCGGAGAAGACGTGAACGGGCAGACCGCGGCGATTCAGCTCGCGGACCTGCCGCGCCAGCGCCACCACGCGGGCTTCGTCCAGGCCGTTGACCATGGCCAGGGCCTTGGAGTGGTCGGTGACGGCGAGGTAGCTGTAGCCCAGGGCGCCGGCGGCCTGGGCCATCTCCAGCAGCGAGCCCCGGCCATCGCTCTCGGTGGTGTGGACGTGCAGGTCGCCGCGAATCTCGCCGGGGGAGATCAGGCGCGGCAGGCGGCCCTCGGCCGCGGCGTCGATCTCGCCCTGGTTTTCGCGCAGCTCGGGCGGGATCCAGTCCAGTTCGAGCCGCCGGTAGACGTCCTCCTCGGTCTCGCCGGCGGCTTTCGCGTTGTCCTCCAGGCGGAACAGGCCGTACTCGTTGAGGGTGTAGCCGAGCCTGAGACAGCGGGTGCGGAGGGCGACGTTGTGGTCCTTGCTGCCGGTGAAATACTGGAGCGCGGCGCCGTAGCTCTCGATCGGCACGGCGCGGACATCGACCTGGATGGGAGGCGAGCCGACCTTGGCGCTGGCCTTGTTCGGGCCTTTAGCCAGCACCTCGGCGACGCCGGAGTAGGCGGCGAAGCGGTCCAGGGCCGCCGCCGCGCCGGGGCCGGCCACCAGCAGGTCCAGGTCGCCCACGGTCTCTTTGCCGCGGCGGTAGCTGCCCGCCGGCGTGATCTTCTCCAGGCCCGGAGTGGCCGCCAGGTGGCGGGTGAGGCTTTCGGCCACCTCGGCGGCGTAAGACAAAAGAAAGCGCCCGGCGCTCTGGCGGTAGTGGGCAATCGAGCGAAGGACTTTCTCTTCGAGCTTGGCGCCCAGGCGGGGCAGCTCGCGGAGCTTGTGTTCGAGGCAGATCCGCTCCAGGTCGTCCACCGTGCTGACGCGGTAGTGCTCCCACAGCCGGGCGATAGTCTTGGGGCCGAGGCCCTGGATCTTCAGCAGCTCCAGAGCGGTGGGAGGATACTTGGCCAGCAGCGACTCACGGCGCCCGAAGGAGCCGCGGGCGCGGATTTCCGCGAGCACCGCGGCCAGCCCTTTCCCGATGCCGGGCATATCGGTGACCCGGCGGGCGGGGTCGGCCAGGATATCCATGATGCGCTCGGGGTGGTTCTCGATGACGCCGGCGGCGTTCCGGTAGCTGCGGATGCGGAAGGGGTCCTCGGCGGCGATCTCCATCAGGTCGGCGGTCTCCGCCAGCAGGCGGGCAATCTCGCGGTTCTCCATCGCGGGGGCGAACTTCCATTATGACGGAGCGGGACCGGGAGCAGGAACCAGGGGCGGCGGTGGAATTTTTTTGTTGCATTTCGGGAAAAGCGTGTTATTTTATTTTGACTGCCACTTATGACCAAAACGGGGAACCCGCCGATCGCGCCCGGGGAGCTGGAGGGGTTCCGGGCAGCTTTGCGGCACAAAGAAGAGGAGTTGCGGGAACGGCTGTCAGCGGCGCGCGCCGCCGAGGTGGTGCACCGGCCGGAGGAGCCGCTGGATTTCGGGGACTGGTGCCAGAAGAATCACGACGAATGGCTGTTCCTGAATCAGAACCGGCTGGAAATGGCCCTGCTGCGCGACATACAGGCCGCGCTGCGCCGCTTGGGTGAGGGATCCTACGGCGTGTGCCAGGAGTGCAGCCAGCCGCTCTCGGCCAGGCGCCTGGACGCTGTCCCCTGGGCCAGGTTCTGCGCGCCGTGCCAGGAGAAGACGGTAGAATCTGCCAGCCGCGACTGAGCTTGGGCCCCAGGCCGCAGGGTCGCTAGCGCAGAACCAGTCCCGCGATCCGGCTGGCCAGGCGGTCCAGGTCTGCGCGCTCCAGGTTCGTGATCAGGACCACAGTGAAGCCCTGGGCGGGCAAGCTGGCCAGCAGAGCCGAGACGCCTTGCTGGTCGCCCACGTGCGCCACCCACTTCAGGCCCTGGGACTCCTGGATGCCGAAGCCCAGTCCGAAAGGGGCGGGCTGGCCGTCGCGGGTCTTCTGCGCGGTGTACATTTGTTCGCGCGTCTCGGACTTGACCAGGCGGCCCTGGTTGAGGGCGACCGTGAACTTGAGGAGATCCTCGACGGTGGAGACCAGGCCGCCAGCGGGGATCTTGTTAGAGGTGTCGGCCAGGGCGCAGTTCTCGATGATCCCGGCGGCGTTCAGGCGGTAGCCGCGAGCGCGGTTCGGAATGATATCCTGCACGCTGTCGGCTCGGGTGTGCTCCATGCCGGCGGGCACCAAGATGTTCTCCCGGAGGTAGTCCACGAACTTCGCGCCGCAGGCGCCTTCCACCGCGGCCCCGAGCAGGCAGTAGCCGTAGCTGGAGTAGAGAAACTTGGCGCCGGGCTCGAACCCGAGCGGGTCGGCGGCGAAGAGCTTGAGCGGTTCGAGGAGATCGGTGTAGTGGCGCGTGTTGCCCACCTCATCCGGGAAGACGCGATAGTGGCGGATGCCGCTCTGATGGCTTAGCAGCAGCCGGGCGGTGATAGGCCAGGGCTTCTCGGGGAAGGCTGGCACGTATTTCTGAATGGGGGCGTCCAGATCGAGCTTGCCGCGCTCGGCCAGTTGCATAACCGCGACGGCCGTGATGGGCTTGACCAGCGAGGCCGTGCGGTACACGGTGAGGGCCCTGGCGGGGACGGAGTTCTCCAGCTCGGCCATGCCAAAGCCCGCACTCCAGGCCAGCCGCTGGTCCTTGCCTACGGCCACCGACAAAGCCGGCATCTTCTGGCGGGCCATCTCCTCGGAAATAGCTTTTTCGATCCCCGCGATTCGCTCGCGCGCTAAGCGCTGAGCGGCCAGCGGAGCGGCGCAGAGGAGCGCTGTCAGGGATAGGCGGACGAGCGCGCGATTCGGCACACAGAGATTACATCACAAGCCGGAGCGGCCGGGTGATAAACTCACACCAGACCGAGGTGAGAATGAGAACGGCAATCGTAGCGGCGGGACTGCTGGCGGCGCAGGCGCTGGGGGCGCAAGCGGAACTGGAGGTGACACCGGGCCTGGGCGGGATGCTGGAGCGCTACCTGACGGAGAAGGCCAAGCAGCTCTGGGAGGAGCGCGCCACGCGGGTGGCGGGCCTGCGGGCGGCGGATGAGGTGCGGGCGCGCCAGGCCTACATCCGGAAGAAGGTCCTTGAGGCCCTGGGCGGGTTTCCTGAGAGGACTCCGCTGAACGCGCGGATCACGGGAACGCTGGAGCGCGATGGCTACCGGGTGGAGAAGCTCGTTTACGAGAGTCTGCCCAGGTTCTACGTGACGGCGAGCCTGTATGTTCCCACGCGGGGCCGGCCACCGTATCCGGCGATGCTGGGCGCCTCCGGGCACAGCGCCAACGGCAAGGCTTTCGAGGCCTACCAGAGGGTGTGGATCTCGCTGGCGCGCCGGGGTTTCGTGGTGCTGGCCTGGGACCCGCCGGGACAAGGGGAACGCTACGAGTACTTCGACGCGGACCGCGGCAAGCCGCGCTTCGGCAGCACCGCCGAGCACACCATGGCCGGGTTGCAGTGCCTGCTTACCGGGACCAACTTCGCCCGCTACGAGTTGTGGGACGCCGTCCGGGGCGTGGACTATTTGCTGACGCGCAAGGAGGTTGACCGGCGCCGCATCGGCGTGGCCGGCAATTCGGGCGGCGGCACCGAGACGGCGTACTTGCAGGTGGTCGAGCCGCGCCTGGGGGTGGCCGCGCCGGCCTGCTACATCACTTCCTGGGAGAAACTGTGGGCCGGCTCGGGGCCGCAGGACGCCGAGCAGAACCTCGCCGGCTTCCTGAAGGATGGGCTGGACTTCGGGGATTTCCTGATCGCCTTCGCGCCGCGTCCGCTGAAGGTGGTGACCGCGGCGCGGGATTTCTTCCCCATCGAAGGCGCGCGGGCCAGCTTCGCCGAGGCGCGGCGGGCGTACGAAATCCTCGGGGCCGGCGAGCGGATCGCGTTCTTCGAGCATGACGACAAGCACGGGTGGTCGAAGCCGCTGCGCGAGGCGACCTACCAATGGATGGAGCAGTGGCTGAGCCGGGCGCCCGGCCAGGGCTCGGAAGAGGATTTCAATATCGAGCCGGACGCCAACCTGAACGCGACGCCCACGGGCCAAGTGGCCACGTCGCTGAAGGGCGAAACCGTGCATTCGCTGAACCGGACGCTGGCCGAACGCATTTATCGTCCGGGCAGGATCAAGAATGCGGCCCGGCTGCGCGCGGCAATCGCGGCGCGCACGGGCTTGGATGTGAGCCGCGGCGCGCCGCCGGTAGTGAGGGCCGGAGAGGTCGTCCGCGCCGGGTACCGCATCGAGAAGCTGGCGCTGGAGACCGAGCCGGGGATCACGGTTCCTGTGCTGGTCTTCGCGCCTGTGGCCGGAGCGGAGCCCAGGCCCGCGGTGTTGTTCCTGAACCCGGCGGGCAAGGCCGCGGAGGCCGGTCCGGGAGGCGACATCGAGGCCTTGGTGCGGGCCGGCTGCCTGGTGGCGGCCCCCGATCTGCGCGGGTGGGGCGAGAGCGCTCCGGAGAAGCCCGCGGGAGGCCCGAGCAACGCGTATCAAAGGGCGATGCGGGCCATCCTGGTGGGCAAGACGATGGTGGGCATGCAGGTGGGAGATTTGCTGCGAGTATTCGACTACCTGACCTACCGGCCGGACGTGGATGCGGAGCGGGTGGCCGTGCTGGGCAAAGGAAACGGCAGCGTGGTCGGGCTGCTGGCGGCGGCTCTGGAGCCGCGCATCAGGAAGGTGGCGCTGGAGCGAGCGGTGCTTTCCTACATGCAGATCGCGCGGGCGGCGGTGCATCAGAACGTCGTGGATATAGTGATTCCCGGCGTGCTGAGAGATTTTGATTTGCCGGATGTGGCACGTCTGGTGACAGGCCATGGGCTGACAGGCCGTGGGCCTGTCCTACTGCTGGTGGGGCCGAGGACGCCGATGGGAGGAAGGGCTTCGGTGCTGGAGGCCGCCGCGGAATACGCCCCGGCGGGCAAAGTCCGCATTGTCGAGCGAAGAAGCTTCAAGGAGACCTACGGGGAATGGCTGAGCCGGTGAGGCGCGCCGCCTGCCTGCGGTGGGCGGCCGCGGCGGCGGCTCTGACGCTGCTGTGGTGGGCGCTCACGGTTCACTACAACTACCAAGGCAACTGGACAGCGCTCTACTGCACCGGCGAGAAGTGGAGCGTGCCGGCGGAGTTGGCCTCCGAGAACGTCTACAGGTTCGCCGGCAGCACCGGATTTGACGGCCAGTTCTACCACTACATTGCCCACGATCCGCTGCTGCGGCGCGGGTTCTGGAAGCACATCGACGCGCCGCGCCTGCGCTACCGGCGGATTCTGGCGCCCGGCCTGGCGTACTTGCTGGCCGGAGGTCAAGATCGCTACATCGACGCCGCCTATCTGGGCGTGGTGCTTGGGTTCATCTTTCTGGGGGCCTGGTGGCTGAGCCGGTGGGGCGAGGTGCGCTTGGGGCAGCCGGCCTGGGGCCTGGGGTTCGCGCTGGCGCCGGCGGCGCTGATTTCAATCGACCGGCTGACCGTGGACGGAGTGCTGGCGGCGTTGTGCGTCGGGTTCGTCATCTATGCCCGCGGGGGAGGGACCTGGCGGCTGTATGCGGTGCTGATTCTGGCCGGCCTGACGCGGGAGACCGGGCTGCTGCTGGTGGTGGCCTGCTCAGCCGCGGCTCTGCTGCGGCGCCAGTGGCTGCGCGCGGCGCGGCTTTCGACGTCGGCGCTTCCGGCGCTGGCCTGGTACGCCTACGTGCAGCGTCACAGTCCCGACTGGGCGGGCGCGACGTACGAATGGGTGCCGTTCAGGGGATTGGCGCGGGTGATCTTCCACCCGCCGCAATACCCTCTGGCGGCGCCGGTGGCCTGGCTGGCGCATGGGCTGGACTACCTGGCTCTGGCGGGCATGCTGCTGTGCCTGTATCTGGCCTGGCGAGCGCTGCGCGAACGCCGGCTTGGCGCAACCGAGATCGTCATCGGCCTGTTCGCGCTGGTGCCGATCTTCCTGGGAACAGTTGCCCTCTGGGAGAGCGTCTACAGCTTCGGGCGGACGCTCACGCCGCTGCTGCTGCTGGTGGCCGTGAGCGGGGGGCCGGGTAAGCCTTGGGCGGCGCTGCTGCCGCTGGCAATGGTGACGCCGCGCGTGCTGCTTCAATTGGGACCGCAGGTGGTGGGGATCGCCAGGGGACTGCTAGGATGGTAGTCTCCTGTCTCGCAACAACTTTCTTGTGCGCTACCTGATCCTGAGTGACATCCACTCGAACTGGGAGGCGCTGGAGGCGGTGCTGGAGGACGCCCGCGGCGCTTACGACGAGATCCTCTGCTGCGGGGACCTGGTGGGTTACGGAGCGGACCCCAACCGCGTGGTCGAGTGGACGCGGCGCAACGTGCGGGTGGTGGTGCGTGGCAACCACGACAAGGCCGCGGTGGGACTGGAAGACCTGGAATGGTTCAACCCGGTGGCCCGATCCGCGGCGCTGTGGACCGAACAGAACCTGACTGCGGAGAACCACTCCTACCTGCGCAGCCTGCCCAAGGGCCCCCTGCTGGTCGGCGATCTGGAGCTTGTCCACGGTACTCCGCTGGATGAAGACGACTACCTGATGTCCGCTCTGGCCGCGGCCGAGCTGGCCGGCTACCTGGAGAAGAGCGTCTGCTTCTTCGGGCACACGCACGTACAGGGGAGCTACCACATCAACCGGGGCACGGTCGAGTGGATCGAGAAGCCGGAGGCGGAGGCGCCGCGGCAGGCTTTCGAGCTGAATGAAGGGGCCTACCTGATCAATCCGGGCTCAGTAGGGCAGCCGCGGGATGGGGATGCGCGGGCGGCCTACATGATCTGCGCGGCCGGGGAGCGCCGGCTGGAGTACCGGCGCGTAGCCTACCCGGTCGAGATAGCGCAGGCCAAGATCCTGCGCGCGGGACTCCCCGGGGTGCTGGCGGAACGGCTGGCCTGGGGGAGCTGAGGAGCGGCATAAGTCAGATTGGGGGTCTGGTCAGGCGGCCTTCTTAGCCACAATCCAGGAGTGAATGGGGTAGCGTGGTTCGTTCCAGGTGGCCAACCAGCGGCGCAAACCTCGCCGCTCCGGAATCTGCAAGAAGCGGAACTTTGAGTCCCACAGCAGCAGCAACCCCATGGCCAGACGGTTGCCCCAACTGCCGCACTCGAGCACTTCGCACCCCGGCGGGCACATGACCCGGAGAGCCGCCGGCGAGAACCTGAAGTAGTCTTCCGGACAGCGAAACTCGGGGTTCCAGGAGCAGGTGGTGTGAATGCTTAGGCCCCCTGTCTTCAGGACCCTGAAGGCCTCGCGGATGGCCCGCCGCGGGTCTGGCAGATGGGCGATCACGTGATCGCTGATCACCACATCAAACCGCCCGTCGGGAAAAGGGAGCTCCTGCATGTCCACCTCGGGATACTCGACTTCCACCAGCACCGAGCTGGCGCGGTCAATCCACTGGTAGAAGTGCTTGATTCCGCTGACGCCCAGAATCTGTCCTTGGAGGCGGCCGCCAATGGCCTGGCCAATCTTGCGGTACATCGTATACCGGGTCAGGTGCACGACTAGTGTCCTGTCCCGCGAACAGCTTTGCAATGGGAAATCGTGGGACCGGCCTTCAGCCTGTCGGCCACGCAGGCTGCTATTGTCAAGGAACTTGCGGGACAGGACACTAGCTCATAATAGTATGGGCAAGGCAGGGAGGCTAATACGGCCCAAGCGGCAGCGGTACAGCCTTGTGCTGGCAAGGTGCTGCACTTCCGCCAGAGCAGCCAGATCTGGGGGCCGGAGAGGGCCATCCTCGATCTCTGCCGCGAACTGCCGAAACACGGGTTTCCCTGCGAGATCGCGGTCCTGTACCGGAAGCCTCCCGCCGGTCGCGGCGAGCACCCGCTGCTGGCTGCCGCCCGCGCCCAAGGCATCCCAGCTCATCAGTTGGACGGCCATCTGCATTCGCTGCCCTCGGTGGTCAACTGGCTGTGCCGTAAACTTCGCCGGGAGCGGTTCTCGATTCTGCACACGCACGAGTACAAGACTGACCTTTTGGGCGTGGCCGCCGCGACCCTGATGGGTGCGGAAGGACCCGCCCTGGTGGCGACCGTCCGCCATACCGAGCCCTCCCTTCAGATGAGAGCCTTCCAGGGCCTGGACCGCCTGATTCTGGGCCGATTCGACGGGCTCACGGTGTCTTCCGAGGCCGCCCTCCGCAGGCTGGGCAACCGACCAAAACTGTTGGCCAGAACACGGGTGATCCGGCATCACGAAGTTGGTGAGTGGCCCTCGCTGGACGAAGAGTCTTCCTCCCCTGCTCCGCCCGAGACGAGCGGCGGGCCGGTCATTTCGATCATCGGCCGGCTCGAAGCAGTCAAGAACCATCGGCTGTTTCTGGAGAGTGCGCGCCGGGTGCTGGACCACAAACGCGATGCCCGATTCTGGATCGTGGGCGAAGGAGAGTTGCGCCCGAAGCTCGAAGCGCTGGCAAGACGGCTCGAACTCGGGCCGGCGGTTTCCTTTCTGGGGTACAGAACGGATATCGGGAGTGTGCTGAAAGCGAGTGAAGTGCTTGTGATCTCCTCGTCATACGAAGCAGGCCCGCGGGTGCTGTGTGAAGGGTTCGCCATGGGTAAACCGGTGGTCGCCACGGCGGTGGGCGGAATTCCTGAGCTACTGCGAGACGGCGAAACCGGGATCCTGGTCCCGCCCAACGACCCGCAGGCGCTGGCGGCTGCCATCCTGCGACTGCTGGAGGATCGCGGCTTGAGCGCCAGGATGGCCGCGGCGGGGAGGCGGCGCCTGCTGGCCTGGCGCGAGAATGAATCTCCCACTGCCGCTCTGGCAGAACTGTATCGGGAAGTCATGGCCCGCCGGATATGAGCTTGCCCCCTTGCGCGCCAGGTTTTGTAGATCGCGGCTTGAGAGTGACGATGTTTGACCCTGGGAACTTCACTCCCTACTATGTGGATGGCCTCTGCTCGGCGCTGTCCCGCCTGGGGGTGGAAGTCAGCCTGGCTACGTCGCCGCCGCTATTCGAACCTTGCGCGCGGAGCGGCAACTACGGTGTCGATTACCGTTTCTCCCGGTGCCTAGGGCATCCGCGACTAGGATTCCTGCGCCGGCATATGCGGCTGCGGCAAGCGGTCAAGGCACTCAGTTACCCAGCCGGAGTGTGGCGTACATGGAAAGCGTTGTGCCGCTTCCAGAGCGGCCGCCCAGCGGTCTTCCATCTCCAGTGGGCGCTGCTGCCTGTCGTTGACGGGCTGGCTATCCGCTCGCTCCGGGCGCGCGGCTGGGGGATCGTATACACCGTTCACGAGGTGCCGGCTCAGTCCGCCTGGGCAATTCAGCGGCGCCAGTTGAGAAGCCTGCTGGACCTGGCCCACGCCATCATCGTCCACACCCCCACTCTGGCCGGCGCCCTCAGCCGGCAGTTCGAAGGCGCGCACAGCCGTATTCACGTTGTGCCGCTGGGCAGCGAGATCCGCCCGGTGCCGTCGGAAGGAGACCAGGCACGGGCGCGCCAAACTCTGAGGTTGAAGCCATCCGATAACGTTCTGCTCTGTTTCGGCATGATCAAGCGGCATAAGGGCCTGCACTTCCTGCTGGAGGCGCTACCGGCGATTCTGGAGAGCTTCCCCAACACCACGCTGCTCGTCGCCGGAGAACCGCTGATGAACCTGAGGCCGGTCCAGAGGCTGATCGATCGGCTCCGCATCCGGGGGGCGGTGGACTTGCGGCTGGGATTCGTTCCCCAGGCCGATGCGCCGCTATTCTTCCAGGCGGCGGATTTGGTTGTAGTCCCTTACACCCGCGCCTCTGCCAGCGCCGTAGTCGCCCAGGCCCAGAGCTTCGCCAGGCCGGTGGTGGCGACCGCCGTGGGTGCGCTGCCGGAGTTCGTCGAGGAGCCTGGCACGGGCTTCCTGGTTCCTCCGGCGTCCGCGGAGGCTTTGGCCGACGCCGTGTGCCGGGCACTCGGAGATCGCGACAGACTGCGCCAGATGGGGATGACGGCGCGCGCCCGGCTCAGCCAGCGGAACAACTGGACCACGGTGGCCGAGCAGACCTGCGCCCTCTACCGGCAGGTGCTCGCATCAATCGCGCCCCGAGGCTGAGTTCCTGCGGTGCGGACGCCGGCCGGAAAGCCGGCGGCAGGCCCGGAGGCCCGCCCCACCCTCCTTACTCAGTTCCGCGCCGGCTCGAAGTAGCCTTGGGCCAGCTCGGGCTTGGCCTCCAGCGCCTTGCTCCAGCAGGTGCGGGCCTCTTCCTCCTGGCCCAGAGCGGCGGGGGCCGGTGAGGGTTGCGGAGGCGTTGAACAGCGCCCCATAGTGAAGACCTGACCGTCGCGGGTGGGAACCATGACACATATTGAGTCATCGATAATCAGGTCCCTGATTCTGAAGCTCGATCTCTCGCCCTCGTGCAGTGGACTTCAGCTCGCTACGATCGCGAATGGTGTCATCGCCGAAGCCGTCAGACTTGGCTTCTTGGACCGGCGGCCTCAGCACAATGCTGAACGGCAACTAAAGGACCAGATATCGGAAGTCGTCTGGGGCTTGATCCTGGAGGGCGTGCTGGCACCGGGAACGGGCTGGCAGAGTCCCAACCTCCCATTCCTCCGGCTGACCGAGTACGGAAAGAAGTGCGTGGCCGCCGGAGATGTTCTGGCGCACGACCCGGACGACTACCTGGCTCGGCTGAAACAGCTTTGCCCCTCCATTGATGGCTTGACGCTGCTGTATCTGGGAGAGGCTTTACAGACCTTCCGGGCTGGGAACCATCTGGCGACTGCCGTGATGATCGGGGTGGCGGCCGAACAGACGCTTCTTCGGTTAGTCGAGTCGGTTCACCAGTCTCTTGACACACCGCAGAAGCAGGCTAAGTTCGAACAGGCGACCAAGGGGAAGCCGATCAAGAAGCAGCATTGGGAACTTCTGGCCCGCCTCAGGTCCCCAGCCCGCCCTTTGCCTGCGACGCTGACCGATGTTCTCGATCAGCATCTGGGCGGGATCTACGATCTGATCCGTCGCACCCGCAACGATGCCGGACATCCACAGGGTGTAAGCTTGAACGCCATGAGACAAACGCTCTCCTGCTGCTTTTCCCGGTCTACTGTGGAACTGTGCGCGGCTTGATGGAGTGGCTTGGAACGAACCGGATCTGAGGGGTGTCGATCACGGACTTGAGTGTTGAGATAATGGGCAGCGGGGCAGCGCCATGCAGATAACCTACGACAAAGAGGTGGATGCCCTCTACATCCAGCTCGTGAGCGGGGAGCACCAGTGCCGCGTGGTCCGCCTGACGGAGGACATCGCCCTGGACTTCGCGGACGGCGAGACCCTGATCGGAATCGAAGTGCTCGGCGCCAGCCGGCTGTTCCGAGACCCCGGGCGGCCGGAGGTAGAGCTCCGGCACTTGGCTCCAGCAGTAGCGGGGCACTGAGGCAGACGCCGGCTGGAGAGCCGGCGGCGGGCTGAAAGCCCGCCCCACCGTGGAGTGCCGCCCTCAGTTCCTGGCCGGCTCCAAGTAGCCTCGGGCCAGCTCGGGTTTGGCCTCCAGCGCCTTGCTCCAGCAGGTGCGGGCCTCTTCCTCCTGCCCCAGGGCCTTGAGCCGGTAGCTTGGTCTGAAGGTCAATTCCAGTCTAGAATTCCGTCTCGATATAAAGGTCTCAACCGCGCGATCTCCTTTTCAAGATCTGTCACGTCGGGCGCAGTGAGCGTCAGAGTCATCGCCACGGTCCTCTTCTCCCCAGGCTGCGCCACGTGAACAGCCTCATTTATGGCCCGTCGGAGTTCTTTGGTGAACTCCTCCACCTCGCGTATCACATTTGCGAAAAACCCGCTTGCCAATAGTCGCACCCTGTCCAGTTCTTCGGGGACCGCGCGCCGGTGGAATTCAAGCCCCCACTCAATGGCGCTGGCATAGGCCGCCGCCAACGTCTTAGCGACGTACAGAATCTTCTCTGGGTCGCCAGGAGTCCCAGGCGGACCTAAGGCTTCTGGGAGCACTCCCTCTACCAGGGTCGTCATGGTGGACACTATCCGCTGTGCGGCATCGCATTTGTTCGATACCCACTCGAAAAACTGGGCGCCCTTGAGCGTCCGCAGGCTGCCAAGTGCCACACGCTAATCCCAGTCGCGGCGCAGGTCGCCATACTTCTGATGCTCGTCCGACAGCGCTTCCGCAAACAAGAGGTATTCCCAGTAGGGCGGTCGCTCGATCGCCAGCCGCAAGGCCCGCCCGCGGAGTGAGGCGATCAGAGCAGACCCAGCCACGGCGCTGGTCCGCAACCTCAGTTGCAGAGCACCCGCAAACAGGTAGGCAAGTTGGACGCGAAGCGCGGCACATATGTCCTGCGCCGTCTCGAACCGTAGCACCCAGGTCTCCCCAGAGTCGTACAGGTCCGAGCAAGTCGAGCTGACGAGTACGGAAGGTGGTCTACTCAGGGCTCCTTCGTTTCTAAACGATGTGTCCGGCAGCCACGGCGTGTTTCCGCTGGCTGCCACCCTCCATTCTGGTCCGCCTCCCGTGCTGCGGCCCGCGTGCCCCGCCCAGCGTTTGCCGTTTGGGGCTCCTGGCTGGCCCAGTTCGATTCCCGTCAGCGGCACCAAGCCACCCGGGACCAGCCCCCGCAATTCAGACTTTCTTGCGGCGCCGCGTCAGTTTCCGCACGACCTCTGCAAGCGGCATAGTGGGCTCGCCCTTGGGGAACCTGTAGGGTTGGATTTCCGAAGCCTCAATCACCGGCTTGCCGAGGGCCTCGACGATCCAGCGAACGTCCTTCCGGAGCTCAGCGGGCGACTCCCCTTCGGCGACCGCGTCGCAGTGTAGATCCATGAAGCCTTCGTCGTTGAAGTACACTTCGCAGACCCGGTAGAAACCTCTATCCTTCGTGCCTCTTTTGCCCCTGAAGCGGACCACGCGGTAGTCCCAGGTTCCGGGCTGGCCATGGGGCTTGCTGGGTAGTCGTCGTCGGGCCAAGGCGACGCACCTCCCTTCCATCATGCCGAAGGGCGCACCCGCTCGCCCCGAGTGCCCCGCCCAGCGCACCGGAGCCCTCCTGGCTCCTGGCGCCTGACATCTCCGCCCTCAGTTCCGCGCCGGCTCGAAGTAGCCCTGGGCCAGCTCGGGCTTGGCCTCCAGCGCCTTGCTCCAGCAGGTGCGCGCCTCTTCCTCCTGCCCCAGGGCCTTGAGCACGTGGCCGAGATTCAGCATGGCTTCGGCGAAGTCGGGATTCTCCTCGGCGGCCTCGCGGTACAGCCGCGCGGCGTCCTCCATCTGCCCGGCCTTCTGGAGCAGCAGACCCGCGTTGTAGAGCACCTCGGAGGAGCGCTCACCCAGGTCGATCAAACGCCCGTGGTACTCGAGGGCCTGGTCGAAATCGGAGCGTTCCAGCGCCAAAGCCGCCAGGCCGCGCACGGCGTCCATGTTCTTCGGGTCGGCGTTCAGCACCTGCTCGTAGACCAACTGCGCCAGATCGCGCTCGCCCATCTTCCAGTAGGACAGGGCCAGGTTCATCTGGGCCTCGGCCCACTGGGCGCGCTTCTTGAGGCAGGTCTCGAAAGCCTGGGCGGCTCCGGCATAGTTGGCCCGCTGCAAGCGGACATAGCCCAGCCGGAAGCGGGCCTCTTCGGCGTCCGGGGTCTTCTCGAGCAGCCGGTTGTAAGTCTTCTCGGCTTCTTCCTGCTCGCCGGTCTGCTCGAGTACCAGGGCCAGGTTCCACAGCGCCGCGGTGGCTTCGCCGTCCAGCTTGATGGCCTGCTCGTAGGCTTCGCGGGCGCCCTTCAAGTCGCCCAGCTCCTGGCGGACAATCCCCAGGTTGGTGTAAGCCTGGGAGGCGTCCGGCTTCGCGCGAATCGCCTGGGTGTAAGCCTCGGCAGCCTCCTTGAAGCGTCCGGCCTTCTGGTGCGCCAGGCCGAGATTGAACCAGCCTTCGAAGTGCTTGGGCGCCGCCGAAACCAGCAGCGTGCAGAACTTGGCCACCATGGCGAAGTCGTTCTTGGCCGATGCCCAGGCCGCCAGGCCCTCCAGAGCGGCGGTGGATTGCGGACGGATCTCCAGGAGGCGCTCGGCGTACTCGCGCACCATCTCGTAGTCCTTGTTAGACATGCCGATGGCAATCAGGTTGGTAAGCGACTCCTCGGATTCGGCGTTGCGCTTGAGAATGGTGCGGTAGAGGCCGGTGGCCTGATCGAGCTGGCGTTCCATCTGTAGCGCCACGGCCTTGCCGAACAGCGCGGTCTCATCCTCGGGCGCTTGCTCGAGGCAGCGCTCGAAGGAGACCAGCGCCAGCTTCGGCGTGTTGAGGTGCAACTGGCAGATGCCTAGCCCCACTCGCGCCTCGACCCGCGCCGGATCAATCTCGGAAGCCTTCTGAAACCTTTCGGCGGCCTCCTGCCAGCGGCCCAGTCTCTCCAGGCACACCGCCAGGTTGAACCAGCCGGTGGGATGCTGAGGCTCCAGGTTGAGCAGGTCGCGGTAGCTGTTGGCGGCTCCCTCGAACTGGCCCAGCTCGAATTGGATGTGTCCCATAGCGGAGTAGATCTCCGAGGTTTTCTCGCCTTTGGCTATGGCCCGCTGAAGCTCCTTGAGAGCGTCTTCGGGCTTGCCGTCCAGATGCAGCGAGACGGCGCGGGCCAAACAGCGGGAAGGCTTGGCGGATTCCCCGCGGGGACTGGATTCGACGGGCCGCAAGGGCTCTACCCCCACGGCCGACTGCTTGCGTTGATTCATCATTTCGGACTCCCGTCACTGGATTCAAGATTACTTGGAGCGAGAAAAGAGCAGAGTCTGCCCAGCAGATCGTCCTGGTGCGCGATCCTCACCCAGTACAAACGCGCCCGGTCTTGCTTCTCCCCGAAGAAGCCCACTCCGCCCACCTTCAACCGGTCGTCGCCCCAGAAGTCCACCAATTGCCCGTTGATGAAGGTAGTGAAGTCGCTTCCGTTGACCCTCAACAGCACCCGGAAGGGCGCTTGGCTGTACAACATCACCCGCAGCGGCACTTGGACGCGCTGGCCGGCTTGGCCGCCCATCACCTCGTAGCGCACCAGCGCCATGGTGGGCAGCGGTCCGGGCTTGAGCACCGCGATCTTCATGGCGTAGTAGTTCTGCGGATCCCGCGCGCGGAAGACCCAGCCCAGACTCTGCTGCGGAATCTGCCCCATGAACTCCAACCGGTAGTCGGTCATGCCGAGCGAAGAGCGAAGCAGGGCCAGGGAGCCGACCTCGACGTAGCCGGTGGGGTCGCGCGTCCACGCTCCGGCGCTTCCCATCCACCGGCCCAGGCCGGAAGTGAAGTCCTCCTCGACGGAAACTGCGGCGCGTTGCTGGACACCATCCCGGATGGAAGCGGCAGCGCCGGAGTTCCGGATGAGCAATCCCGCCGCCAGGAGCAGCAGCAGCACCACGACAGGCAACCCCACCAGACGGGGAGCCGCCCGCCAGAAACTCCCGAGGACGCCCCCGAGCGGAAAGGCTACTTCCAGCGGCAGTCGCTCGAAGCGGTGCCGGATGGGCGCCAGCGGCCGCGCCTGGAACACGGCTTGGACCACCACGGGCGCCTCTTCCGGCTGAGTCCAGGGGGCGCTCTCGACGTGCAACGGCGCGGGCTCAACCGGCGCAGCCAGCGGCCAATGGAGGTCGTAGGCGCAGCCGGCGCCAGCGGTGCTCGAGGGATACCCCAGCGCCGAAATCACCACCGGACATCCGGGCGGCGCCTTCAACCGGGCCCGGCGATCGTCGGGACGCACGTCATGCTGGGCCGGCAGCGCCGCTTGCAGGCCCGCGGTCCGAAGTGGCGCGACGCCCGCCGGCAAGGCCGGCCGGCCTGGAATTGCCGCCGCCGCGCCCGTTGCGGTCCGCCTGGCAGCCGCCCAAGAGCAGTAGGCCGGGGCCGGAGAGTGGATCTCGGCAGGCGGCGCCGCGCGGAGCGGAGCGCGCCCGGCCACCCCGCTGGATGTCGGCCGCGCCACAGGAAGCTTGGTGGCGACGACCGCAGTCTCCCGCGGCTGCTTCTGTGGGTCGGGACGAGCTCGCGGAGCTTCCGGCGACCAGTGACCGGCGCTGGACCAGCGCACGGGCAATGCTCTGGACCGTAGCCCGCGCGCACTGGCGTATTCCCGGCCTACCGCCTCCCACTCGTTCCAGCGGAAGCGCCCGAGGGTCGCTCCTTGCGGGACCAACGGCCGGGAGCGGTCCGGAGGGGTCATCGCGGCGGAGACCAGCACGGGGCCGGCGAGCTTCCGAGGCGCCGGCAGACGCGCCGGCTCCGTCACCACCAGCGGCGCTTGGTCCGGGCGCACGCCGACCGCCTCGCGGGGGTCTCCGGGCAAGGGCGCCGCAATCGCGACGATCGACCCCGCGCCCAGAGTCCTGGGGTGGCCGAGCGCCGGCGTGGCGCAGGCGGTGTGGACAGCAACGGAAGGCTGGGCTGCCGGCGCCGCCTGTGGACGAAACGCCACCTTGCACACCGGCGGTAAGACTAGCCCCAGGTGCGTGACCGCACTTCGGAGAAGCGGCGCCGGGGGCCTCGGCGCGCGGGCTCGCCGCCCCAGTTCCGCGGCGCGCGCCGGCACCTGGGCCGGCGCCTCCTTAGCCACCCCTAGACGACCGCCAAGCGCGCGGAGAGCCACCTCGCCGGCCGAACCCAACAGGAGCCGGCGGTCACCCGTCACGTTCAAGACAGGCCAGGAGCGCCGGAGCGCCGTAAGGCCCGGTGGGAAAAGCAACCTAAGCGGCTCACAGAGCTTCGCCGCCGCCTGTATTGCTCCAGCCAGCGGAAGCGCGACGTAGGGGGTCGAGCCCAGCGCGTAGACCACCCGCAAGTTCGGCGGCAGCGGATGAGACAGCGCGCGCGACTCGAAGGCCGCCTGAAGGACCGGCCGGAGGCCGGCCGCCGGGTTCATCGCCGCGGGTGTAGCTAGCGTCTGGTGCGGCTGGGCGAACGTTCCAACGGCAGGGACAGCCGACCGCAGCGAGCCCACGGACCTCGCCGGGAAGGGGAGCCTCCAGCCGCTCGCGGCAGGCAGCTTGGTTCGGTCGGACGCCCCCGAGGGCAGCCCGGCGGGGGACCCCGTCGTGAGCCGGCCCGCGGCTGAAACGCTCGCCAGCGGTGCGGGCCGCACGGCAGAAACCGTCCTCGGCACAACCGCCGCAGTCCGAGGACCGGCGAGCAGTTTGGCCTGCGGCAGTTCAACGGGGAACCAGCGTCCGGTGATCAGAGAACTCTCGCCAGCCGCTGCCACGACTCTCACCGCCGGTCCAGGCCCCATTGCCGGCCGTTCATGGACTGCCGAGATGTCCTTCAGTGCCGCCCAAGCCAGTGCACGCGGGGAACGAAGAGCGTCAGCCGCCAGCGGCGGTTGCTCCTCCTCGGAAGGCGCCTCCCGAAGCTGGGCGGGAGCGACAGGCCTCCGACTCGCCGAGGCCGCTTCCAGCGAGGTCCAGGACGCCCCAGCGGCCTGACAGGGCGCCGCAGGCGCGGGTTGGACCGGCCTGGCACCCGTCACTGGTGGAAGCAAGACCCGAACCCACGGCGCCGCCGCGCTCAGACACGGCTCGACGAGGGCGGCAGGGGCCTCTGCCACCCCCACCACGAGTCGGCCCCGAAACACCGGCAGAAGAAGCGTGGGTGCTGACAGCGAGACGTGCTGGAAGCCTGCCGCCAGAAAGCACACCCGCTGTGCCGCGTGCGGCGGGCCGAGAGTGAGGGCCGGCGCAACTACGGGAACCGTCACCCGAGACACAGCCGGCGCATGCGTGAACAGCCAGGCCACCATGCGGAACCCGGGCACCGGAGCCTCGAAGGCGCCGCGCCTCCCTGCCTGCGCATCGCCCGGCTCCAGAGTGAGCGGCGCTGCTCGCCCAAGGGCACGGTGAAGGCGAATCGCGGCCCACCCCAGGTACAGCGGCTTGCCAATCGGGAACGCCGGGGAGGGCGCCAGGTGCGTCACCCGAAGCTCGGAACCGGCCCTCCTGCCCGGACCCGCGACAGCCGCCAGCGGCGCCTCCGCCAGCAGGATTTTGCCTGCACGCTGGGGAGCCAGCGGCAGTCCGGGAGGCCGCGGCAGGGGAACCGCCTGCGGCGCCAAGTGTGCCACGCCCCGCGGCGCGAATCCGGCAGGAGTCTCGAAGGCCAGAAGCTCCGTCCGGGCCGGGGGAATCATGCCCTCGTACAGGCCGGCTCCGGCGAGACGCAACCGCCAGAGCGCCGATCGCCAGCAAGCGATGTCCCAGTGGGGCTCGGCGGTCGCCCAAGCATGCTCAGCCCGCCACGCGGAACGAGCTTGGGTCAGCAGGCCCCACTCATAGGGTAACGTGGCCCCCCCGGCCAGGCGCGGCGCAGCCGCTGGCGGAACGCCCGGCGGCAGCGGAGGCGCACTGGGGAACCCTCCTGCGCAAACCTGGGTCATGTCGGGCGCCGGGGCCGCCGAAAGACCGGAGACCGGCGCCACTTCCGCAACCGGGAGAAGTGCCCGGCGAGCGTAACCGAGCGAAGGCAGTGCCGCCGCAGCAGCAACGCTGAAACCCTCGGGAGGCGCCGCGCGCGTGCCTGCCGGGAGCTCGCGGAACTCGATGGGCAGCCCCAGTCTGACGGGCTGAGCTGCGAGCAGCCCCGGCGCGCCACAACTGGCGGGCGGCAAAGGCAGCCGAGCGGCGACGCCAAAAGCGGGCACGGACGCCCGGCGGGCTGCGAAGCGCGCCTCCGCGGTCAGTCGAGCGCCCAGGAGGGTCTGAGCCGGGAAGATGGCGCGGGGAGCGGCGAACAAAGAGAACCGCGCCTGGGGCAATCCCGGCCGCGCCAATGCGGCCGGAATCTGCGGGCCCAGGGGAGCACGCGGAGGCGGCTCGCCTGCCGCGGACGCAAACAAGTTTGTGAGCGGCGGTCGGACCGGCGGCAATCTCAGAGCCAGCGTCTGTTGGATGAGCGGCGGAGGCGCGGCCTGTGCAGCCACGAGGGAGTCGTAGCCGGACGGGCGCGGCGCCCAGCCGGCAGGCCGGAGGAGCGGAACACCTGCGACGGAGGCCGGCAGCTCAGGAGCCGAAACCGGCGCCGCCTGAGCGGGAGCGCGGACGGACTGCGCCCGGCTGTAGGCGAAGAAGGCCGCGGGCCCGGACGCGGCCACCGCGCGGAGCGGCACGCCCGGCGGAGAGACCTGCCGCGGGATTCTCACCAGGCGGAGGCCGCCCGCGGGCTCCAGAAAACCGCTGCCTAAACTGGGTTGGCCTGCCATCCGCACGGGCGCAACATGCTGGGCGACCAAGTCGGCCACCGGGGGAGTAGGCAGCGCCGGCTCCTCTACCAGGGCCGCCATGTGGCGCCGCCTTTTGGGAGCCGCGGCGGCCATCTGCTCGCCGGTCTCAGCCAAGCGGCTCAGCGCCATGCGGGTCAGTTCGTTGTACTTCCCCCGATGCTCTGCCGAGCAGAAGTCCGGGTCGGCGAGCTGCCTCATCAGGGAGATACGTTTGCCGCAGTAAAAACAGGGCATTCCTCTGGCCTGTTCCCTCGCTCAATTATATGGACCTCGGCGCGATTTTTCCACACTAAAAGATGGGACCAGCAGTCTTAGAAGGGCGCCGGGACCAAGCAACCAGGTGCCGAAGCCGCTTACAATGGGAGTACAGGCGATGAAACTGGTGGCGGGTCTGGCCGTACTAGCGCTGCTGGTCCTGTGGGTGCTGATCCTGCGGCGGTCTCCGTGAACCTAGAAGCGGCGGTAGTGAACGTATCCTTGTTCTGGATTCTCACCGCGCCGCACGAGTACGCCCACGCTTGGTCTGCCACCCGCCTGGGGGACGGCACGCCCCGCCAGCAGGGGCGCCTGACGCTGAACCCTTTGGCACACGCGGACTGGCTGGGTACAGTCATACTGCCGGCCCTGACCTCGTTGTCGGGGGCCGGATTCATCGGCTGGGGCAAGCCGGTTCCGACCGACCCTTCACAGTTGCGCGGCGGGATGAGGGGACTGGCCGTGGTGGCGCTGGCCGGACCGGCCACCAACATTCTGCTGGCGGGGGTGATGGCCCTGGTGGCCTCCCTGGCGGCCCAGGCATCGCCCGCGGTGGCCGAACTCGCCGTTCGCGGGGTCTTCCTGAGCCTCTATCTGGCGCTGTTCAACCTGCTGCCGGTCCCCCCGTTGGACGGCTCGAAGGTGCTGCTGGCCGCCCGGGTTCCGGGGAAAGTCTACGAAGGGTTGGCGCGGTTCGGCTTTCTGGCGCTGATCGCGGCCCTGGCAGTCACCCCCCTGGGCGCCTGGCTGGTGCGCACCAGCGCGGAGGGCACGTTCGTGCTGCTGCGGCTGTTTGGCTGACCCTGGGGACCACGAGAACGGCTCTCAGAGGGCGGCGGGCAGGCTGAGCGAGGCTTTGGCCAGGGCTTTTTGGAGCAGGGCTATGGCCTGGCAGGGCCTGCCACGGGAGATGGAAATCTCGCTGACCAGCATGTGCCGGGCGCGGTCGAGCATCTTCTTCTCGCGGAACGACAAGGGTTTGTCGCTTTGCAGCAACAACAGCGTCTTGAGCACCTGGGCGATCTGGAGCAACCCGCCCAGCCGCATCTTCTCGGAATTCGCCTTGAAGCGGCTCTTCCAGTCGTGACTGCACGGGCAGGCGCCGCCAGCTAGGAAGTCCAGCACCCGGGTCAACTCCCCGTTGCGGGTGACTTTGCGCAGCCCCACTTCCTGGACGTGGGAGAAGGGGACCATCACGGTCAGGGAGGAACACATCAGGTGGAACAGGTAGAACGGCTCGAACTGGCCCCCGAAGCAGCGTGAGCTGATGTTCTCAACGGTCCCGACGCCCTGATTCGGGTAAACTACCTTTTCGCCGATCTGGAAGGTCATCCTGGACCCTTTACACCAGCCAGCTTCCACCGGTTCCCGAGTTGCGGAACCAAGCAAAGAAGAATCTTAAGCTCAACAGGCCCGGTTGTCAACGGAAATCGGGCTTCAGCGGGCCAAGACTCTCAGCCCCGCCGCATCTGCTCGATCAGCCCGCGGAGGTAGGCCAGGTTGCGCCGCATGTCCTCCTCGACCGAACCCGAGGGCGCCGAGGTCTCCAGGTTGACGAAGCCTGCGAACCCAATGTCGGCGATGGCGTCCAGGATGGCCCGAAAGTCGAGCTTGCCGGCCCCCAGGTAGCCCCTGTCCTTGAGGTGAATCTGGCAGATGCGTTGCCGCCCCAGCCACCGTAGCTCCTTGAGCGGATCGAAGCCAGCGTTGGCGGAGTTGCCGACATCGTAGTAGACCAGGACGGCCTTGGAGCGTGCGCGCTCCATGATCCGGACGTTGTCCTCGGCCGAGAGAGTGTCCTCCAGGCCGAGGAGGACGTGGGCCCGCTCAGCCTCCCGCGCCAGCTCCCTGAGGATGTCGGCCACATGGTCCATCTCGGCGCGCGTCTGGAGGGCGCCCTTGCCGAAGAACGGCAACAGCATCACCCGGGCCTTCAGTCTCCGACTGATGGGGATGCCGTCGGCCAGCCATTTCTGGCCCAGCTTGTCGCTCTTGAGGTAGTTGACGTGGAGAACATCCAGGCAGGTCCCGGCGATGGCGATGCGGCGCCGGGCGCACTCGGCCAGGTACTCCGCCTGGAGCTCGGGGCTGGCCAGGGGCAGCCTGTCGCTCACGGGCTTGCGCCCCAGACTGACCTCGAGCCCCTGGAATCCCAGGCTCTTGGCCAGGGCCACAGCTTCGACTTTGCCGGCCATCCTGAGATTCCAGTCCGTGACCCCGATCTTCAGGCCAGCCAGCATCCCTCGGGCGGCGAGCGAGCGCGCCGCAGGGGCGAGCCCGCCTGCGAGGAAGAATCTTCGCGAGACGCTCATGACAAACACTCCTGGCTCTGGCTACCTGGGGATCTCCGCCAGCGGGATTTCGACATGCTTGATCCGCCTGCGGTTCCAGGTGTAGGTTACGTGCACGTTGCCGTCGGCGGCCTGAATCACCGCCGGGTAGGAGAACTCTCCCGGCTCGCTCTCCAAGGTGAGGAAGGAGTTCCAGGTGTCGCCGTCGCGGGAAACGGCCACGTTCAGCGGGCTGCGGCCGGTCTCACTGTGATTGTAGACCAGCACGACGCGGCCGCCGCGCAGTGACACGGCGTCGATGCCGCTGTTGGGGTTGGGCAGGGTGGTGGGGCGGGCCGCAGTCCAGGTGATGCCGCCGTCGCTGGAATCGGCGTAGCAGATCTTGCCGATACGCCGGGTGGACCGCACGAACATGCGCAACCGCCCTCCCCGCAGCGGCACGATGGCGGGCTGGATTATGCCCCGCGGCTCGCCCGGCGCCACGATCGGACCATGCCGGGTCCAGGTTCTTCCATGGTCGCTGCTGCGCTCGACCCAGCAGGCCCAGGCGCCATAACTCTCCACCGAGGTCCCGCTCACGATGAGCCCGCCGGCCAGAAGCAGCGGCTTGTTCTTGATGGGGCCGTACAGCCCGGCAGGCAGGTGCTCGATGTCGGACCAGGTGAGCCCGTGGTCCCGGCTGGCCCGCCGGGCGGCCGTCCAGCTCGTGGGGTTGGGGCCGAACTTGTAATACAGCCACAGGGTCTTGGCGCGGCTGTAGAACAGGACCGGGTTGTAGGTTGCGGCATCGGGCTCGCGCGCCAGCTCGATCGGCTCGGACCACTTGCCGGCTGACTTCCTGGCGCCCCAGATCGCCACGTCGGGCCGGCCTTCGCCAGAGCCGCCGAACCAGGCGGCCAGCAACTCGCCGGGCTGCGTCTCGACAACCGTCGAAGCGTGACAGGAGGCAAACGATGCCCGCTCGAAAATGAACTCGCCGGCAGGAGCGGCGGCGGCCAGCATAGCGCATCCGAAAACCGTCAGCGTGAGTCTCCGAACACCCGCCGAGTTGAGGAGTTCAGGGTCTGATGTGCGCTTTGCCACCCCATAATTATACGAAAGCACCGGCCTCGAAGCCAGAGCGCGGCAGGCCCCTCCCGGCCCAGGCCTGCCCGGCGACGCTGGTAGCGGGTGGGAGAGCCCGGAGCCGTCGAGCCCGGCGCCGCGGACTGGCCTGGCTCGGTACTGGTACCTCAGGGTTCCGGGAGGTTTCGGGTGAGCCCTCTGTGCGAGACTCGCGAAACCAGCCCGGTGGCAGCAGGGCCGGGCGGCAGGGCTGGCAGCGCGGACTACCAGAGTTAGCATCGGGTCGCTATACATGGTTAGGACATTGATTTCCCTGAATGTAAACACGTGCCAGTCTCAGTCCCAGGTAGACGCCTGACTGTATCCCAAGCACAAGAAAACTATAGCAAATCGCGTGGTTTTAATGTATAATCAGTAACCGGCTCCATAGAGTGACGGGAGGTTTGTCTGATGACAAAACCAACAGGTGTCGCTGAAGCCATCGAGCTACGGGCCTCCGCTTACTTCCGCTGGGAGATCCCTGGGAAGCCGGTTGCCGTGCGGCTTAGCCTGGACGTGATCGACCGGCTCGAACGCGAGGTCATTGAGAGCTTCAAAGCAGTCACCAAGCGGGGTTCCGAGGTGGGCGGCCTGCTGCTCGGAAGGGCGGTCGGCGATGCGCCGCACGTGGTCGTCGTGGATGACTACGAGTCCGTGCCGTGTGACTACAGCCTCGGCCCGTTGTACCGGTTGGCGGAAGCCGACAAGGCGCGGCTGGAAGAGGCCGTTCGGCGCCGCCGCGCCGGCCCCGACGACGCGGCGGTGGTGGGTTTCTTCCGCAGTAATGCCCGCAAAGATCTGGCCTTGGACGAGGACGACTCGGCGGTGCTCAACGAGTACTTCGCCGATGCCAGCAACGTGTGTCTGCTGATCAAGCCTTTCTCCATGAAGCCCAGTATCGCGGGCTTCTTCATCTGGGAGGAAGGGACGATTCAGGGAGAGTCCACGTACCTCCAGTTCCCGTTCAAGCGAGCGGAACTGGCGAAAGGTGAGTTCGCCAAGTCCGTGATCAGCGGAGGGCGAACGATCACGGCCGAGGCGCCGGCTCCCGCTGCCCGCGCGGAAGTGTCGGCTCCGCCGCCCGCGGCTCCCAAGGTAGAGACTCGCGCGCCCCTCGCGCCGGTGATCCCCAAGCGCGACGAAGCGCCGCCGCCGCCCGCGGCTCCCAAGGTAGAGACTCGCGCGCCCCTCGCGCCGGTGATCC
>CAYGVJ010000033.1:0-5902 GCA_964353255.1 uncultured Solibacteraceae bacterium | reverse complement strand
CCAAGCGCGACGAAGCGCCGCCGCCGCCCGCGGCCCCCAAGCCGGAGGCTCGCCCGCCCATTTCATCCCTGTTCGCAAGGCGCGAAGAAGCGGCGGCCGCAGCTCCCAGGCCGGAAGCCCGCGCGCCGGTGGCGCCGGTGATTCCGAAGCGTGAAGAAGCGCCGCCTCCGCCCCCCGAGCCGGAAGTGCATGCGCCGGTTCAGCCAGTGATTCCGAAGCGTGAAGAAGCGCCGCCTCCGCCCCCCAAGCCGGAAGTGCGCGCGCCGGTTCAGCCCGCACCCAGGCGGCAGGAGGCGGCTCCTGCCCCGGTCGCGGCCGCCAAGCGCGAGGAGCCGGCAGCGCCTGCACCGGCCGCGGCGGTCGAGGTCAAGCCTGCGGAAATTCAGGTGGAGCGCCGACCACGCAAGCTGGCGTACCTGTTGGCCGCGGCCCTGCTCCTGATTCTGATCGCCGTGGGGGCATTCCTCTACTTCAACCCGGTGGGCAGGAGGTCTCAGGAGGGCGCCGCCGCCGACTCCGCTGCGCTGGCGCTAAGAGCCGAGCGCAATGCCGGTCAACTGGTGCTGACCTGGAACCGTGAGGCCTCGCAGGTAAAGACCGCCCAACGGGCCAGCCTGCTGATCCAGGATGGTGATCGCAAGGATGATGTGGAGCTGGATCTGGGCATACTCCGGAGCGGAAGCCTGGGCTACACTCCGGTAAGCAACGACGTCAGCTTCCGGCTGGCGGTGACCGACAAGCAGGGCAAGACCATCAGTGAGTCCTTCAGGGTGATTGCCGGACGTCCTTCGCCCGCGGCGCCGCTGGGGCAGCCTGCGCCCAGCAAACCGGAGAGCACGTCCACCGACGCCAAGCCGAGAACTGAGCGCGCTGCGCCTCCGCCGGTCCAGGCGCCTCAGGCTGCGAGCCCGCCCACGGACACTCAGGCGGCCGCGCCGACGCCCGGCGGGGGAGCTGAGCCTCCTCCGGCGGCAACGGGTGAGGCTAAGCCGCCGGCGCCGGCCCCGGCAAAAGGCGAGTCGCTGGCCGCCCGCTTGAGCGCGCCGACGAACCTGCCCGAACCTCCGCGTATCGAGAGTCAGCCCGGCGCCAGCGCAGCCAGGCCGATCGAAACGCCTGTCGCCGCCCCGCCGGCGACTCAGCCGGCCAAGCCTGGACCGCAGCAGACCGCCCAGCCAGACGGGCAGCAACCCGCGACCCCAGTGCCCGGACCTGCGGTCTCGACGCCGGCCCCGGCTGAACCCCTCCGGGTGGGTGGCAACGTCCAGCAGGCCAAGCTGTTGCGCCAGGTCACCCCAGCGTATCCCGTGTTGGCGCGGCAGGCGCGCATTTCCGGCGTAGTGCAGGTAGAAGCCACGGTTGGCAGGGACGGCAAGGTCCTCAAAGCGGCAGCCCTCAACGGACCTCCTCTGTTGCGGCAGGCCGCAGTGGATGCAGTGCGGCAGTGGACCTATCAGCCCACCACGCTGAACGGACAGCCCGTCGAAGTGGTGACCCAGGTGAACGTGACGTTCAACCTCCAGCGATAAGCCCGTCATCGGGGGCCACGCAGCGCTGATGGGTGCAGCCCCCGGCCGGCGGGAGTCCGGGGAGCGCCAGAGGCGGTCGTGGATTACGAACCGGAGACTCCCTTCGATAGCATCGAGAGCGCCCAGCAGTTTCTGGAGTTGCTGGGGGAGGCAGTCGAGGAGGCCCGGCGCGAGGTTGAGGAACAGATAGCCCAGGCGACCGCCCCGTCGGCCGAGCAACGCAAGCAGATGCTCCAGTTGGTGGCCCACAAACTGGTCAGACTCAACACGCACCTGACGACCAGCCGGCGCATCCTGGGCGATCTACACAACCTGCGGGGCTCCTTGCTGGAGGAGCCGCGGCCGGAGGCGCACGGCGCTGGCCGCGACGGGTCGGGGTAGGCCGCGACTCATCCGGCGAGCCAGCGCAGCAGCCAGAAGAACAAGGTGCCGGCCACCAGGCAGGTTACCAGCGCCGCCACCAAGTCGCGCCTGAAGGTGGAAGCGCGTGGTTGAGTCTGCGGCGGAGGCGGAGGGCTGACCTCGGCGGGGGTCGCCTCCACGGCAGGCCCAGGGGCCCGATGAACGCTCTCCTCCCAGGACGCCGGCGGGCGAGTTTCCTCCTCGATCACGGGGAGCGGCGGGCTCATCTCTTCCATGTCGTAAGACCGGAGCCGGTTCTCGATGAGCTCTTGCAGCGTCGCCGGGTCTCTGAGGAACCGACGTTGCGCCGACTCCGGCAGCATCGCGCAAAGTTCCTCGAAGCTGGGGAAACGCCTGGTGTCAACCACATAGAAGCCAAGCGTATCGGCCATCTGACATCCCAGGTAGACCAGGGTGAGCAGACCGACTTCGGCGCCACTAGGGCGGTCGTGGTGGCGCCCGGTTATGACAGCGAATTCCTCGGGGAGCTTCCATTGGCCCGCCAGCCAGTGCCCTGCTTCGCAGTGGTCGAGGCCGAAGGTCTCCTTCTCCTGGTCCAGGAAATCAAGAGCCTCCCCCGTGGAGGCAACCTCGGCGGCCGCCTTGAGGAAACTGGAGTACTCGGCCGGGTAGGCGACCAACAGGCCCAGCCGGCCTATGTCGTGCATCAACCCGGCGGTGTATGCCAGATCCAAGTGAACCAGGCACGCACGCGCCAGTTCCTCGGTTAGCAGGGCGCAGGCCAGGGTGTGGCGCCAGCAGCGGCGGAGCTCGGCGAATTGTAAGGCCCGCTTAAGGTAAATGCCGGTGGCCACGGTCATGGTCAGAGTCCGGATTCGTCTCAAGCCCAGCACCACCAAAGCGTGTTGCAGGCTGTTGACCTGCGAACGAAAGCCGAACATGGCGGAGTTGGCGCGTCGCAGGATCTCCGCCGAGAACGCCGGATCGGCTCGCAGCGGCTCCAGCAGCTCACCGACCGCCACATTCTCGTTGGCCAGCAAGTGCAGCATCCGGATGGCGATGGGCGGGAAGGCAGGGATCTTCAGCAGAGCAGGCAGCTCTTTGGGGCCACCGGTCTGCTGGGCCGTGGGCAAGGCATTCCCCTTCTTTGCCATATCGGCTGTCCAGACAGCGGAGTTTAGAAGCTGACCCACGCCTGACCGGCCGTGGTAGACTCGATGCAAGCGGAAGGGGGTAGCCGTGGAACTCTCCAGAGAAGCCCTGGCGGCGACATCACAACGGCTGACGGCGATGGTGGAGACCGTTCGCTCGATACTGGCCCGAAAAGGCAGCCGGGTGTGGTGCCTGGAGCCGGGGGCCACTGTCTACGACGCCATCGCGCTGATGGCCGAGAAGGGCGTCGGCGCGCTGGTGGTGCTGGCGGAAGGCAAGGTAGCGGGAATAATCTCCGAGCGCGACTACGCCCGCAAAGTCATCCTAAAGGGGAAATCCTCGCTGCACACCCAGGTCCGGGAGATCATGAGCACGCCGGTGATCACGGTGACGCCGGAGCACACCGTCGGAGAGTGCCTCGAGATCATCACTCGAAACCGCATCCGGCACCTGCCGGTGCTGGAGGGAGAGAGCCTGGCGGGGGTGGTGACCAGCGGCGACCTGGTCAGCGCCATCATCTCGGCGCAGGCCGACACGATCCACCACTTGAGCAGTTACATCTCCGGCAAGTATCCGGGGTGAGACGCCGGTCAGCCGGACTCCAGCGCGGGCCCGCGCGCCGGGTGGAAAAGGGCTGTAATGGCCGGTAGAGAACCATGTTGAGCGAGGCGCAGCAGAGAAGAGTCTGGGAGGGCATGTTGTCCGCGGAGATTCGCGCCAACTACTTCGCCGACCTTTCGGGCAAGTATCACCGAAAACAGCGGGGGGCGACTTGGACGATCTTGTTTCTCTCCTCGGGCGCTGTCGTCACCTTTCTCTACACCGGGCTTCCCGCTGAGATTGCGGCCTGGTTGCGGCCTGTGCTCGCGCTGCTCACGGCGGCCATGAGCTTCTACCTCGTGATGACGCAGAATCAGAAGCTTGCCTTCGACAGTGCGGACCTGCACTCAAGGTGGAACAGGTTGGCCAGCAAGTACGAGGCCCTCTGGGAGAACGTCTACGCCGATGAGGCCGAGGAACATTTGCAGAGGCTCACTGAAGAAGGCATCGAGTTGTCTACGATCGGCACGGCATTCCCTCATCACAAGAACGCGATGCGGAGGTGGCAGGATCACGTCGAACGTCACCACGCTGCCCGGGTCCCTGCATGAACGCTCAATCGAAACGGGAACCGCTTACCTAGGGCTGGCCGCCAATTCCGAGGCCTCTGCCGCCGCCACCGCCGCCCCGCCGTGCTACCCTGGGGAATTAGCCCCGGGCCATGCGTGAAGTCACGATTACTCTACCTGATGGCAGCAGCCTACAAGCCCCGGCCGGTAGCACGCCGCTGGAGATCGCTGCCTCCCTCGGCCGGCGCCTGGCCGAAGATGCCGTGGTCGCCAGGGTCAATGGCGAGCTGGTCGATCTCACCGAGCCGATCAGCGCCGACGCGGCGCTCGAGATCCTGACCCCCAAGGATCCGGAAGCCCTGGAAGTCTACCGCCACTCCAGCGCTCACCTGCTGGCGGCAGCGGTGCTGGAATTGTATCCGGAAACCAAGCTGGGCATCGGTCCCGCCATCGACACCGGCTTCTACTACGACTTCTACCGCGAGACGTCCTTCACGCCCGAAGACCTCAATAAGATCGAAGCCAAGATGTGGGAATTGCAGCGCCGCGACCTGCCCTTCAGGCGGGCGCTGGTCCCCAAGGCGGAGGGCCTGGTCCGCTACGCCGCCCTGGGCGAGGACCTCAAGTGCGAACTGATCGAAGAGAAGGCCGGCGAGGTTTTCTCCGAGTACTCGCTGGGGCCGCGCCTCGTGGATTTCTGCCGCGGCCCGCACGTGGTCTCGACCTCCCGCATCAGGGCCTTCAAACTGCTCTCGGTCGCCGGAGCTTACTGGAAGGGCGACGAGCGCAACCGGCCCCTCCAGCGCATCTACGGCACTTCGTTCTTCACCCGGAAAGAGCTGGAGGAACACCTCCGCCAGCTCGAAGAAGCCCGGAAGCGCGATCACCGCAAGCTGGGCCAGGAACTGGACCTGTTCAGCATCCAGGAGCTGGCCGGCCCGGGCTTGATCTTCTTCCACCCCAAAGGGGCCACCGTGCGCCGCATCCTGGAGGACTGGATGCGGGACCAGTACGTGGCACGCGGCTACTCGCTGGTCTACACGCCGCACGTGGCGCGCGCCGACCTGTGGAAGACCTCCGGGCACTACAACTTCTATGCCGAGAACATGTTCACGCGCATGCCGCTGGAAGACGCCGAGTACCAGCTCAAGCCGATGAACTGCCCCTTCCACATTCTTATCTACCAGGACCGGTTGCGCAGCTACCGCGACCTGCCCATCCGGCTGGGGGAGCTGGGCACGGTCTACCGCTACGAGCGCTCGGGCGTCATGCACGGCCTGCTGCGCGTGCGCGGCTTCACCCAGGACGACGCGCACATCTTCTGTCGGCCCGACCAGATCGAGGACGAGATCGTCAACTGCCTGGCCTTCGCCGTGGACGTGCTCAAGACTTACGGCTTCGACACTTACGAGGCGGAACTCTCGACCTGGGACGGCGGCGCCAGCGGCAAGTACGACGGCGCGCCGGAGCAATGGGCCATCGGCGAGAACGCCCTGCGCAAGGCCGCCGAGCGGCTGAACCTGAAGTTCAAGCTTATGCCCGACGAGGCCGCCTTTTACGGGCCCAAGATCGACGTCAAGCTGGTGGACGCCATCGGGCGCCTGTGGCAGCTTTCCACGGTTCAGTTCGATTTCACCCTGCCGCGCCGCTTCGGCCTGGAGTACGTTGCCGAAGACGGCAAGAAGCACCAGCCGCTGATGGTGCACCGCGCGCTGTACGGCTCGGTGGAGCGCTTCTTCGGAATCCTGC
>CAYGVJ010000032.1:0-41221 GCA_964353255.1 uncultured Solibacteraceae bacterium | reverse complement strand
GCCTGATCAATCCCGTGGCGGCCAAGGTGCTCACCTACATCCCCAAGCCGATCAACGATGGCACCACGGTCGATCACCAGAACAACTTCCCGACGCCGAATCAGCCGGAAAACCTCACGTACTACTCGCACGTCTGGCGCGTGGACCACAACATCGGCGACCGGAGCCGCTTCTTCGTGCGGGCGAACACGCACAAGAAGGCGAGCGAATATAACGACTGGTTCGAGTCGTACGCCTCGGGCAACAAGCAGCCGTTCTACTCGCACGGCGGGCAGTTCGACGACATTTACATGATCTCGCCCACCATGGTCCTGAACCTGCGCTACGGCTACGCCCGGTACGTCCGGAAAACGGATCCGTTGCGGGGCCGGGGGTTCGACCTGACCACGCTCGGGTTCCCCTCCGCGCTGAACAACGCCATCCCCGCGGGGCTGAGGGAGTTCCCGTACTTCAACATCCGGAACGGCAGCAGCACCATGTTCTCGACCCTGAACATCGGCGAGGACAAGGACATGCAAACCCACGCGTTGGCGGCGCAGGCCACGAAAGCGCAGGGCTCGCATAACTTCGAGTTCGGTCACGAGTACCGCGCCTACCGGTACGACCGGTACAACCTGAGCACGCAGTCGAGCGGCAACTTCGACTTCGATGAGACCTACACCCGCGGCCCGCTGGACAATTCCTCCATCGCGCCCATGGGCCAGGGCTTTGCCAGCCTCCTGCTGGGCCTTCCGGACACCCGGAGCAACATCGCCCGCAACGCCAGCTACGCCGAGCAGTCCACCGCCGCCATGTTCTACTTCCAGGACACCTGGCGGGCGACCCGGAAGCTGAACGTGACCCTGGGCCTGCGCTACGAACTGGAAGGGCCGCTGACCGAGCGGTTCAACCGCAGCGTGCGCGGCTTCGACGGCACTGCGGTCCAGCCGAACGAGGCCGCCGCGAAAGCCGCGTATGCGAAGATCTACGCCACCACCCCGACCGTCGAGCTGCCGCCCGATAAGTTCACCATGCGCGGCGGGCTCACCTTCGCCGGCGTCAACGGTCAGCCCAGGACGCTGTGGAAGAAGATTTACACGAACTTCATGCCCCGCCTCGGCCTTGCTTACTCGGTCAATGCGATGACCGTGATTCGCGGCGGGTATGGCATCTTCTTCACCCCGCTCGGCATCCGCCGCAGCGACGTGTATCAGAACGGATTCAGCCGGACCACCCCGCTGGTGGTCACGGATAACAACGTGACCTTCAAGACCAACCTCTCGAATCCGTTCCCGGACGGCCTCCTCGAGCCGCTGGGCGCCGGCCTCGGTATCCAGACCGACCTGAACCTGGCCATCCCGTTCTTCCTTCCGGAGCCCAAGGCGCCCTACACGCAGAGGTGGCAATTCAGCGTTCAGCGGGAACTGCTTCCCCAGACCATGCTGGAGGTGGCTTACGTGGGCAGCCGGGGAACGCATTTGTGGTCCGAGTACGCGACGGGCGCGGGCACTTTCAACACCGTCACGAACATCAACGCGGTGCCTCTCCAGTACCTGTCCACGTCGCCGGTGCGCGACGCGGCCAACATCGCGCACGCGAACAACTATGCGGCGAACGTCCCGAATCCGTACCAGGGCTTGGCCAATATGGGTGCGCTCACGACGGCCACCACCCTAGCGCGGAACCGCCTCCTCACGCCTTATCCCCACTTCACCACGGTGACCATGATCGACAACGACGGATACTCCTGGTACCACTCGCTCTCGGCTCGCCTGGAGCGGCGCTACGCCGCCGGCCTGACCGTGAACCTGGGTTACACCTGGTCCAAGTTCATGGAAGCAACCGTCCGCCTCAACGCGGCCGATCCGCAGCCGTCCGAGGGCCTGGCCGCTCAGGACCACACCCACCGTCTGCTGGTCAGCGCGATTTACGAGGTCCCCGTGGGCCGCAAACGCAAGTTCCTGAGCAGCACCCACGCCCTGGTGGATGGCATTGTGGGCGGCTGGCAGCTCCAAGCCATTTACATCCTGCAGAGCGGCGCGCCGCTGGGGTGGGCGGACACCACCATGGTCACCAGCGGAGTCACTACCACCCAGCGGGATCCGAATCGGTGGTTTGACACGAGCGCGTTCGTGACTTCGACCACGCTTCAGCCCCAGAACCATCTGCGGACCTGGCCGTTCCGCTTCAGCACGCTGCGGAGCGACTACGGCAACAACTGGGACCTCTCGACCATCAAGAAGTGGAGGGTTACCGAGAGGCTTTCGGTGCAATTCCGCGGCGAGTTCCTCAATGCTCTGAACCACCCCTCGTTCTCTCCGCCGACGATGGATCCCTACAGCAAGACGTTCGGACAGGTCTCGACCACGGCCGGCGCACCCAGGACCATCCAGTTGGGGTTGAAAGCTGCGTTCTAGGCGGTCCGGTTTGCCCCCTGGGGCGGGTTCTCAAACCCCGCCGGGCTTTCCGCTTGCGGAGCCCCCGCTACGGGTCCGTTCCGGACGTTCCGGGCAGCCCGGCTCCCGGCTGAGAGCCCGCCCCGCCCATTGTCGTCCCCCGCCGATTTGTTTCCACCGCCTTTGGGAGTATGATGGATGGAATTCGGTAGGGCGGGCGTCTCGAATGAACGTAAGAGGCGGGCGAGTTCCGGCCCCCAGCGGCGCGGGCGTGATGTGCTTGCCGCTCCTGTGGCTGCTCGGGATCTTTCCCACTCCGGCCCGGACGCAGGAAAGTCGCGCCACGCTCCTGGGCCTGATCACCGACCCCAGCGGCGCCGTGGTCCCGGGAGCCCGGGTTACGGCCACCAACATCGAGACCGAGGTTCGCCATTCCACCGAGTCCAACGGCGAGGGCAACTACGTCATCCCGTATCTGCCGCCGGGCGCTTACCGCCTGCGGGTGGAACAGGAGGGATTCCGGACGCATGAGCGCGGGCCGGTCGGGATGCGCATCGGCGACCGCGCGCGCCTTGACGTGACCCTCCAGTTGGGGCGGGTCGCCGATAGCGTCGTGCTGACCGCCGAGACGCCTTCGCTCCAATCGGCCGACGCCTCGATGGGTTCCGTGATCGACGCCCGCCGCGTGGCGGAACTTCCTATCGCCCACGGCAACGCCTATCATCTGACGCGCCTGGTCGCCGGGGTCGTCTACACGGGGACCGCCACGTTTGACCGCCCCTTCGATCCGAGCCACATCGCCCACTACTCCATGGCGGGCGCCTACGCTTTGCGCAACGAGATCACCCTGGATGGCTCCCCGAACTCGTCCATAACTGCCGCGCGCAACGAGGTGGGCGCCGCCTACGTGCCGCCCGCCGACATCGTTGGGGAGATGCGAATCACGACCGTGGCCTTGGACGCCAGCGTTGGGCACACCGAGGGCGGAGTGATCAGCCTCAGCCTGAAGAGCGGCGTCAACACTCCCCACGGGACCGCGTACTACAACCATCAGACTCCCGAGCTGTTCGCCAATTCGTGGCTGGCCAATCGCCACGGCCAGCCGCGGGCGGACTTCAACTACGCCCGCTGGGGCGCCTCCCTGCTCGGGCCGCTCTGGCTCCCCAGGCTGTACTCCGGCCAGAACCGGACGTTCTTTCTGTGGGGCTATGAAGGCATCCGCGAGCGGCGGCCGCGCAGCCTGGGCGACCAGACGGTTCCGACCATCTCCGAGCGGCAAGGCGACTTCTCGGCGTTGCTGGCGCTCGGCGATGGCTACCAGCTCTACGATCCCGCCACCCGCCGGCGGAACCCTGCCGGCGGTTTGATCTCGGAGCCGTTCGCCGGCAACCTCATCCCCAGGACGCGCATCAGCTCGGTCGCCACCAACATCCTCGGGTACTTCCCGCTTCCTAACGCCGCAGGCACCGCCGACGGCCAGCAGAACTTGGCCCGTCCCGATCTGGCCGAAGACATTGCCTACGCCAACCACGCCTGGCGCATCGACCATAACCCGAGTGAGCGCAACCGGGTTTTCGTGAGCGCCGCCCTGTACGACCGCGCCAGCGACTACCTGAATTACTTCAACAACCTGGCCACCGGTCAGACGTTTTCCTTCGCCGCCCGCCGCGCCGCTTTGGACGACGTTCACGTCCTCTCGGCGAACACGGTGCTGAACCTGCGCTACGCGTATAACCGTTTCATCCGCGCCGCGGACCTGAACCCGGTCAGCCACGGGTTCGACTTGACCACGCTGGCGCCCGGCAACCCGGCCTGGGCCGCCTGGAACAGCACGATCGACGCGGGTGCGAGGCGCTTTCCGCTGATCGACATCGCCGGCTACTTCAACCTGGTCGGCACCAGCACCAGCGGAGTCCTGTTCCGCCCCCAGGACACCCACTCCTTCGCCGGAGCGGCGGACCGAATGGCGGGCGCCCATGCCTTCAAGTTCGGCGGGGAATACCGCGTGTACCGCAAGGGCGAGTACAATCCCTACCCCGCGTCGTCGCTGACCATGGCCGGCGGCTCCGCCACGGGCTGGCTTCGCTTCGGCGAGGATTGGACCAAGGGGCCGACTGACACCTCGACCCCGCCCCCCATCGGCGCCGGGCTCGCCTCGTTCCTGCTGGGCTTGCCCACCGGCGGCGGAATCGCCCGGCGGGCAAGTTTCGCCGAGCAGTCCGCCGTATCGGCGTTCTATGTCCAGGACGATTGGAAGGCGACCAAGAAGCTCACCCTCACCCTCGGCCTGCGCTATGAGCTGGAAGGCCCGCTCACGGAGCGTTTCAACCGCAGCGTCCGCGATTTCGATCCCTCCGCAGTTCTGCCGATCGAAGCATCGGTCCAGGCGAACTACGCCGGAATCGCCGCCCGGATTCCGGAGCGCCCCGTCGGCCAGCTTGCCGTCCGCGGCGGTCTCACCTTTGCGGGTGTGAACGGCCAGCCGCGAACCCTGTACCGCCGTGACGTGAACAATCTCATGCCGCGCATCGGGTTGGCCTACGGCTTGAATTCAAGGACCGTGGTGCGCGCCGGCTACGGAGTCTTCTTCGGTGCGCTGGGCATCCGCCGCGGAGACGTCTATCAGACTGGCTTCAGCCAAACCACTCCTCTGGTCCCCACCGAGGACAACGGCCTGACCTTCGTGGCCACGCTGGATCACCCGTTCCCCGACGGGGTCCTGAATCCGCCCGGAGCGTCGCTCGGAGCCATGACCGCGGTCGGGGACCAGATCTCGTACTTCAACACCCGCTACCTTGCTCCTTTCATGCAACGCTGGCAGCTCAGTGTCCAGCGGCAACTGGGTCAACGTGTGACCTTCGAGCTGGCCTATGTCGGCAACCGCGGCCGCAAGCTCGAGACCACCCGCAACCAGAACGGGCTCCCGCTGGAGTACCTGAGCCGCCAACCCACCCGCGATCAGGCGCGCATCGACTACCTGAGCCGGCTGGAACTGGACAATCCCTTCTACGGCGTGCTGGCGCCGACCTCGCCCCTCGGAAGTTCCAGGAGAATCAGCCGCGCCAGCCTGCTGACCGCCTACCCGCAGTTCACCCGAATGGAGACCACCACCAACGACGGCCGCTCCTGGTATCACAGCTTTCAGGCCAAGCTGGAACAGCGGTTTTCCGGCGGCCACACCGCGGGCGCGTCCTACACCTGGTCGAAGCTCATGGAGGCGATCGCCTACCTGAATGAGATGGACCCCGCGCCGTACCGGACGATCTCGGCCGCGGACTACCCTCATCGCTTCTCGCTAAGCTGGATCTACGAGCTGCCGTTCGGGCGCGGGCGCCTGCTGGCCGCCGATGTCGCCAGGCCCCTCGCGCAACTCCTCAGCGGCTGGCAGGTCGAGGGCATTTACGTCTACCAGAGCGGACCTCCGCTGGCCTTCGACAACATCGTTTTCACCGGCAACATCAAAGACATTCCATTGCCTTCCAGCCAGCGCAGCGCTGACCGCTGGTTCAATACCGATGCCGGCTTCGTCCGGGACAGCGCGCAGGCATTGGCTTTCAACGTGCGCACCTTCCCCTTGCGCTTCGGCGGCATTCGCGGACCGGCCATGAACAACTGGGACCTGTCGGCCCTGAAGAACTCCAGGGTCGGCGACCGGGCCACCCTGCAATTCCGCGGCGAGTTCCTCAACGCCATGAACCACGTCTGGTTCTCCAACCCGAACACCAACCCCGCCAGCAGCCTGTTCGGCGCCATCACCGCCGAGCAAGGCTACATGCGCCGCGTGCAACTGGGCGTGAAGCTGATCTACTGAGCGGCGCCCCCTGCTTCACGAGCACTCCCCGCCCCGCCCCACGCGCGGTGCTTTCAACGCTGCCAGATTCCTGTTGATCGCCTCGAGGTCGAACGCCTCGGGATCGAACCGGCCGCCCACCCACTCCACCATCTCCTCATGCCGCGCGTGCTGCGGGTCGCCGATCGCTTCCAGAAAATCCCCATAGCCCCAGGGACCGCCGCAGTCCTCCGGAGGCCCCTGCCGCTTCCCGGCCACGCACACGGCGCGATCCTCTCCGGGACGGGCCGGCTCCACCTTTTCGACCACTATCTCGTGCCGCCAATCGTCGCCGAAATCGTAGGTGTAGAGGAATCGCTTCGTCCGCTTTCCCAGCACGCCAGCGAGGCTCACACGCCCCTCTGCGACAATGTCAGCGTCGTCGAGCTCCTCCGGTTCGCCGTAGCGCTTCGCGCCTATCTCGAACTCGTGGAGGTGGCTGCCGGTCCAGCCGAAGACTGTCTGGATCACGCTATGCAATTCCCCCAGGCTCATCCGGCCCGGCACCCGCACGCGCCGCCACACCGGGGGCCGGATGTCCTTGATAGTGATCTTCAACTGGTAGATCAGGTTCAGCGTCTCGTTTCGGGCAGACACAGGCAAGCCTCCTCCCCGACTACATGGCACAGCAGCCACCATTGTATGTGAAACGCCGAATCCTCCATCCACCACCCGGGCTGCCCCAACGGACCGCTGGTCCACAAGCGCCAGCACACATTACCCTGCGTGCCCCCGCCCCCCGCCTCGCCCCCGCGCAGCCTCCCCGCGCTCCTGAGGAGGGTGCTGAAAGAGGCCTACTTCAAGGCCCGAGGACGACAAGCTAAAGCATGTCCCACAACGCCAGATCAAGCGTTTGCGCGCCCACGTAGGACATGCTTCAGCTTGTCCAAGGCCTTTTTCAGCACCCTCCTGAGGTATGATGCCCTTCGGCGGGAAGTGGCGCCGCACCCCTCCTGATGACCGAACACGACCCCAGCCCACCGGTAGCCCTCCCTCCATCACGTCGCTTCCTTCCTTTGCTGCTGGCGCTGTTCGTCGGCAGCGGTTGCGCTGCGTTGATCTACGAAATCGTCTGGTTCCAGTTGCTGGAGCTGGTGATCGGTTCCTCCGCGGTTTCCCTCGCCGTGCTGCTGGGAACCTTCATGGGCGGGATGTGCCTGGGCAGTGTCGCCTTGCCGCGCGTCGTCTCCGCGCGCCGGCATCCCTTGCGCGTCTACGCCCTGCTGGAGCTGGGGATCGGCCTCTTCGGGATGGCGGTGTTGCTCGGGATGCCGTATGTGGCCAGGCTTTACGTTTCGGGCGCCGGGCACGGGCTCCCGGGCTTCTTGCTGCGCGGGGCGGTGTGCGCGATGTGTTTGCTGCCGCCCACTCTGCTGATGGGAGCCTCGCTGCCGGCCATTGCGCGATGGCTGGAAGCGACGCCGCGAGGGGTTTCGTGGTTGGGGTTCTTTTACGGCGGGAACATCGCTGGAGCCGTCATCGGCTGTCTGGTGGCAGGGTTCTATCTGTTGAGGCTCCACGACACGGCTACCGCAACCTGGGTCGCTGCGACGATCAACGCGGCGGTGGCTTTGATCGGTCTCGGCCTGACCGCCCGGACCCCGCACTGCCGGGCAGCCGGCCACCCAGCGCAGGGTCGCCCCGCGCCTGCGCCGGTTTCCTGGCCGGTGTACGTCACAATCGCACTGTCAGGGCTGTGCGCCCTGGGCGCCGAGGTGATCTGGACGCGCCTGTTGTCGCTGCTGCTGGGCGGCACGGTCTACACGTTCTCCATCATCCTGGCCGTGTTCCTGGCGGGACTGGGGATCGGCAGCAGCGCCGGGTCCCTTCTGTCGCGCAACACCGCGCGGCCGCGGATGGCGCTGGGCTGTTGCCAGATGCTTCTGACCGCAGCGATCGCGTGGACTGCGTACATGCTCGCCCACTCCCTCCCTTATTGGCCGATCAACGCCTCGCTTCCCACGAATCCGTGGTCCGCCTTCGGACTTGACTTGATGCGGTGCGCCTGCGCCATCCTGCCGGCGGCGTGCCTGTGGGGAGCGAGTTTTCCGCTGGCCCTGGCGGCTGTTGCCTCACGCGGGCAGGACCCGGGCCGGCTGGTCGGGGGCATTTACGCCGCCAACACGGTCGGTGCGATCGCCGGCGCCATTGGCTTCAGCCTGCTGCTTATCCCCTCGCTGGGCACGCAGCACTCTCAGCGGCTGCTGGTCGGGTTGTCCGCGGTGGCCGCTCTTTTCGTCCTTGCGCCGCTCCTTTGGCCCTCCCGGGCAGGCGCCTCATCCGGCAGCGCGCCCGCCGGGCCTCGATTCAGCACCGCGGGTGCAGTCGCGCTGGTGGCCTCAGCGGCGCTCGCCGCTGTGCTGGCCCGCAGTGTGTCCGGCGTCCCTTGGGAGCTGGTGGCCTATGGACGCCGCATGCCGGCCAAGCTCGGCAAGGCGCGCCTGCTTTACGTGGGCGAGGGCATGAACGCCTCGATCGCCATTTCGGAGTGGCACGACGGGAGACGGCTTTTCCACGTCAGCGGCAAGGAGGAGGCCTCCAGCGAGCCGCACGACATGCGGCTCGAACGCATGCTCGGGCACCTGCCCGCGCTGCTCCACCCCCAGCCTCGCTCGGTGCTGGTCGTGGGGTTCGGGGCGGGCGTCACTGCGGGCTCTTGCGTGCCGTACCCCAGCCTCGAGCGTATCGTCATCTGCGAAATCGAACCGTTGATCCCGCCCGCTTCGGCGCGGTTCTTCAGCCGGGAGAACTACGACGTCCTCCGCGATCCCCGCGTCGCGGTAGTCTATGACGACGCCCGCCATTACATCCTCACCACGCCGGACAAGTTCGACATCATCACCTCCGACCCGATTCATCCCTGGGTCAAAGGCAGCGCCACGCTCTACTCGAAGGAGTACTTCGAGCTGTGCCGGCGGCATCTGAATCCGGGCGGACTGATCACCCAGTGGGTGCCCCTGTACGAGAGCGATTCCGAAACCGTGAAAAGCGAGATCGCCACCTTCTTTGAAGTCTTCCCGAAGGGAACGGTCTGGGGCAACGACATCGACGGAGAGGGTTATGACCTCGTCCTCTTGGGTCAGACCGATGCGCAGCGGATCAACGTGGATCAGCTTTACGAACGGTTGGACCGCGCCGACCACTTCTCGGTGAAGAAGTCGCTTCGCGAAGTGGGATTCCTCTCGGCCTTCGGCTTGCTGGAGACCTACGCCGGGCAGGCGCCGGACCTGCGGCCTTGGCTGAAGGGCGCTGAAATCAACCGGGATCGCAACCTGCGCCTGCAATACCTGGCAGGAATGGGGCGGAATGCCAGTCGAGCCGGGATCATTTACAGCGAAATGCTGCTCTATCGCAAGTTCCCTGAGGAACTCTTTGTCGCCTCCGCTCAGCGCAAGCCAGCGCTGAAGAGAGCGCTGGGGCTGGCGCCGCCGGGCTGGTGAGCCTGCTTCGGCTGCGGCGCGCTCCCGGCCCGGATGTGGCGCAGGCCACCAGGCGGGCCCCCCTGTCGGCGGCCAAGACGCCCCGCGCAGCCGGGGCCCCCTGGCCCAGGCATTCTTGATTGTGTAGCTGCCCTACCAGCGCGGCTCGCGGCGCGGCCGGTCCCCGCCCCCCGACCCGGAACCGCTCCGCTCCACTCGCGGCCGGGCTTCATTGACATTCAGCGTGCGGCCCTCCATCGTGGTCTCGTTCAGAGCGGCGATGGCCCGGTCGGCCTCACCCGTATCGGACATCTCGACGAACGCGAACCCTCGCGAGCGGCCCGTCGCCCGGTCTTTCATCAGGGCCACGCGGTCCACAGTTCCATGTGGTTCGAACAGGGCGCGAATAGCGTCTTCGGTGACCTTGAAATCCAAGTTTCCAACGAATATAGTCTTCAAGCGATCTCCTTGCCATTTGACGGCGGGCTCAATCAGGCAGGATGGACTTCCCCGCCAGCTTTGGCGGTGCAATCAAACGCATTTGCATTGTAGCAGGTTTCCCGCCTGGCCAGTACCCTGAAGCTCGGCATTCCGGCCAGCTTCCTCACCCCGCCCGAGCCGTTGCCCCTTCCGGGCCTGCGGCCGCCGCCCGTAAGTCTATGAAAAGCCTGCCACAAAACGCCTCCTCCCCAGTCCAGCCAGGCCGGCCAGCAGGGTGATGGCGCTGACGAACGCCGCGGCACGCTGCTCGAAGGCGCCGCGATAGCTCAGTTCGATCCGGGAGAACCCGGCCGGCCTGGCGCGCAGGACCATGAATCCCGTGCCGTCCTGCTCGATCTCAAGCGGCCGCCCGTCCTGCGACGCGACCCAGCCCGGATGGTGGCTCACTTGAACCGAGACCCGCATGCCTTCGGGCACTGGCCCCTCGATTTCCAGCCTGTTCGGGCCGTGCCACCGGGCCAATAGCTTGGGCCGGGAGGCGTCTTCAAGGGCCGCGACGTAGGGGCGCAGGAGTTGCCGATCGCTGCCGACCGGCGGTCCCGCCGGCAATTCAGCCGCCCGCACCAGGTGAGCCAGCGAGCGGAAGGGCACCCGGTAGATGACGTCGTCGCCTTCGCGATAGACGCTTTCGAGCAGCCCTTCGAACTTCCGCGGGTTCCGAACATCCCGGTAATGTTCCTTGGATTTGGGGCCGTGGACGACGACGTATTCCACCCCCAGGGCCTTCAGTTGCAGCACGGCGTCCTGGCCCTCCTGGCCGGCGACGCTGCCGATGCCGGTGCGGATCTGGTAGGCCATGTGGACCGGAATCCGGTTGCGGAGGCCGGATTCGAACGTGCCACCCACCTGTTGTAGCTCGAACCATGAATTCAGGCGATAACGCAGGCCCCCGGAAGCGAAGATCCGGCCCGCCGGCGCTCTCTCGGCCAGGGCGCGCCCGCAGCGGTACTCGATGCTCCGCTCCTTCGGAAAGGGCCGCCACGGAGCGTACCCCTGGGTGACGTAGCGCGCGGCCTGCCCCGCGCCGGCGAGCAGCATTATCGCGGCGCAGCCGATCGCGCAGCGCCGCAACATCGGGTAGGGATGCTGTAGCGCCCAGCGCAGCCACTCCACGAGCGCCAGCAGCAGGAACATCTCGAACTCGACGGCGTACCGACGTGATTCCGGGATCGTGCTCAGTCCGTGCGAGTAGTAAATCACCACGATCCATCCGAAAGCGAACGCCGCCAGCGTGACGAAGCAGCGATAGGCCTCGACTTTCATCCGGGCCAGCAGCGCGCGCAACGCGAGCAGCGCGGCAGGCAGCCCCACCAGTAGCCAGATCTGCGCGGATTCGAGCTGGTAGTTGAACGCATCCGCCGGCCAGTTCAGCGCCGTCGTGCGGACGAAGCTGGGCGTCAGCCAAAAGCAGGCCACCAGATACGCCAGCACGCCCGCGCCAGCGATGGTCAAGACACGCGCGCGGGCGTCCTTCTCGAACGCCAGGGTCACCAGCAGCGTCAGCGCGCACAAGGCTGCAGCCAGCGCCGCCACCCAGTTGGTCAGGGCGAGCGCCGCCAGAAGGAGCGCCGCCGCCAGTATCTGCCGGCGCTTGCGCCCGGCGGCCGCCGCCCACAGCGCCACCACCGCCAGGGGAAGCAAGGTCAGCCCGGCGTTGTGCGGGCCTTCGCCGTACTTGGCCAGGACCTGGATGCGCCAGGGAAGCTGGACGATTCCGCGGTCCTTCTCGATGGTGCGGAACAAGCCGTAGGAGGGCGAGCAGAGAGTGTATGCCAGCGCGGCCGCCAGAGCCCAACGGCGGCTCCCGGTGAAGTACAGCACGAAGAAGAACACACTCACCGGTCCCAGGCACGCCAGCACGGCGGTGATGAGCCGGTAGGCGTAGGCGGGCTCGAGTCCCGGCGCCAGCCAGGTCACAGCGGCGGCCAGATAAGGCAAGCCCGGCAGGTAGGTGAACTGAGCGGGCAGCCCGCAGTAAGCCGTGGGATTCCAGCCCCAGGGTTCCGGATGCGCCGCGAAAAAGCGCACCATCGAGGCGTAGCCGCCTTCGATCGAGTCCCGGAAGGGCATTTCGCCCGGAAGGAACAGCGGGCCGTTCAGCGCCGCGTTCACCAGGAATATCGCGGCCGCCGCCAGCGCGTTCCCCAGCCAGGCGGACCTCTTCAGCGCACCGCCCACCGGAAGCGCCTCCCGGCCACGATCAGCGCTACAACCAGCAGCGCCGCCAGCGCGCTCACCACACGGCCGATGCGGTTCTCCAGCGGCGTCTCGAACACCAGCCGCAGGTCGTGCTCGCCCGGCGGCGCCTCAATCAGCATCTGCCCCAGCACGTCCTTTCGGATCGGGAGGCGTTCCTTGCCGGAATAGGCGCGCCAGGCGGGATCGTAGCTGACCAGCACCAGCAGAGCCTCCCCGGGCTTAACTCGCGCCCGGACGTGCAGGGCGCCGGAGCTTTCCCAGGACGAAGTCGCCGGCGAATCCGGCCCCTGCTCGACCACGGCGGCGTAGGCGCGGGTGAATTCCATCTCCGCTTCCTTGCGGTACGGTTCCAGGGCTTGGGCCCGCGCGCGCTCCACCACGCGCGCCAGCCCCGGCGAGCGCCGCGTAACCCTGTAGATGACGTTGCCTTGCCCGTCGTCGTAAAGCACAGGCAGCACGCCGGCAAACTTCTTCGGAAACTGGAAGTCGTGGTAAACCTCCTGCGAGGTCTTGTCGTGGACCACCACCGCGTCCACGCCCAGGCACTGCATCCACAGGATCGAAGGCTCCGCCTGGTCTCCCAGCAGAATCTGCCAGTGCGCCGGAATCACCATCTGGTTCAGGACGCCCTGCTCGGAGCCGCCGCCGCTCTGCGCCAGGTCGTGCCAGGTGTTGTACCAGAAACGCACCGAGCCGGTGACCACCGTGCGGGAATCGGGCAGGTCCCGAGAGATCCACTCCGGGATGCGGAACTCGACTCGCTGCTGGTAGTCAGGCTCGCGCTGGTACAGCCGCCAGGGCCGCTTCAGGTAATGGCGGCTGCTGGCGGCAAATCCGCCGAGCGCGATGACGACGGCCAGCCCCATCGGAACCCAGTTCCGCGTCTTGAGCCACTCCAGGCGCCGCGGTAACCGGACTGCCCGCAGCCGCTGCGGCAACTGGCTCCCCCACAGCCGCCGCAGGCCCTCGACAACCAGCAAGATCACCGCCAGGTCAAACTCCGGAATCCAGCGTGTCGGCTCGCCTACCACGCGGAAGTTGACGTACTGCTGCCCCAGCACGTTCAGGGCGAAAAAGACCACCGAGCCGGACAGGAAGACCCCCCAAGCGGCCGCGCGCTGCCCGCGCACCAGCTTGTCGGTCGCCATAACGAAAGCCACGGCCACGGCCAGGGCGATCCACAGCGACCACATGTTGCCCTGCTCGGAAACCAGCTTCAGATTCGCGTTAGTGATCCGGACGTAGGAAGGAGACAGCCAGAACGCCGTGAGGCCGTAGGCCAGGACCGCGATCACCGCGGCGCGCAGCCACATCCGGTTTTCCCGATGCGTTACCCACAACGACCAGCAGAGGACGGCGAAGAAGATCACCAGCGCGGTGGCCCCATAGAAGTTGTGCGAAACCACCAGCGCGCAAAGCACGCCGGCGAGCGCGATCATCCGCGGACTCGCGTCCCGCACCGCGATCCAGCAGAACGCCAGGGCGAAACCGAGCAGCGCCAGCGCCGACATGTGCGGCCCCTCGCCATAGACCTCCAGCACCGTCAATCGCCAGGGAGCGACGTGCAGGCCGGCCGCGCGTATGTTCGCCATGAACAGGTAACTGGGAGAGACGAGCGCCGCGGCCGCCGCCGCCAGCCACGCCGCCCGGCGCGAGTTGCTCCCCAGCCGCACCAGAACGTACACGCCCGCAATTCCCAGGCAGTACAGGAACGCCACGTAGATGTGGTACGCCCGCACGGGCAAAATCGGGAAAGTCCTCGACAGCCACGCCGTGGCGTACCGCAGCGCCGGCGGATAGATGTAATCGAAGCGCGTCCCGCCGTACCACAGCGGTTGCCAGCCCGGATGCGGCCAGTGCTCTTTCAAGAACCGCCCGTCGGCGATGAAGGTGCTCTCGATCGAGAACCAGTTGGTCGTGTACTTCACCTTGAACAGCGGCCAGATGAGCGCCGCAGTCAGAAGCGCGATCAGCAGGCAGTCAACCAGCACGGTCGCCCGGGTTCCGGGCCTGGTCGCGGAAGTTGTCGAAGACATGCGGTTTCAGGGGCGCGATTCGCCGCCGGGTTCCTTCATGTAGCGGTGGGTCAGGCTCTCGAACTGCCGCTGGCGCAGCAGCCCGGCGCGGTGCAGACCGTAGCGCGCGAGCAGCCAGAGAATGCGCAGCCCGTAAACCACGCTCTGTGGGAAGGATGCCGAGGAGGCCAGCGGGAAGTACCTGGTGGGAACCGGCACCTCGGCGATCCGCGCGCCCAGCTCGACGGCCTGCGCCAGGATCTCCTGGTCAAAGATGAACCCGTCGGAGTTCATCGGGAAGTTGACCGATTCGAGCACCTCGCGGCGGAAGGCGCGGTAGCCGGTGTGGTACTCGGAGAGCTGGCGCCGGAAGACCACGTTCTCCAGGCGCGTCAGCACGCGGTTCGAGTAATACTTCCACCAGGGCATGCCCTGCTGGATGGGACTTGCGCCCAGCAGGCGCGAGCCCAGTACGATGTCCGCCCGGCCTTCCTGTATCGGCCGGATGATCTCCGGCAGCAGGGCCGGGTCGTACTGGTAATCCGGGTGCACCATGACCACGATTTCGGCGCCCGCCTTCAGTGCCTCCCGGTAGCAGGTCTTCTGGTTGGCGCCGTAGCCGTAGTTGCGGTTGTGGGTGAAGACCGCAACACCCAGCTCGCGGGCCACGCGCACGGTGTCGTCGGAGCTGCCGTCATCGACCAGAATCACCAGGTCCACCAACTCGTGCGGCAGCTCGGCGTAGGTCATGGGTAGGGTCCGGGCGGCATTGTAGGCCGGCATGACCACCACCACCTTGGGCTTGGCGGCCGGAGCCTCGCCCGCCGCCGGGGTGCTGCGGGGATGCACTGTCAGGCGCAGCGTCCCCGAGATGGGAACGCCGGTCGCTGCCGGGTTCCCGGCAGCGCCTTCGGCGCGCGCCACCACCACGAACTGGTAGGCGCACATCTTCTTCCACAGACGGGCCAGCAAGAAGGACAGGCTCTCGAGCATGCGCACCACCAGCGTGCCCTCCCACTTGGGCAGCGCCAGGGAGACCGGAACGCTGGTGGGCCGCTGCTTCTCGATGCGGAAACCGCTCCGCGCCAGGCACTCGGCCCACCCCCGCCAGGTGTAGAAGTGCAGGTGGGAGCGATCGAACAGCCCGCGGTCGTGCTTCGGGAACCGGCCCAGCAGCACGTTCAGCCGGAAATAGAGGTTGCCGCTATTGGGCAGCGAGGCCAGCAGGCGGCCCTCGGGCGCCAGCCGCGACCGCAGTTCGCCTAGCACGCGCTGCGGTTCCCGCAGGTGCTCGAGCACGTCCGCGCACACGATGTAAGAGAATCCGCCGCCCTCGACCGGCACGCCCTGGTCCAGATCGGCCTCGATGAACTGCACGCTCTCCGGCAGGGTGGCGCGCGCCTCCAAGGATCTGTCGATGGCCACCACCTGGTAGCCGCGTTCCGCCAGGATGGCGCTCAGGTAGCCGTCTCCGCAGCCCACGTCCAGCACCCGCCGCCCCTCGCCGCCCTCCGGCAGCTCATCCAGCAAGAGCACCTGGCTGCTGTGACGGCTGGGTTTGAAGCGGTAGGGCGACACAGTGCTCCGCCCCTGGCAACCTGCGCTCGAAGGCATTGTCCCGATTATGGCAATTTGACTCTCCCCTGGCAAACGGAACGTGGGCTGGAGACTACGGTTCCGGGGTGACGCGGATCAGGAATCGCGCAGCCTTCCGAGCTGCAAGAGCATTTCGTCCGTCAGCCTGCCTCTGGCGAACCCTTGCATGACCACGAATGGCTGCATCAATGGGTTCGTGAAGCGATATCTGTAATGGCGCTTCCGTCCGGTCTTCTGGAGTATGGAGCCTCGCTTCTCGTCAGCAAACTCATTCAGGTGTTGGGCGAAGCTGGGTATGTCATAGGGCCTGCCCGTGATGGCCCGAATGGGCCCCCGAACGTCCTGTGCAGCAAAGTAGCCCAATTCATCGGTCTTGGCGAGCGCACAGGCCAATAAGACCTCGGAGAACAGGTTGTCCTTCCGGGGACTTGAGATCGCACGATTCCACGCACTTCGTATTGACTGCTGAACGCCACCCATCGCCTTGATGATCGACCCGTTCACCGTGTCCACCGTGACGATCCTTTGCCCCCCGTCGATGGCCTCTCGAACGGCGTGCAGTGCAATGAGATGCGTGTAGTGAGGAAGGCCTTGGGAGAGCAGCACTATGCGCTCCCTGGCGTCCTGCTCAATCTCCAGCCCAAGTCTTGCCAGTCCTTTGTCAACGATCTCGGCGATCTCCCCAGCCGACATGCGCGGCATGTGGACCTGGACCAAGGCCCTCTCGATTGACTGGTGCTCTTCGATGAGTTGATCCACGCTGTCCGCGACCCCCACCAGGATCATCGTCGCAGGCACGGCATGGTCGGAAAGGCTCTTGATGATGTCCGCAAAGGCTCGCCTGACATCTTTCGGCAAGCGGTCAAACTCATCAATGATGAAGATCGGAACGACGCTCTTTGCCAAAGTCCCGACCGACCGCCGGATGGCATCGGGGGAGAGCTGCTCGGGCAGAAGATCGGCGAAATTGTACGGCTGCGGTCGTGGCTGGGCCTCGAAGCCCACTCCTGGCACACTCATCTGGATGTCGGCCAGCATGTTTCTCCAGATGGATTCCAGGGTGTCCACTCCAGAGCAGTTGTAGCGTGGGGTGAGGATCGACTCGCCCGTGGGAATCGACAAGAACGTGCGGAGCACGTTGGCAAGCGAGGTCTTGCCGACTCCCCGCTCGCCGAACACGATGGCATGCTGACCCTTTTGGTGCACGGCGTCCAGAATCTGCCGCAGTTGCTGCGTGCGACCCGCGAACAGCGAGCGCTCATCTATAGGGGCCGTCGGGGTGAAGACCCTGCCAGCCTCAATGTCGATATCGAACAGGCTCCGTTGCTCCGCCACTGCTTTCATGGGACAGTATAGCACGGCAATGGGACAATAGCGGCTACGCCGCTGCCACGCCGCGGATCGCGTTGGCTCTCTGACTCCTATGAAGGAAACAACATGGGCAACACTGGGTTCACCCCCCTTCTCGCAGTCACGGAACGGGAACGTCGGGAAAGCATCCCCTAAGTGATTGTAAATACAGAAGATTGTTCGACTCTCCGGGCTCGCGGGTCATGGTCGCTTCTTGTGAGGACCGCACAGTTGCGTTCCGCAATCGCTGGACCCTGCCGTATTGCGCTCATTCAGAATCTGTCGGCTGCCGCCCAACGCCAGCTCGGTTTGCGGGTGGGCCGGCCGCGGCCGGGGCAGATTTGACTCCCCGCTGGCAATTCCTATATTCTGGGGGTTCCCCGGATAGAGGCGCGGAGGCCATCAGTAGCCGGGCTGAGCAGTTCCGAGGGGCTTCGGAGGCCCGGGCGAAAGGGGCAGCAGTTGACTCCGCCGAAACCGTCGCCGGAAGCCAGACCTTCGCGGCGGTTGGGGGGCAAGGTTAAGACCTGCCCACTGTCATTCGGCTCTCTAGCAGGTTGTTGAAAAGCTCTTCGGCGGGCTGCGAAGCCTTGTGGCGTAGGCTTCAGCCTGCGGCGGGGTGTTTCAACAGCCTGCTGGAGGAGCGGATGGAGCGCTATCAGGAACGTGATCCCTCCTGCTGGCCTCCCATCCTTTTGTTGTGGGGTAAGTCTCCGGACTTGCCAAACGGTGACGCCATGGACCTGTTCGAGCTGACGCGAGCGCTGATCGACATCGACTCGGTGACCGGCCACGAGGGGCCGGTGGGCGAGTTCCTGCTCGACTACCTGGGAGCGCTCACCCGGCGGACCGGCGGGCGCGTCGAGCGGATGGAGGTGGAAGCCGATCGCTTCAACGTCCTGGCCTGCTGGGGCCAGCCCGCAGTCACGCTCTCGACGCACATGGACGTGGTGCCGCCGTTCTTTCCCGCGCGCGAGGACGACGAGTTCATCTACGGGCGGGGCGCCTGCGACGCCAAGGGGATCCTGGCGGCCATGATCAAGGCGCTCACAGGGCTGCTCGAAGAGGGCGCGCGCGACTTTGCCCTGCTGGTGGTGGTGGGCGAAGAGCGCAACAGCACCGGCGCGCTGGCTGCCGCACGCCAGAATCGCGGCTCGCGCTACCTGATCAACGGCGAGCCGACCGAAAACAAGCTGGCGGCGGGCACCAAGGGGGCCCTGCGCTACGAGGTAACGGCGCGCGGGCGCATGGCGCACTCGGCTTACCCGGAGCTGGGCGCCTCCGCCATCGACACGCTGCTGGACGTGCTCGAGGCGATTCGCGCCATCCCGCTGCCCGCGGATCCGGTACTGGGCGCAAGCACGCTCAACATAGGGACCATTTCCGGCGGTCGCGCGCCCAACGTTATCGCGGACTGCGCGCAAGCGGAGCTTATGTTCCGCCTGGCGGGTCCGGCGGAGCTGATCCGCGAGGCGGTCACCCGCGCGGTGGCCGGGCGCGCCGAGATCACGGAAGTGTTGATGGCCCCCGCGGTGCGTCTGCGAACGCTCGCGGGCATGGAAACCGCGGTCATGCCGTTCACCACGGACATTCCGGCGTTCGAGGGCGCCTGGGGAGAGCCGTTTCTGATCGGCCCGGGCAGCGCCCGCCTGGCCCACACGCTCGAGGACAGGATTGCCAAGCGGGAACTCCTCGAGGCGGTGGAAATCTATCGGAAGATGGTGAAGTTGCTCGGTTCTTATGCAACGCAAAATTGAAGTCGGCATACTGGGCGCCACCGGAATGGTGGGCCAGCATTTTGTGAAATTCTTGCAGGGGCATCCGTGGTTCGAGCTCGCCTGGGTGGGAGCGAGCGAACGCTCGCAGAAGCGCAAGTACCGCGACGCCACGAGCTGGCGGCTCGAGGGCGGGATGCCGGAGGCGGTTCGGGACCTCGAAGTCGAGGAGTGCACGCCGGGCAACGCTCCGCGCCTGCTGTTTTCGGCCATGGATGCTTCGGTGGCCACCGAGATCGAGCGCGCTTTCGCTGAGGCGGGCCACTTCGTGGTCTCGAACTCGAAGAACCACCGCATGGAGCCGGACGTGCCCTTGCTGGTCCCGGAGATCAACCCGGGCCACCTGAAGCTGATTCCCGAGCAACGCCAGCGCGGCTGGAAGGGCGCCATCGTGACCAACCCGAACTGCACCGCGGTGGTGCTGGTGATGGCGCTGGCGCCGCTCAAGCCGTTCGGCATCCGGCGGGTGCTGATGACCTCGATGCAGGCCATCTCGGGAGCCGGCTACCCGGGCGTGCCCGGCATGGACATCAACGCCAACGTGATCCCCTTTGTCAGCGGCGAGGAAGAGAAGGTGGAGCAGGAAACGCAGAAGATCCTGGGCGAATTCGTCTGCGACCACATCGAGCCGCTGGCGGCCCGCGTGAGCGCGCACTGCAACCGCGTGCCGGTCACCGACGGTCACACCGAGACGGTGTCGGTCGAGCTGGCCGCCAAGCCAACCATCGCCGACTTGCGGGCGGCCTTCGACAGCTTCCGCGGCCTCCCGCAGGAGCGGGGCCTGCCCAGCGCGCCCGCCCGCCCGGTGATCTACCTGGAAGAACCCAATCGCCCGCAACCGCGGCGCGACGTCGAGCGCGAGCGCGGCATGGCGGTCTTCGTCGGCCGCTTGCGCCCCTGCCCGGTGCTGGACTTCAAGTTCGTCGCGCTCGGGCACAACACCATTCGCGGCGCCGCCGGCACCGCCGTGCTGAACGCGGAGCTGATGCATTCGGAGGGACTGCTGGACTAATGATCGTGATGAAATTCGGCGGCACCTCGGTGGAGTCGGCGGCCGCCCTCGAGCGCCTCGCCTTCATCGTCAGGGAGCGCCTGGCGAGGAAGCCGGTGGTGGTGGTTTCAGCCATGGGCAAGACCACCAACCGGCTGCTGGCCATCGCCGCGGACGCCGTGGCGGGTCGCCGGGACCGCGCCCTCGAGGAGTTGCAGGCCCTGCGAGACTACCACCTCCAGGAAGCCAGCCAGGTGGTATCCGTGGCCGAAGAGGCGGAGCTGGAGGTGACCGTGGCCGAGCACTTCCGGGAACTCGAAGAGCTCGTAAAAGGCCTGGCGGTGCTGGGCGAGCTGACGCCGCGCTCCGCGGATGCCGTGGCCAGCTACGGCGAGCGGCTCTCCAGCCTGATCGTGACCCTGGCGCTGCGCCGCTTCGACATCGAGAGCCGACACCTGGATTCGCGCCGGGTGATCGTCACCGACCGCCGACACACGCAAGCCACGCCGCTGTACTCCGAAACGTACGCCAAGCTGCGCGCCACGGTTCCTCCGCTGACCGAGGGGGGCGTCGCGGTCATGGGCGGCTTCATCGGAGCCACCGAGGACGGCGTGACCACCACCCTGGGCCGCGGGGGTTCGGACTTCACCGCCGCCATCGTCGGGGCCGGCCTCGGCGCCGAGGAGATCCAGATCTGGACCGACGTGGACGGCATGCTCACGGCTGATCCCAACACCGTGCCGGGCGCCCGCCGCCTGAAGACCATCTCCTTCGCCGAGGCCGCCGAGCTGGCCTACTTCGGCGCCAAGGTCCTGCACCCGGCCACGGTGTTGCCCGCCATCGAGAAGAACATCCCGGTGCTGATCCTGAACTCGAGGCGGCCTCAGGCGCCCGGCACGCGGATCACCGCCCAGCCGGTGCCGTGCGCCAACCCGTTCAAGTCCATCGCCTGCAAGCACAACATCACGGTGGTCACCATCCACTCCACCCGCATGTTGATGGCTTACGGGTTCCTGCGGCGGATCTTCGAGGTCTTCGACCGCTACGAGACCCCGGTGGACATGCTGGCCACCTCGGAGGTGAGCGTCTCCCTCACCATCGACAACACGGCGCATCTGGAGGAGATCTGCCGGGAGCTCGCGCAGTTCTCGGAAGTCTCCGTGGAGCAGGACCAGGCCATTGTGTGCCTGGTGGGCGACAACGTCCGCTCGAAGGCCGGCCTGGCGGCGCGGGTCTTCGGCGCGGTGGCGCACGTCAACGTGCGCCTGATTTCGCTGGGCGGCTCGCAGTTGAATCTCGGCCTGGTGGTGGCGCGGCAGGACGTCGAGGACGCCGTGCGCAGCCTGCATGCCGAGTTCTTCCAGGAACTGGACCCGGCAGTCTTCGACTGAGATGAATCTGGCAATCGTGGGTTACGGCAAGATGGGGCGGCTCATCGAGCAGCTCGCCCCGGAGTACGACTTCACCGTGACGGTGAAGCTCGACGAGTTCAACAACGTGGACTTCGTCGCCTTGACGCCGGAGAATTTTCGAGGCGTGGACGTGGCCGTCGAGTTCAGCGTGGCGGCCTGCGTGGTGGGGAACGTCGAGCGGCTCGCCCGCCTGGGCGTGAATGTGGTGGTGGGGACGACGGGCTGGCTCGAACATCTGGATCCTGTGAGGCGGGTGGTTGAGGAGCGCGGCATCGGGCTGGTCTGGAGCCCCAACTACTCGGTGGGCATGAATGTCTTCGCGCACTTGGTCAGCGAGGCTGCCCGCCGGCTGGCCACCGAGGAGGACTATGGCGCCTGGGCCTGGGAAATTCACCACGCCTCCAAGAAGGACGCGCCCTCGGGCACGCTGCTCAAGTTGGTCGAGCTCATGAAGAGCGCCGGTTACTCCCGCCCCATCCACGCCAGCTCCAGCCGCGCGGGCAAGCATCCGGGCACTCACGAGATCGGTTTTGATTCCGCTGCCGATACCATCACGCTGCGTCACGTGGCTCGTTCCCGGGAGGGGCTCGCTCGCGGGGCCTTGAAGGCCGCCCGCTGGGTTGTGGGAAAGAAAGGCTTTTTCGAGTTCAGCGAGGTTCTGTTTGGTGACAGGGGGTAAGCATGTTCACAGGTTGCGGCACCGCGTTGGTTACGCCGTTCCGGAGCGATCTCTCTTTGGACGAAGCCGCGCTGCGCCGGCTGGTGCGGCGGCAGGTCGAGGCGGGCATCAATTTTCTGGTGCCCTGCGGCACGACGGGTGAGAATCCCACGCTCACGCGCGAGGAGCACCTGCGCGTGGTGGAAATCACCCTCGAGGAGGCGAAGGGCAAGGCGCCGGTGCTGGCGGGCGCGGGCGGCTACAACACCGCCGAGGTCATCGAGTTGGCCCGGGAAGTCGAGAAGCTGGGCGCGGACGGCATCCTTTCGGTGACGCCCTATTACAACCGGCCCACCCAGGAGGGCCTCTACCAGCACTTCAAGGCCATCGCTGCGGCGGTCTCGCTGCCCATTGTCATCTACAGCGTGCAGGGGCGCACCGGCGTCAACGTCGAGCCCGCCACGCTCAAGCGGCTGGCCGGAATCGACAACATCGTGGGCGTCAAAGAAGCCTCCGGCAACATCGCCCAGGTAGCCTCCATCGTGCACCAGGTTCCGGAACGCTTCGCGGTGCTGTCGGGCGACGACGTGGTCACTCTGCCGCTGATTGCGCTGGGCGGGCGCGGGCTGATCTCGGTGGCTTCGAACGAGATTCCCGCCGAGATGACCGCGCTGGTGCGGCTGTGCCTGGCGGGCGATTTCGCGGCGGCGCGGCAGTTCGAGCGCCGCTACCTGCCGCTCATGGAGGTCAACTTTGTCGAGACCAATCCCATCCCGGTCAAGGCTGCCCTGGCGTTGATGGGCCTGCTGGAGCCGGTCTGGCGCCTCCCTCTGGTGCCGCCCAGGCCGGAGAACCTGGCCAGGATCGAGAAGGTGCTCGAGGAAGTCGGGCTGGTGGTCTATGCTCGAAGCTGAGATTGAGCGGCTGTTCGACGAGAAGCCGGAAGCTTACACCGAAGAGCACTTCCGGCTGTTTCAGGCCTTCAAGGAGGCCCTGAACGCTGGCCAGGTGCGCGCCGCCGAGCCGGACGCCGCCTCCCGGAGCGGCTGGCGGGTGAACGCCTGGGTGAAGAAGGGCATCCTGCTGGGCTTCCGCATGGGCGCTTTGGTGGACATGTCGGTGCACCCGGCGCGGCAGCCCTTCTTCGACAAGTCCACCTACCCGCTGAAGCGGCTCACCGTGGAGAGCGGTGTGCGCCTGGTGCCCGGCGGCTCCTCGATCCGCGACGGCTGCTATGTGGGCCGGGGCGTCACCTGCATGCCGCCTATGTACATCAACGCCGGCTCCTGGGTGGACGACGGCACCATGGTGGATTCCCATGCCCTCATCGGCAGTTGCGCCCAGGTGGGCAAGAACTGCCACATCTCCGCGGCGGCGCAGATCGGCGGGGTGCTCGAACCGGTCGGCGCGCTGCCCGTCATCATCGAGGACGAAGTGCTCATCGGCGGCAACTGCGGCGTCTACGAAGGCACAGTGGTCAAGCGCCGCACCGTCCTGGGCACGGGCACCATCCTGAACCGCTCGACTCCCGTTTATGACCTCGTGCGCGGCCAGGTCTACACCGCCACGGACGACGAGCCGCTAGTGATCCCCGAGGAGGCGGTCGTCGTGGCCGGCGCTCGCGCCATCACCCGCGGCCCCGGCAAAGACTGGGGCCTCTCCATCTACACCCCGGTCATCGTCAAGTATCGCGACCAGCGCACCGACGCCAAGCTCCAGCTCGAGGACCTGCTCCGGTAGGGCGGCCTCACAAGGGAGCCCGCGCCAGGCTGGTCACGAACTTGACACCGGGCGCCACCTTGCCCGATAGCCGCTCGTCGTTGGTGATGAATAGATCGACTTCCGCGGCAGCAGCGCAGGCCAACTGAATCGCGTCCGGGCGCGAGATGCTGCGGTCGCGGCGAATCTCGGCGTAGATGCCGGCAGCCTTCAGATCGAACGGTATCACCGTGATCGCCGGGTGCTGAAAGAAGCTGCGATAGCGCTCGAGCAGGCTGCGCTGGCCCTCTGCGGCAGGCTTGACCAGGATTTCCCCCACTGTCAGGCTGCTGGTGCACAGGCGGTCACCGCGCGCCAGCATGTTCTTGCGGATCTCCACCACGCGCTCCGCAAACTGCGGGTTGCGCTCGAACAGGTAGATGAACAGGTTCGTGTCCCAGAACACGCTCGCCATCCCGCACCTACCAGTTGCGCCGTTCGCGGGCCACAAACGCGTCGCCGCCTTCTGGCGACCATAGCTCGTGACCTACCCCCAGCATCGCCAGCACGGGGTCGCTGGCGGCCGGGGCGGCGCCGGCCTGCTGACAATACTCCTGCTCGTACCACGCAAGCAGGTCGTGGTACTCCCGGGGCAACTCAGCGAGCTCGGGCTTGATCTTGCCTCGGCGCGCCGCGTGGTGTGCGTCCCCGGGGCGGAACAAGCGGTAGGTGCCGTCCGGCAACTTGTAGAACATTCGGTAGGTGGCCGAGTTCGGCGGCAGATTGGCAACGTTGTGGAGGTAGATGTGGACCTGAACGCCCGGGCGCAGCGGACTCTGCGCCATCTGGGTCACGCGGTCGAGGATTTCCCGCGCCGGGAAAGAAAGCTGTTGGGGGCGCTCGCGGTGCAAACTGGCCAGCGCCAGCCAGCACTCATCGGCCACCCTGAGCCGCGAGGCAGCGGGCGGCGGAGATGGAGAAGGCGGGGCCGTTGCTGGCTGGCCGCCGGAGCCAGGGTTCTGGAAAGTGGAACCCATCTGGTCGCCTGCAAGTAAGTTCATGTATAAATGTTACAACCGGAACAACAACCTTGTCAAGACTCTCGGCCGTCAGCCCGGGCTCCCCCCACCTCCCGCCCCAGCGTCGCCACCCGCGGCCCCGGCAAAGACTGGGGCCTCTCCATCTACACCCCGGTCATCGTCAAGTACCGCGACGCCCGCACCGACGCCAAGCTCCAGCTCGAAGACTTGCTGCGGTAGGGGGCCTCACCTTCGCCCCGCGCCTTGCCGCGGTCCTACGGCTCCAGCGTCGCCAGGCCTGCCTTGGCGATCTGCACGTCCTGCTGGGAGGCCGCCCCGCTCACACCGATGCCGCCGATGAGCTGATCGCCGTGGGTGATCGGCAGGCCGCCTTCGAAGGGAAAGGCCCCCGGCAGCCGCAACACCGCCATGCGGCCGCCCACAAGCTGGTCCTCGAAGACTTTGCCGGGGCGCCGGTAGTACACCGCACTGCGGGCCTTGTTCGTGGCCACCTCGATGGACGCAATCTGCACGCCGTCCATGCGCTCCGCGAATAGCAGGTGGCCGCCGTCGTCCAGAATCACGATCGCCACGTTCCAGTTGTTCTTCCGGGCCTCGGCTTCGGCCGCCGCGGCGATCTTCTTCACGGCTGCCAGGGTCAAGACCTTCTTGTCGGCGAGCTGCGCGTTCGCCGCGACGCCCGCCACCAGGGCCAGCAGGCACGCCCGCATCCAAACCGTCGTCATTTCCGCTGTCCTCCTGTGTAGCCACGATATCACCGCGCGGGGGCGGCGCCTCATCGCCTGTTGCCCCTCGCGCCGCGGTAGGGGGCGGCCGTTTCTTCACAACGGCGCCCGCGCCTGCCTGGCCTCGGCCTGGCCGAGAGGGTGCACCTTGAATTGCGCGCCGAATGCTACAAGTATAGGAAGGGAGCATGAGAGAACTCGCACTGCTGTTGATCCTGCCTGCGCTGTGGGCCGGCGAGGCCCCCGCGCGTCCCCGCATCCTGGGCGTGGCCCATATGGCGCTGTACGTCAGCGATCTAGCCAAGGCGCGGGCGTTCTACAAGGACTTCCTGGGCTTCGAGGAGCCGTTTGCCCTTAAGCGTAAGGACGGCACCGACCGGATCGTCTTCATCAAGATCAACGACCACCAGTACGTGGAACTGTTCGCCGAGGAGCCCAAAGAAGACGGGCGCCTCAACCACATCTCCTTCTACACCGACGACGCCCGGGCCATGCGCGACTACCTGGCATCCCGCGGCGTCGCCGTGCCGGAGAAGGTGGGTAAGGGCCAGACCGGCAATTCCAACTTCAACATCAAGGACCCGGACGGCCACACGGTCGAGATTGTGCAGTACGAGCCCGATAGCTGGACCGCCCGGGAGAAAGGCAAGTTTCTGCCGGAGACCCGCATCTCGACCCACATGCCGCACTTCGGCGTGCTGATCGGGCCGCTGGAGCCGGCCCTGAAATTCTACCGGGACGTGCTTGGCTTCCAGGAAACCTGGCGCGGCGGCTCGGGCCGGTTCTTGAGCTGGGTCAACATGCGGGTGCCGGACGGGGAAGACTACCTGGAATTCATGCTCTACAACAATCCGCCGGACGCGGAGCAGCGCGGCGTCCGGAACCATGTTTGCCTGATGACGCCGGACCTTGCCAAGGCCGTGGCCATCCTCGAAGCCCGGCCGGCGCGCAAGAATTACGGCCGGCCTATCGAGGTCAAGGTGGGCGTCAATCGCAAGCGCCAGGCCAACCTCTTCGATCCCGACGGCACGCGCATCGAGCTGATGGAGCCCGCTGCTATCGACGGGCAGCCGGCGCCCTCGTCCACGGCGCCGCCGCCGCGGTAGGTCTTGCCGGGCCACGCGTGTAGGCGAGCGCTGGGATTGTCACGCCCCGGCCGCCTGCCGCAGCGCCGCCAGTGTCAACTCCGCGGTGCGCCGCCAGGGGAACGCGGCGGCCCGGCGGGGGCCCTGCTCGGAAAGGCGCGCGCGCAACTCTTCGTCGGAGACCAGTCGCACGAGGGCCTGGCGCATCGCGGCTTCATCGGTGGGGTCGAACTGGAGCGCCGCACCCGCGGCCAGCTCCGTCAACGGCTCGATGGCCGAACATGCTGTAGGAATCCCGGCCGCCAGCGCCTCCAGCACCGGCAGCCCGAATCCCTCGAACGTCGAGGGGAAGACGAAAGCGCAGGCGCGCCGGTAAAGCTCCTCCAGCTCATCCGGCGGAATCCAGCCGGTCAGGCGGACATGCTCGCCCAGCCCCAGCCGGGCCGTCAGCGCTTCGAGAGCCTCCGCATGAAAGCCCCGCAGGCCGGCGATCACCAGCCGGAACTCCGGGCGGCTCCGCCGGAACTCGGCAAAGACGCGGATCAGCCGCTCCAGGTTCTTGTGCGGGTGGAGCGTGGAGACGCACAACAGATACGGCTCCACCTGGCGCCGCTGTCGGCCTACCTCGAAGAACCTGCTCCCGACGCCCAGCGGGACCACCCGCACCTGCTCCTCCCTCAAGCGGTAGAAGCGCCGCAGGTCGCGCCGGGTGGCCTCCGAGTCCGCCAGCAGGAGCCTGGAGCGGTGCGCCGAGGCCCACAAGAAGATCCGCCAGAAGGGCAGGTCCAACCACCGGAAGTGCTCCGGGTGGCGCTTGTGCTGGAGGTCGTGGAAGACCGTGACGCTGGGACAGGGGCACAGTATGGGCCCGGTGAAGCCCGGGTTGAGAAGCACGTCCAGCCCCTCGCGCCGCACCGCCAGCGGGAGGCCGGTCTGCTCCCAGATCATCCTGGCCGGGCGGAAGGCCGCGCGCACCGGCTGCGGCGCCACCGCGAAGTTCGGCGTCGCGGGCGCCAAGCCCGCCTCCGTCTCCCGGTTCGTGAAGACGATGTACTGGTTGAGGGCGTCAATCTCGGCCAGCGCCCCCAGCAAGCTGCGGAGGTAGATCTCCGTGCCTCCCACGCCCCCGGGGATCAAATACAGCGCGTTGACGCCTATGCGCAGGGCGGCCATCTCAGGGTATTTGTTTCAGGCGGCTCTCCGCCATTTCCAGTATCTGCCGCGCGGGCTGGTTCCCGGGCTCCCGGCTCAGTTTTTGCCGGCAGTCCTCAGCCGCCGCCTGAAAGTCCGTCCGGGCCTCCTGCTTGCGGCCCAGGCAGAGGTAGACCAGCGCCCGGCTGTAGAAGAACCGGTAGTCAACCGGCATCAGCCGGGCCGTGGCATCGTAGTGCTGTAGGGCCTCCTGGCAGCGGCCCTCCACAAAGTAAGCGAAGGCGAGCTGGGACTGCGCGCGCCCCTTGCCCGGCGATTTGGCCACCGCGTCCTCCCACAGCGCTATGCTTCCTCCCCAGACCTTGTTCCGCTGATAGCTCAGCGCACCGGCAATCAATAGCAGCCCGGCCAGCGTGGCCGCCAGCCCCCGGCGGCTGATCTTCCAGCGCCGCAGAAACTCCAGCACCACCAGCAGCAGCCCCACCATCGGCAGGTACAGCCTATGCTCCGCGATCGGGTCCAGGATCGGGATCACCGAGGAAGTGGGCGCCAGCAGCAACAGGAACACGAAGACCCCGTAGGATGCCAGGGGGTAGCGGCGTCGCCAGATGAACGCCGTGGCCGCGACAACCACCAGCCCCGCCAAACCGAAGACCGCGCCGTGGGAAAACAGCGTGCGCGAGATCGGCAGGTCGTAGTCGATGGTCTGCCCGTAAGGCAAAAAGAACAGTCGCATATACCGCCACACCACGCGGCACTGCGTGAAGAAGTACTCCTGCCAGGTGAATTCGGGCACCCCGAAACCCGCCGTGTCGCTGGCGTGCAACACCCTCAAGGTCCATCGCCCGGCCAGCAAACCGGCCGCCGCCATAGGCACGTACAGGCGCCAGTTGCGGCCAATCCCCCGTGGCGAGAACCCCGGATTCCAGAAGTAGTCGGTCAGCAGCAGCAGCGCCGGCAGCACGGCAGTGTGTTCCTTGGTCGAAACCGCGGCCCCGAACAGCGCCAGCACCCCCGCGGCCACCGGCCAGGAGACGGCTTCCGAGCGGCGGCACAGGAACAAGGCCAGCGCCGCGCTGAAGAACATCACGCTCAAGGTCTCCGAACGGCTGGCCACGTAGGCCACCGATTCGGTCTGCACGGGATGCAGGAGGAACAGGCCCGCCGCGAAAACGGCCAGAAGCTCCCGCAGCCTGCCGGTGGTCCCTGCCCGCTCCAGCAGCCGCCGCACCACCACCCAGACCAGGATTCCGTTGACCAGATGAAGCAAGACGTTGAGCACGTGGTAGGAAACCGGCTCCAGCTCCGAGAGCCGGTAGTTCACCCAAAAGCTGGCCATCAGCAGCGGGCGCAGTCCGGAGATCCAGTTACGGAACGGTGCCCGGGCCCCTCCCTGGTCGGTGAACGGCAGGTACTGGTCGTCGAAGACAAAGGGGCCGCGCAGGGCCGGTTCATACACCTGGAACAGCGCCAGCAAGGCGAGCAGGCAGCCTGCGGCGTAGTGCCACCCCCGCAGGCCGCCGGCGGCCGGCGGGGAGACGGCCTGCCGCGGCCGCTTCTCAGCTTCGCGCTTGCGTCTGGTCATCCCGGGAGCGCAGGTGAAATTCCAGTATCGCCACGCGCTGGGCCAGGGCGATGTTGGCGTCCTTGAGTTTGGAGACCACGATCGAGAGGCGGTACAGCACCAGCAGGAACAGGCAGCCCACCACCAGCAGCAGCGCCAGCGGCGGGTCGCCTATGCCCAACAGGCCCGCCAGCTTCGCCAGCAGCCGCTCGGAGCGCGACAGCGCCAGCAGCGCAGCGGCCGCGCCCAGCCAGCTCACCGAGTACTCGACCCGGATGTGCGCCCGCCGAACCGAGACCAGCACCAGGATCATGAGCACCAGGCTCAGTCCGGTCATGAAGTTCAGAAGGCCGTTCAACTCCGTTTCCTCCTGCGGCGACCTTCGTACTTGAGTACGTTGACGAATACGCCCAGCAGCACGTGCAGGATGTAGTATAGGGACTTCAGCGCCGTGATCGAGCTGCGGCCGGCCAGGCGGGGACGCATCCGGCAGGGCACTTCCAGGAACCGGAAGGCCTTACGCTGCAAGACCACCAGCGCCTCGATCTCGGGGTACTCCAACGGGAAACTCCGGCTGAAGACCTCCAGCGCGGCGCGGTTGACTCCCACGAACCCGGAGGTGGGATCCCGCACGGCCTGGCCCAGGATGGGGCGCAGCACCAGCCGGAAGAAGCGGATCCCCAGGGCGCGCAGCGGGCCGGCCGGGTAAGCGCCGCCATCCACGAACCGCGAGCCTATGACCATCTGGCAGCCGCTGGTGCGCAGGGCCTCGAAGATGCGTGGGATGCACGCCGGGTCATGCTGGCCGTCGCCGTCCACGCGAATCACGTATTCGTAGCCCAGCTCGAAGGCCAGCTTGTAGCCGGCCTGGACCGCCCCGCCCAGGCCCAGGTGGTGCGGCAAGGTCACTACCTCGGCGCCCGCGGCCCGGGCCGTGCTGGCCGTCCCGTCCAGCGAGCAGTCGTCAACCACCAGCACGCGCGCCTCCGGCGCCGCCGCCCGGATCTCGCGTACCACCTGCCCTACGGCCCCTTCCTCGTTAAATGCGGGGACCAGGATGAGCAGGGAATCCGAGCCGGTCTTCACAGCGCCGCTACCTGTCGGGTGGTGATGCGATGGGCCCGCAGCAGCCGCCGGAAGGCCTGCGGGCTGATCCGCGCGCGCGCCCGCACCTCGCGCCGCTTGCGCCACAGGGAAGGCCCGTGGAACAACCAGGAGCAGTGAGCGCGCAGCAGAATGAACAGCAGTTCCAGGAAGCCTGCGCGCTCGCCGCGGAACCGGGCCGCGCTGCCGCGGCCCTCCAGCAGCGTTACCACGTGCCAAAAATAGCGCGCCAGCGCGAACAGCGGGGCTGCCAGCAGCAGAGAGACCGGGAAATTCTTGGCGATCAGGAACAGCCGGTTGCGTTCCACGTAGTACGCCTTTAGCGCCGGCATTGCTCCCGCGGTCTGCGAGTAGCGGTGCTCGACCACCGCCTCCGGCACGTACAGGCACTTCCACCCCGCCCAGCGCGCCCGCAGGCCCAGGTCCGAATCCTCGCAATACAGGAAGAAATCCTCGTCGAACAACCCGATTTCCTCCAGCATAGCGCGGCGGTAAAGCGCCGCCGAAGCGCTGGGGAACAGCACCTCCTCGCGGTGGCGGTAACGCTCGGGGGCTTCCTGGTGCCCGCGCTGCTTGGTGGAGCCGTCCCGGGCGATTACCATGCCGGCCGAGTCCAGGCGGTCCTGGCCCCACAGGCGGACCTGCGAGGCGCACATGCCCACCTCCGGGTGTTCCTCGAGGGCCTCCACCAAGGCTGCGAGCCAGTTGGGGTGCGCTACGGCGTCGTCGTTCAAGGTCGCTACCAAGGGCGCCTGGGACTGGCGGATGGCGGCGTTCACGGCCGCGGCGAAGCCGAGGTTGCGCGGGTTCTCCACCACGGTGGCGCCGAAACGCTCCGCCTCCATCTGCCGGACCAACTGCTTACCGCTGTTGTCCACCACCACCACCTGGAAATCGCGTCCCGTCTGGTTGAGCAGCGACACCAGACACTCCATAAGCATCGGTCCCGCAGTCAGCGTGGGGACCACGACCAGGACGCGGCGTTCGGGCAAGCCTAAAGATTGTACCCCAGCCGCCTGCAACAGTGGCTGCCCCTCTTTCCGTCCGATAAGCCGATAGAGGCAGTAGTGAATACAGACGGTGTGCGCGAGTCGCCCCTGGAGCGGCATTGCCGCCGGGTAGCCGCGCTGGCGGTTGAACTGGCACGGTGCCTGCGGCTGCCGCACGAGCAGCGGGAGCTCCTCGAACAGGCCGCCCTGGGCCACCACCATCGGGGCAACCTGTTGGAGGGCAAGGCCCTGGACCGCCTGATCGAGGACCTGGCAATCCCAGTCGCAGCCGGCGGCGCCCGCGGGAGTGGGGTGAGTCTCCAGACTTGCCAGACCATTCCCACTCTGCGCCTGGTGGGCGAAATCCTCCAGGTGGCGGAGTTCTTCGTCGAGCGCGTGGAGTTCCTGCCTTATGAGGTCGTTACCTACGAACAGATCCTGGATGAGCTCAGCAGCCTGACCCAGGAAGCATCGCTGGACCTGTCCGTGGTCACGGCGCTGGGCAGCTTGCAGCATATCCGCAAGGACCAGTTGGTCGAGAAGGTATACCACCTGCCCGTATTCCCTTTGGTGGCGCTGAAGGCCCTCGAGCAGGCTCGCTGCCCGGAGACGGACGCCGCGCAAGTCGAGAGCCTGGTCTCCTCCGACCAGGTGCTGGCCGGGCGCCTCATCCAGGCCGCCAACTCCGCTTTGAACAATCCGCTGCGGCCTATCTCCAGCCTGCGGCAGGCGATTGCCCATATCGGGCTCGAGGCGGCGTGTAAGGCGTTGATCGCCGCGGTGTTCCACCCGCTGTTTGCTTCGGTCGGCCTGCACAGCCTGTGGCGCCACTCGCTGGAGGTTTCCGACTGGTCCGCCCGCCTGGCCAGCCAATCGGCGGGCCTGCTCCCCGAGGAGGCATTTCTGGCTGGGCTGGTGCATGACGTGGGGCGCCTGGCCTTGCAGACTACCTCCGCCGAGAGTGTGATCGCCTACACCCGGATGCTGGAGAAGGGATGCGAGCCGGTGTTCGCGGAGATGGTCCTGTGCGGGTTCGATCACGGCGAGGCGGGAGCCGATATCCTGAACTCCTGGAGTTTCCCCGAGCACCTGGTCCAGGCGGTGCACTACCATCACCAACCCGAGCACTGCGACTCGGCGCTGGCCTCCCTGCTGTACCTGGCCGAATTCTGGAGCGGCTCGGACGAGGACATACCCTCGGCGGCCCGCCTACGCAGCGCGCAGAAGCGCGCCGGCCTTTCACCGGAACAGCTCTCGCTCGCCCCCGCCCGCCGAAGCGCCTGGCTGGACCTGCTGGCCAGCGCGGCGTAAGTTCTCATGCCACTTCAGCGCCGTCCCGCAATCGGAGAGAATATGGGTATGCACTGCGGGGTGGTGAGCGAGACGATCCTGTCGGAAATCGTGAGACGACTGGTCGAAGCCATCGAGCCGGACAAGATCATCCTCTTCGGCAGCCACGCTCGGGGCGATGCTCACGGGCACAGCGACGTGGACTTGATGATTGTGAAGGCTTCTGAAGAGCCCCGGCACCGCCGGGCCGGACGCGCGCACCGAGCGCTCATCGGCATCGGGGTTCCGGTGGACATCCTCTGGTACACGCCAGAAGAAGCGGGGAAATGGTCTGCGGCCAGGTATCATGTTGCCGGTCGGGCGCTGCGCGAGGGCCAGGTTCTGTATGAACGAAGACCTTGAGTCCGCTCGCGGGCTGGTGGTCAAAGCGGAACACGACTGGCAGAACGCCTCAGTTGGCCTGGAGCATGATGTCCCTGCGGTTGCCGGCGGTGATCCTGGACCTGCTGCCGCCTGAAGCCTGACCGTAGCGTGGTTTCATTGGCCAGCGCGGCGTAGGTTCGCTACGTCTTGAGATCGACCGCGATCTGCGCGAACTGATCCAGCGCCGCCTGAAGGTCCTCAGCGATCTCAGCCGCAATGACTTCGGGGTCGGGCAGGCTCGCTGAATCCGTCAGGCTCTCGTCCTTGAGCCAGAAGATGTCCAGACTGGCTTTGTCTCGTCTGAGCAGCTCCTCGCAAGAGAACGGGCGGAACCGCTCGGTTTCCTTTCGGCTATGACGGTTCTGCGGGTTGTAGCAGGCGACGAAATCGTCCAGGTCCGGCCTGCGGAGCGGATTCGCTTTCAGGGTGAAGCGCTGGTTGGTCCGCAGGTCGTAGATCCAGAGGGTCTGGGTCCACGGGGCCTCGCGGGCGGGCTTGCGGTCGAAGAAGAGGACGTTGGCCTTGACGCCCTGCGCGTAGAAGATCCCCGTGGGCAGTCGCAGCAGGGTGTGGACCTCGCACTCGTGAAGGAGTTTCCGCCGAACGGTCTCGCCCGCCCCGCCTTCAAAAAGGACGTTGTCCGGAACCACGATGGCGGCGCGCCCGTGGATTTTCAATAGCGACTTGACATGTTGCAGGAAGTTCAATTGCTTGTTGGAGGTGCTGGTCCAGAAATCGTCACGCACCACGGCCAGGTTGTCCCTGCGCTCCTCGCCTTCGCCGTTAACGAAGGTCAAGCTGGACTTCTTCCCGAAGGGCGGATTGGTGAGGACCAGGTCGTAGAAAACGGAGGGCTTCTTGGCCAAGCTGTCGTCGCGCGCCACCGGGCAGACCGCCTCGCCGATGCCGTGCAGCAGCAGGTTCATGGCGCACAAGCGCGCGGCGCTCTCGACGATCTCAACGCCGTGCAGCGCCTCGCTCCTCAGGAACTCCTTCTGCCTGCGGTCCAGCCGATGGTTCCGGCTGATGTACTCGTAGGCGGCCAGCAGGAAGCCGCCGGTACCGCAGGCTGGGTCCATGACGGTTTGCCGGGGTGCGGGCCTCATCACCTCTACGATGGCGCGAATGAGTGCCCGCGGCGTGAAGTACTGGCCGGCGCCGCTCTTGGTATCCTCGGCGTTCCTCTCCAGGAGCCCTTCGTAGGCGTCGCCCTTCACGTCCGCATCCAGCGAACTCCACTGCTCCTTGTCGATCAGGTCGGCGATGAGGCGCCGCAATAGGGCGGGATTCTGGATCTTGTTTTGAGCCTTGCGGAAGATGACGCCGAGCGTACCGCCGCTCTTGCCCAGGGTTTCCAGAACCCGGCGGTACTGAGCCTCCAACTCGTCCCCGTCGCGGGCCAGCAGGCTCGGCCAATCGCAGCCCGCGGGAACCACCGACGGCCGCTGGTACGGCGCTAGGGTCTTCTCGTGCGCCATCTTGAGGAACAGCAGATAGGTCAACTGCTCGATGTACTCCAGGTACGAAAGCCCTTCATCGCGCAAGAGGTGGCAGTAGTTCCACATGCGCGAGACGATCTGCTGCGCTTCGCTCATGGGGCTGCCTCTCTGGCAGGGGCGCTAAGGTCGGGGCCGATGTACTGGACCGCCACGTCAGCGGGTTGGAACACCAGGAAATCTCGATCCGTCGTGAGCAGCACGGCGCCGGCCGCCTTGGCGGTGGCGGCGATCCAGAGATCGTTCTTCTTGTAGATGGCGTTGCCGGCCCGGCGCGCCACCGCGTAGAGTTCAGTGTAAGCGTCCAAGACGGATTGATTGTTGATGTCCACAATCACCAGCGCGGCCAGCATTCCCTCCAGAGGGCGCCGCCTTCCCTCGCCCCAGCCTTTGTAAGCGATGAACGCCATGAGTTCGCCGACGCTGACGATGCTGATGAGTGGGCGGTAGACCGCGTCGTGGAGCCCGAATTGCGCCATGATGCGCCTGCCGAGTTCCTTGCCACGGGCCAGGTGGAGCACCACGCTGGTATCGAGCAAGTAGGGCGCTCTGCTCATGCCTTCCCGCCGGCTAGTGCCTCATCTCCTCGAGCATGGCCGCCCACTCCGCGTCGCTTTCCGTGCCCGGCCACTGGCCGAAGTAGGCTGAGAAGGCCCTCCAGCCCTCCCCGGCCCGGGCCAGCCGCGGCGGGGTTACCTTCCCAGGCCTGGGCGGCGGCACCTTCGAGAACAGTGCGGGCTGCCCTTCGCCGCTCTCGACCGCCAGAGTATCCACGCGCAGCAGACTTCCGGATGGCCGGTAGATAGCCCTGCCCAGTACCAGCACCGGCTTGCCAAACCACTGTCCCAGGAATTGCACGCCCTGGTGGTCCTCCAGAACCCCAGGGACCTCGGTGCCGTCGTCGAGTACGAGAGCGAACGAGCGGGTGCTGTGACGAATCATGTCCAGCTTGCCCACCACCCGCACCTGCTGCGGCGGCGGGGTGCGTTGGATAAGTTCGCGGGCGTTCTCGACTACAGCGCGATCGAGTGGCACGACGCCCCGAGCGGTCGGGACCAAAGAAATGGATTCCAGCCGGTCGGATAGAACCCTGCCCAGCCTGGCAAGACGGCCTAGCAGCAGATGATCGTAGCGGAGGCTCTCCGGGTTCCTGCTGGCGACTTCGCCCACGGCCTCGGCCAAGACATCGACCGCCGTGGCTTCCGGTTGGGGTCTCGTGGGCCAGATCTCCCCTTGAGCGTATACTTCGGGGGCCGCGTCGCCTAAGCGGGGGAGCTGGAGTTCGAGGAGGGTGTCCGTGCCCTCGTGCGAGTAGCCCGCCAAGCGAACATCGGAGGCGGCGGTCAGCCAGATGGGTGGCCGTCCACGCCCTGTGCTCGAACCTTCGACAGCCATGCGTACCGAGGAGCTCAGTAGCGGCTTGAAGCCGTGCAAGATCTCCCCGCAAACCTCCAGCGGCAAGCGCTGGCAGTAGTCCTGATTCGTGTGCAGGCGGAGCACTTGTGATTGGTAGTTCGTGGCGTTTCCCTCCCTTCGTGATGCCGTTGCGCTGTTCGATTCTATGATACGTCTTTGCGACGGCGACGCTGGCGTAACGGGGCGCTGTTCTGGCGCTCGGCCCGCTGGCGGCGGATGCGTTCCAGCAGCACGCTGGCCGGCTCGTCGTTGGGATCCTGCGGCACCAGCTTGCCCTCGAAGGCCCTCTTGAGTATGGCCTCGCGCAGGCGCGCAGCGCGCTGGAGATTAGCCTCGATGACATCCGCGACCTTCTGCACCACAGAGAGTCGGTCCTCGATCTCTGAGAGGATACCGGCAAGGCGTTCCGGGGGAGGTATGGGCACTGACACCCTGGCCAACGCACCGATACTGAGGTTATACTGCCCCGCTGACGTGGCTGCTGCCCTCTCCACTTGCACGCGGATTCTAGGGGCATCCCAGACCACAGAGAGCCAACGTTGCCGCAACGGGTCGAGTGCAAGTCGGAAACGAATCAGGTAGGAGGCATAATAGCACCTCCGGTCCAACTCGTGATCTACCAAAGCAGCACGACCGATCAGATTCCTACTGCCGTTCGTGCGAATCACAAGGAAGTCACCGGGAGCGAGTGCATCCCTGTCATTGAAGGTCGCCATTCCCGGAGCGAACTTGAGGTCGTCTAGCCGCAGGTGCCCACGTTCGATGTTTGGGATTCGAACAACGGGAGGACCGTCAAAAGCGTAGTCGCACTTCACGGAGCTCCCGTAGCTAGCGTCTCGGCAGAGCGAGCCGAACATGGTGGTCGGCCCTTCGACGCTCACCGCCTGCAGGCACGCGGCGCGGTAACGCTTGAGGTTGGCCCGTCCGCGGAGCAGGGCCGCTTCGGCCGCCTCCAGCCGAGTGAACTGCTTTTCGATTTCAGCCACGATCCGCCGCTGCTCAGCGAGAGGCGGCAGGGGGACCGGGAAGGCGGCAAGCTGTTCGAAGTCCACTCGGGGGCGGTCCCCGGTATTCAGGTGCGACGCGAACGAGACAAAGTCTGAACTGCTCAGGAAGAACTGCATGTACCTCGGTTCCAGATGCGGGGTGGGCGGGAACACGATAAACTCAGCCGAGCACAGGCCCTCCATGTCAGCACGCAAGACCTTGTTGAGGTACGGCCTCAATCGTCCGTACATGACGGCGCCCGGCTGGAAGTGCACGGCCCTACTTCTCATCGTGCCAGCGGGTACGGTCCCCAGCAGCCGCATCGTGTGGGGCTCGACATGCTCCATCCCGATGAACGGCAGATCCGGGAGTTCCAGCGGGTTCCTCCGGTCGCACGACGGGGTGAGGATCTGACCCAGGCTCGTCAGAACCCAGGTCGGCGCGATCGCCGCGGCGTTCCAACGTTTCATGCCGCCAACGCCTCGTTCAATTCCTCCAGCAGCGGGGCGATCTCGGGACCGAAGAGCTGGTAGGCGCGGCCCAGACCGCCGCGCTCGATGAAGGGGGTCAGTTCCAGATCCCGGGAGGTAATGTCGATGCTGGCGGCCACGTGGTCGCGGATGGCCTCCAGCCACCTCCGCTGTTCCGGAGTAAAGGTTGTACCGGCGGCTTGCTGGCGCGCCAGCCACAGATCGAAGCGCTCGCGCACGCTGTCGGCATAGGGCCGCAACTCCGGGTCGAGGCCAAGGGCGAAGCGCACCAGCGAAACCACGTCGGTCCAGACGCGCAGGCCGGCGCCGCGCACCCGCAAGCGGTTCAGCGTCTGGTAGGCCTCCCAGAGCTGCGTGGGCATCCAGCGGCGCGGGGGGCGGGCCAGCACGTCGGCCAGCTCGCTGACCATGTCCGCGGTCAGCCGGCGGGCGTAAGGACGGCTGTAAAGGATCTGTAGAGCCGCGATCTCGTTTCGGTTGTCGCGCAGGAACTCCTCGAAGGACCGGACGAGGTTGCGTGCCCGTTCGCGCGCCGCCTCGGAATAGCCGGCCTCCAGCACCTCGTCCGGGGTAATGGTGTCGATGGTTTGCTCGTAGGACCTCTTGACCTCAATGAGCTTCTGGCGCAGGGGAGGGTTGGCGGCGAGCGAAGCCGCCGCGTCCTCAAGCAGCGCCGCTCGGGCTCGCTCCACCTCCTCCGGGGGAGGCTCCTCCGAACCGGTCGCTGTGCGCGCGGCTTCGAGCTGGGTATCGGGGTCGAGGGCACGGACGATGGCCCCGGCTATGGCCGCCAGCGGAACCCCGCCGGAGGTCCGCTCTACCGCTGCGCGGTCCTCGCGAGTCAACTGGCGGTCGAGCCGGGCGAGCCTGGAGGCCAGCGATAACAGCACCTCCGGGTCGCGACTGCCGAACGCTACGGCGTTCAGCAGCGCCTCGAAAGAGGCGCTCGGGCGGCGCTCCAGCGGGTGGGTGTCCACCAGCTCCTGGTGAGAGAGGCCCACCGCATCGACCATCACAAAACGGGTCTTGGCAGCAGCGTCCGGAGTGACCGCTTGCAGTTCGGTGGCCGCAACCACCCGTGCGCCGCGTCCTTTCATCTGCTCGAAGAGGGTGCGACTCTTCACCTCGCGCATGAAGAAGACGACTTCGAGGGGCCGCACGTCGGTGCCCGTGGCGATCATGTCCACGGTCACGGCGATGCGCGGGTTGTAGCTGTTGCGGAACGAGGAGAGGAGCCATTCCGCTGTGAGGCCGCTCGACTGGTAGCTGACCTCTCCGGATTCGCTGACCAGCCGCGCGGTGCCGGTCTTGTAGGTGATCTTCTCGCAGAAATCGTTGCCCTTGCCGAATTCCTCGCGCACGATCTCGACAATGTCCTCGGCGTGGCTGTCATCCTTGGCGAAGATGAGGGTTTTCGGCACCTCGGTGCGGCCGGGAAAGATCTCGGTAAACAGCCTCTCCTTGAAGGCGCGGATGATGGTGCGGATCTGATCCTTGGCCACAACGTCGCGGTCAAGCTGATCTGGGCCGTAGCTGAAGGCCTCTTCCAGGCGCTCCCAGCGGAGGCGCCGGGTCTGCCGGTCGCGCTTGTCAAGGTACTGGCCGGCCTCGACCGTGGCCCCCTGCGCGGTGATGCGGGTCTGAATCACGTAGATGTCGTGATCGACGCTGACGCCATCGGCTACGGCCTGCTCGTAGTTGTACTCGCAGGCCAGGTTCTGGTTAAAGAAGCCGAGCGTTTGTTTGGACGGGGTGGCGGTGAGTCCGATCAGGAAGGCATCGAAGTACTCGGGTACCTGGCGCCACAGGTTGTAGATAGAGCGGTGACATTCGTCGGTTACGATCACGTCGAAGGACTCGATCGGCAGGGCCGGGTTGTAGCTGACCGGAAGAGGCGCCGCGACCGGCAGGGCGGCGGCGAACTGCGACGCCTCCTCGTCCCCGGTGAATTCGGGCTCGCCTTTGAGCATGGAGTACAGGCGTTGGATCGTGCTGATCGAAACCCGGCTGACCGGATCCAAGCGGTTGGTCCGCATGTACTGGACGTTGTAGAGTTCCGTGAATTTGCGTCCGTCATCCGGGGTATCGAACTGCTGGAACTCGTTGAGCGCCTGGCGGCCCAGGTTGCCGCGGTCCACCAGGAAGAGGACCCTGTGAGCGTTGGCGAACCTGACGAGGCGATAGATCCAGTTACAGGCCGTAAAGGTCTTGCCGGCCCCGCTGGCCATTTGCACGAGCGCCCGGGGGCGGCCCTCCCGCATGGAACGTTCCAGGCCCTCGATAGCTCTGACCTGGATCGGCCGCAGGCAGGCGACGGCGATGGGCGGCAAACGCCGCAGCCGCGCCCGGAGGATGGATCCGGGGAAAGCAGCTTCGGCGGCGAGCCAGCCGGCCAGCGTCTCCGGCCGGTGGAAGGCAAATACCCCACGGCTCCGCGCATCCGGCTCCAGGAGGTTGGTGAAGCGCGTCTCGACGCCGGTGCTCTGGTAAAGAAACGGCAGCGGGCGGCGGTGCGCTGGCAGAGCATCTGGCAAGCCCAGGCTGTACCGCTCGGTCTGGACCTCGTAGCCGGAGAGAGTCTCGCCCTCCGGCTTAGCCTCCACCACCCCGGCGGCTTTCCCGTCGAGGTACAGCAGATAGTCGGCAGAGCCGTAGCCTCGCCGCAGCGGGAACTCCCGGATGGCAAGGCCCCGCGCAAGGCCGAGGTTCGCCGTGGCAGGGTCCTGTATCACCCAGCCACAGAGCCCGAGGAGCCGGTCGATCTCCTCTCGGGCCTCGCGCTCTGGTTGTGAAAGCATGGCAGCAGAGGGCAACCGGTAACCCTATTCTCCACTGCCCGGCGTGGCCGAGTCCAGAGCCTTCCCGCTCTCCCCCTCACGGCCGTCCCAGGTTTTCGTACCACTTCAACCCCGTCCCCCCGATGCACGCGATGTCCGGCTTCCCATCGCCGTTCAGGTCGGCTACCGCGCAGGCGGCAGGGCCCATGCCGCCTTCATCCAGCGTCTGGCGCCGCCAGCGGATCCCCCGAGCGTCCTCGGTTGAGTAAATGTAGACGCTGAACGGCTTGCCGCGGCCGCCGGCGATGATCTCGTCGCGCCCGTCGCCGTCCAAGTCGGCGGTTGCCAGCGCGTGCCCCTCGACCAGGGAATCGTCGATGACCTGGCGCTGCCAGAGCTTGCCTTGCGGGGAGTAGACCGCCACCTGGTTGCCGTGCCAGGGCTCAATGCTGCACAAGAAACGCCGCCGGCCCAGCCGGCCCGCCGCCACGTCGCTCGAACCGCACCGCGGCCAGGGCTCCGGGCTGCCCTTGGCGAGTTCCGTCATCCGCCAGCTTCCGCGCCGGTCGCGTTTGAGCAAGTGAATCCCCAGAAAGCTGGCGGTCAGCACCTCGTCGCGCCCGTCACCGTCCCAGTCAATCACGTGAATGCCGTGCAGCACGCCGGAAAGCGTCTCCGAGATCACCTCGCGCTTCCACTCGCCCGGACGGTAGAACACCAGCGGGACTTTCTCCTGGTAGTCGGGCGGCGCGGAAGTCGCTCCGGCCAGTGGGGCGTTCACGAGCACCTTCTGGCCGCGCCCGTCGATATCGGCCCAGCGCAGGCGGTGCGAGGTGGGCAGCCGGTCAATCTCCCGGATGGACC